>JBHIEF010000116.1:0-13606 GCA_046760465.1 Armatimonadota bacterium | reverse complement strand
ATCGTCTTCTTCCTGTTCGCCAGCGTGCGCGCCATCGAGAGCACGCGCTGGCGCTAGGTTGTCATTCTGAGCCGAAGGCGAAGAATCTCGCACCAGACCCTTCGCCTCGTTCAGGGCGACAGTTTCGGCGATCCCTGTTGGGCGACTAACCCAAATCCGCACCGGGTGATGACCATGCCTGAAGACGAAGAGCGCGAAGAGCAAGAAGAGCCTGAGGGCGAAGAGCCCGAAGAAGAGGAAGAGGCGGAGGAGGATCTCGCCGCCGAGGGCGAGGAGCCCGAGGAGGACGAGGAGGAAGAGGAGGGCAAGCCCAAGCGCCGCAAGCGGCGCCGCCGGCGGCGCGCCGACCGGCCCCGCCGCGTCATGCGCGAGGAGCTGCCCGAGGAGGCCCCGCCGCTGAAGGTGGCGGCGCGCTTCGCCGTCCTCGTTGGCCTCGTCCTGGTCGTGCTCGGGCTCATCTGGTGGTCCGTGTCCGGCAGCTTCACCTGGCCGGCGCGCATCCTGGTCATCGTCGGCGGCGGCGCCGTCATCGCCTCCGTCTACCTCCTCCACGAGGAGATCATCGGCGGCATCACTCGGCGTACCGCCTTCGCCGCAACCAACACCGCCGTCGCCCTGTTGGCCATACTGGGCATTCTGGTCCTGGCCAACTACGTGGCCCTGCGCTACGTGAACGCCAAGTGGGACTCCACCGAGGGCAAGCGCTTCTCCTTGTCGGAGTCATCCAAGCAGCTAGTCAAGAAGCTCGACCGGAAGGTGGAGTTGGTCGGCTTCTACGACCTGGGCTCCAACTACGGCTCCATGCAGGCGGCCCAGGCGGAGGAGCTGTTCGGCCAGTACGACGAGCTCTCAGCCAAGCTGGTCACCTACATCTACGACGTCCGCAAGGACGCCGACAAGGCCACCGACTACGGCGTCACCAGCGCCAACCAGGCCGTGGCCAAGGCGGGCGACCGCCGCAAAGAGATATACACCATAGACGAGCAGCAGGTGACCAACGCCATCGCCGAGGTCACCGTGGACGAGAAGCCCAAGGTCTACTTCCTCTCCGGCCACGGGGAGCGAGGACTGGAGTCCGACCAGACCATGCGCTCCTACTCCAAGGCCAAGAGCGACCTGGAGGACCAGCAGTACGAAGTGGCCAGCCTGAGCTTGCTCGCCGAGGCCGAGGACGACCAGATCAAGGTGCCTGACGACTGCAAGTGCCTCGTCATCATGGGTGCCAGGTCCAAGCTCCACGAGAAGGAAGTCACGGCCATTCGCAACTACTTGGCCGACGCCGGACGCGCCTACATCGCGCTGGGTCCGCCCCCCGATTCGCCCGACATGAGCGAGATACTGGGCGACTACGGCGTCACGCCGCTGTCGGGATACCTGCTCGACACTCGCTGTGCCTGGACCTTGCAGGGGCCGGCCCCCAGCATCCCTGCCCCCACCGCCAAGGTGGACCATCTGGTCAGTCGTCCGGCCAGCAACTTCGACGTCTTCATGGAGCTGCCCAGACCGTTGGAGGTCGAAGAGCAGATGCCCGAGCAGATGTACCCCAACCAGCCGCCCCCTCCACAGGACGCCCAGATCCTCTTCCAGACCAGCCCCGAGAGCTGGCGCCAGGAAGGCACCCAAGCCCGTACCGGTGACGAGCCCAAAGGCCCCTTCGGCGTGTTGGTGGCCGTGGACAAGCGCCCCGAGACCGCGCCTCCGCCCATGCCCGGCATGCCTCAGCCTGACGAAGCCGAGAACACCCGCTTGATCGTGGCCGGCACCGCCAGCCTGGCAGACGATAACTGGATTGACAACTACGGCAACCGCACTCTCTTCCTCAGTTGCATTGCCTGGCTGGCTCAGCGCGTGGCCTTCATCGCCGTCCCGCCCAAGACCGCCTCCACCCGCACCTTCGCGCCCAACGCCGGCCAGGCCAAGCTCATCAAGATCATCACCATCATCGTCCTGCCCGCGCTGGTGGCCATCACCGGCGTCGTGGTCTGGTGGCGCAGGAGGTAGCTGGCGATGAAGTGGAAGCACACCCTCGTCCTGGTCGGCATCTTCGCCGTCTTCCTGGGATACGTGCTGATCTTCCAGCGCGGCGAGCCGCCCAAGCGCGAGCAAGTCTTCCGCATCAACCCGGACAAGCTGGCCCGGCTGGAGATTGACTACAAGCAGGAGGAGGGCGAGGACAGCCGCGAGGACGTCGTGCTGGAGAAGCGGGGCGACGAGTGGTACCTGACCAAGCCGGTAGAGGGCCTGGCCGACAAGAGCGCCGTGGAGCAGCTCCTCAAGGACTTCGCCACGCTGGAAGCCCAATCACGCTTCACCGCCGCCGATGCTGAGGAGATGTTCCGCGAGCACGCCGACGAGCTGGGCCTGGAGAAGCCCGACGCCATCATCCAGGGCTTCGACACCAAGGGCCGGCTGCTGGCCAAGGTGCAGATCGGCGGCAAGGTCAAGATCGGCTCCGACCTCTACGCCCTGGCCGACGATCAGCTCATCCTCGTCAGCACCTGGAATGCCGACTCCCTACGCAAGAAGACCCTCGACCTGCGCGACAAGCACCTCACCCACTTCACGGCCGACGAGGTCGAGCAGCTCATCCTGGACTACAAGGACCGCTCCCTGGGCCTGGAGCGCGTCTCCGAGGAGGAGTGGCGCCTGATCAAGCCGGTCGAGGCCAAGGCGGACAAGTACAACTGCGACGACTTGCTCAGGGTGGTCGAGCAGTTAGAGGCCAAGGACTTCCTCGACAAGGAGGAGGGCAAGACCGACGAGGACTATGGCCTGGCCAAGCCCCAAATCAGGGTCACCGTTGGCCTCAAGGATGATAAGAAGCAAGTCGTACTCCTGGGTAAGAAGAAGGAGGACGCGGCCGAGGAGGTCGTCTACGCCAAGGTCGAGGGACGCGACGAGATCCTGCTGGCCGACGCCAGTGCCATAACCGACCTCCAGAAGGACATGATGGACCTGCGCGAGACCTCCATGGTCAGCATGTCCACCAGCGACGTGGAGCGACTCACCGTCAACTACAAGGGCACCACCTACGTCCTCAACAAGAAAGAAAGCGAAGACGGCGGCACCGATTGGCTCATGGAGCAGCCCCAGGAGGGCGAGGCCGAGTACAGCGCCGTGGATGACATCGTCTGGGCCGCCACCGGCCTGGCCGCCGAGAAGTTCGTGGTCGAGCACCCCACCAGCCTCAAGCCCTTCGGCCTGGACAAGCCCCAGGCCACCATCACCCTCGACGGCGACAAGCAGAGCGTCACCATCACCATTGGCAAGGCCGGCGGCGAGGAGGGCCAAGTCCACGCCCGCAGCAGCGAGCAGGAGGCCGTGGCCCTGGTCAATGACGACATCCTCGAAGACCTGCCCGAGAAGCCCGAAGACCTGCTGAAAAAAGAAGAGCCGGAGTCCACCGAGGACGAAGCGCCCCCGCCCGGCAATGAGCCGGAGGCCGCCGACGACAGCGGGTAGACGCCCCGTGGAACCTCGGCATGTGACAGGGAGCGCCCGCCACGGCGCTCCCGTCCTTTCGCGGGGCCCCTTCGCCCGCTCCGACGCCGAAGGAGTTCGTCGCGCGGCGACGAAAGCCCCGACCGGGATGAGTCCCCGGGAACGATTCCGCGTCACTATGAGCTTCCAGCAGGCCGACCGCTTCCCCTACTGGGAGCCGCTGGGCTTCGAGCCCGAGACCATCCGGCGCTGGCACCGCGAGGGCCTGCCGCCCGACGTGGCGCTGGAGCAGTTCTTCCAATGGGACCGCTGGGAGCTGGTCCCCATCCGCCTCCAAGCCATTCCGCCCGCGCAGGAGATCCCCCTGCCCGTGGACAGCGCTGAAACCTTGAACGCGCTCACCATGCATTACAGCAACGAGTCGCCCATACGGTATCCCTATCACTGGGAGGACTGTAGGCGCTGCTGGGCGGGGCGGGACTACCCCCTGGGCGTCAAGGTGCGGGGCTTCGCCAGGTGGCTCGCGCGCTGGCTGGGCGAGCCGGCCGCAGCAGACCCCGCTCAGCCGCTGGCCCAGCAGGCTCTCGACTTCCTGGGCCAATACCTGCCTTTGACGCTCGCGCGCGCCGCTGAGGAGCTGGAGCTGGACTTCGTGATCCTGGACGATGACCTGTGCCCGGAGGGAGTGGCACTGTCGAGGCAGGCCTTTGCCGCCCTGGCGCCGTACTATCGGCAACTGATCGAGGTCTTCGCCGACAGCGGCGCAGTAGCGTTCATCCTGGATTCGCGCCGGGAGGGCTCTGCCGACCGCCAGCAGGACATAAGCGGGCTGGCGCCTGCCCTGCTCGATGCCGGGATCAACGCACTGATGCCCTGTCCCGCCGCCGCGGGCATGGACGCTCTACGCCTGTCCGCCGAGTATGAGGGCCGCCTCCGCTTGGTGGGCGGCCTAGACGCACGCGCATTGCAGAAGGACAAGCGCGACGCCGACCGTGAAGCGCGTCTGAAGGTGCCGGTGGCGCTGGAGCGCGGCGGCTGGATCCCCTCCTTTGACGCGCCCGTGCCGCCCAACGTGCCCTTGGCCAACTACGAGCGCTACTGGCAAGTGGTGCGCGAGTACACTGAGCCTGCGGCCGCCTGCTGAGGGCCGCCGCAGACGGGAACATGGCATGCGCCCTGTGAGAATCCTGCACACTGCCGACGTCCATCTGGGCGCCTCCGCGGCTGCCTTCGGCGAGCGCGCCCAGGCCCACCGGCAGCAGCTTCGCGCCACCTTCCAGCGCCTCGTCGAGGAGGCGTTGCAGGGATACGATCTGCTGGTGATCGCCGGTGACCTGTTCGACTCGCCCCGCCCGGCCCAGCGCACGGTTGACTTCGTCGCCGCCCAACTCCGTGGCCTGGGTGAGGCGTCTCCCCCAGTGCACGCCGCCATCCTGCCCGGCACCCACGACCGCCTTGGCGGGGACTCCGTCTACGAGCGCGGCGAGCTCGACTCAGTGGGCCCACACCTTCACCTCATGGCCCAGCCTGGCCCACAGCGCGTTGACCTGCCCCATCTGGGCCTGGCCCTACACGGCACGCCCTGCGCTGCCGCCACCTCTGAGACCAACCCACTGGCAGGCCTCCCCCTGGCCGGCGACGACGCCCTCGACCTCGGTCTCGCCCACGCCTCCGTGGGCGCAGTCGGTGCGATGGGCGACGAGACCTGGCGCATTCCCCCCGGCGCCATCGCCGAGTCCGGCCTCTGCTACCTGGCCCTGGGCCACTGGCACGCCTTCGGCGATCACAGTGAAGGCGCTACCACTGCTTACTACAGCGGCGCGCCCGAACCCCTGGCTCTCGACCAGCGCGGCGCCGGCAGCGCCGCCGCGGTCACCATCAACCAGCAGGACCAGGTGAGCGTCGAGCAGCTCCAGATTGGCCAGCTCCGCGTCGAGCAGGTTGACATAGACCTGGCGCAGTATCCTGACCAGGCCGCCATCGCCGACAAGCTGCGCTCTCTGGCCGACGAGCACCTGGTCCTGGACGCCAAGCTGCACGGACTCGGCCGGCCCGACCGGCCGGTTGACGCCGACCAGCTACAGGAGGAGTT
The DNA here is from genome assembly GCA_046760465.1 of Armatimonadota bacterium. Classification (GTDB taxonomy): domain Bacteria; phylum Armatimonadota; class Zipacnadia; order JAUWAU01; family JBHIEF01; genus JBHIEF01. Next base: position 8,073 of record JBHIEF010000116.1, on the reverse strand, counting down.
GCAGGGCGCCTTCTTCCGGCTTCATCTGCGCGACGAATCCCACGTGGCGCTGGACGCCATCGCCGAGCGCGACTACCCTGAGGAGCTGGTCATCGGCAGGTTCGTGCGCAAGCTGAAGCGAGCGATCACAGAAGCCGAGGCGGCGGGCGATCAGGAGGCGCGACGCCGCGCCGAGGAGGCCCTACAGATCGGCGTGGCCCTTCTACAGGGCAGGAAGGTCCTATAGGTGCGCATCAACACAATCGAGCTGGAGAACTTCGGCTGTCTGCGCGATCAGCGCTTTGAGCTGTCCCCTGGCCTGAACGTCGTCAAGGGGCCCAACGAAGCCGGGAAGTCCACCTTGCAGGCCGCCATCCTCACCGCCTTCTTCGCCAAGCCCGACACCAGCGACCAGGAGGTGCTGGCGCGGCGCTCCTGGGGCACCGAGGAGAGGTTCCGTCTGCGCCTCGACCTGACCACGCCCGAGGGCCCGCTGCGCCTGGAGAAGGACTTCCAGGCCCGCACCGCGCGCCTCGAGGGCCCAACGCAGGGCGCCGTACTGGCAGACGTCAACGCCGTCCAGGCGGCCCTGGAGACCGACCTGGGCCTGCGCGGGCAGCCGCTCTTCCAGAGCACGGCCTGCTTCCCCCAGGAGCAGATCGCCAATATCGAGCGCGGCCGCGACCAGATCGCCGCCCTGCTCGAGCAGCAGGTCACCGGCACTGGCGACGCCGGGCGGGCCGAGGAGGCCCTTCGAGACCTGGGCGAGGCCATCAGGAAGCTGAGCGTCGGCCTGCACGATACTGAGCCCAAGCGCCCGGGACCCATTCGGCGGCTACGGGATGAGGTGGCCCACCTCGGGCAGGAGCTTGCCGAGGCTGAGGCCAGCCTGGGCAGCGCCGAGGGCGCCCGGCAGAGCCTCGGCCTCGCCACCAGCGAGGCCGAGGCCCTCCAGCGGGACTTGGCGGTGAAGCGGAGCTTGCTGGAGAAGGCCCGACAACGCGCCGAGCTGGAGCGTGACCTGTCGGAGGCGACCGAGCGCCGCGACGCCTTGGCCCATCGCTTCGAGCAAGTTGACCAGCTCCGCAAGCAGCGCGAGCAGGCGGCGCAGCGTGCCCAGCAGATGAGCCGCATCGCCGAGGACGGCCCCGGCGCCCTCACCCGAATCGCCGAGCTGGAGGCCGCTGCCAAGGAGCGCGAAGATGAGGCCGACAGGGAGCAGGAGGAGCTCCAACTGGCAGAGGAGGCGGAAGCCTCAGCCCCGCCGCCCATACCCATCTTCAACCCGATCACCATCGTGGGTCTCGTGCTGGTCGCCCTCGCTGCCGTCGGCGGCTTCCTCGTGCATTCTGCCATCTGGGCCGGCGCACTGCCGGGACTGGCCCTGACTCTATGGGGCCTGGTAAAGGCGCAGAATGCGCCCAAAGTGGACTACGTGCAGCTCAAGGCCGAGGCCGCCAAGCGCATCCACGCCGCCCAGCAAGCCGCCCAACAGAACCGCGCGAATGCCACCGCCCTCCTGGCCGACTTGGGCTGCAAGACCGCGCGAGAGTTGCAGCAGAAGATAGGCGAAGCCCACGAGGCCTGGCAGAAGGACCGGCAGCTCAGGGACCGGATACGCGGACTACTGCACGATGAGACGCACCGCAAGCTGGAGGCTGACTTCAAGCAGGCCCGGCTGGAACGACAGGACCTCGAGGACCGCCTGGCCGACCCCGAACTGGAGGGCACGGAGCTATCCCCCGAGCAGCAGGAGGCCCTGCGCCAGGAGATAGCCCGCGCCGAGTCTCGCCTGGCCGAACTCCAGCAGCAGGCCCAGGACAGCCGCGACGGCATCGTCCGCGCGGGCGTTGATCCCGAGCAGGTCAGTGCCCTGCGGGAGCGCCTGTCGGCGGCCCAAGAGCGCCTGCAAGCCCACGAACGCCGCCTGGCCGTCTACACCTCGGCACGAGACGCCATCGCCCAAGCACGCGGTGAAACGCTGCGCCAGGCCACCGACGTCCTGGCGCCCCGGCTCGGCGAGCTGCTCGCACCACTCACCGGCGGACGCTACTCACGCGTGGGAGTGGACGAGAGGACTCTGGCCATGGACGTCTGGTCGGAGCAGAAGGGCGACAGCATCCCGGTTGGCGTCGGCAGTGGCGCGCGCCGGCAGCGCATGGCCCAGGCCGAAATGAGCTCCGGCACGCGCGGCCAGGTCTTCCTGGCCGCCCGCTTGGCCCTGGTGGACCTGATCTGGCCCGACCAGCGCCCCCCGCTGCTGCTGGACGACCCCCTCGTCTCCTTCGACCCGCAGCGCCGGCAGGCGGCCATTGCCATCCTCAAGCAGTACGCCCGCGGCGGCCAGGTCATCCTGTTCACCTGCTCCGACGCCTACGACTCCGCCGCCGACAGCCTCATCCAACTCTGAGCCTCGGCGGCCCCCCGCCCCGCCTCAGAACTGGAATGCCGTGAACAGCATGACGCTCTCCTGGCGACGGTCGTACTCGATGATGACCGGGCCGTAGCTGACGCTGGCCCCGTCCAGCCGGGGGAAGTCGTTGAGCGGGCTTCTGCCGTCGAACACGTCGTCCAGCGTGCTGATGATCTGAAGGTCCATCAGGTCCGCCACGGCGGGAGTCCACGAGATGCGCAGGCGCACGTTGTCGGCCCCCAGCAGGTCCTCCAGCCTGCGCTCCACCGCGCGACGCGCCCGGAAGTAGCCGTCCAGCGTGTGCTCATACTTGGTGATGGGCCGAAAGCCCACAATCCCCAGCAGCGCCCAGTAGGGCTTGCCGGCGCCGTAGCTGTAGCCCTCCAGAATGGCTCGTTTCAGCCCCTCGGGCGTACGGTCCGGCGTGTCAACGATCGTGTACACACCCTCGATGACGTCGCTGAAGTGGGTCTGCGTCGTGTAGAAGAGCGCCTTGCCGCTCGCCCGTGGGTCATCCTGAAGCATGAGCGTGCGGTAGAACCGGCGCACCCCCGGCCGCAGGACATACCCGTCGAAGTCTAGGTTCCCCACCAGCTTCACGCCGTTGCTCGCACCTGGGTCGGACAGTAGGGCCAGGCCGCCCTGCCGGTGGATCTCCCGGATCGTTTGCCGCGCGGTCATGCCGGGGATGACCCAATCCTGGATGAAGAGGGCCAGGATGTGTCCCTCGCGGCTGGACACCTCCTCGCCGGCAATCACCAGGAAGTCCTCCGGCAGTTTGCCGGCCCTTACCAGGTCGGCCGCCACCTCGCGCGCGCGCTGCGCGCCGCCTATGGTGTCGTGGTCGGCCACCACGATGGCGCCGATGCCCCGTGCGTGCGCGTTGAGCAGTAGCTGCTCGACGCTGGCCAGGCTGTCGTAGCTGGTGACCGTATGCACGCCGATGTCCACGGCGACCTCGTCGCCGTTCGTCTCCGCCCGGCCCAACGTGCCCCTCAGCTCCCGCACCAGCGTCCGCGCCGCCAGGTTGAAGCCCATGTCTCGCAGGCCGAAGTGCTCCCGCGACATCATCAGCACGGCTGACCTGTCCAGCGTCGCCCCGTCGTGGCCCTCCAGCAGCGCGTAGGCCGTAGCCTGCGCCAGCCGGCGCAGAAACCGGTTGTCCCCGTGGTTGTAGCGCTCCACCTCGCGCGCGGCCGTCCGCAGGGGGTTCTCCTCCAGGTTCTGCATCAGGAAGGGGCTGCGCAGCATCACCGGCAGGACTTCGGGGATCGAGTCGAGGTTATCCAAGTCGCTGTTGTAGGTGAAGGCGACGCGCAGGTCAACGGTATACTCCCTGGGATCGGGCTCAAAGCGATGGTGAGCCAACTCGCGCTCACTGCGCCGCGGCTGCTCGACCTCCTCGGGGAGGAAGTACCAGCCCCGCGTCTCACGCGCCAGCGCTAAGGCCCCCGGGCGGCGAGGCCCCCCCGGCTCAGCCAGCGCATGCAGCGGCAGCGCAGCACCCAACAGCGCCCAAACCATTGCGCGATGCCGCATTGCTGAAGATCCTGCGGAGCATGCGATGCCGAAACGGGCATCTCGCCCAGAACGCGACGACCGGCCGGGCTCGGCTCAGTTATCCTGCCCGGCACCCGCAGGGGCGTCCTCCCCTGCCTCGGCGCCTTCGTCCGCCCACGTGAGCTGGACCATGTGCGCGTTCGGCGGCAGGCGGACCACGTCCGCCGGCTCCGGCTCGCGCTTCTCACCGTCCACAACCGCCTGCGCGATCGCCAGGTCCTCTGGGGCATGCAGCACCAGCGCCGCCGGCTGCCCCTCCGTAGGCGGGTACATGACTACCTCGCCCCGGCCGTGCTTGCCCTTGAGAAAGCAGGTCACCCGGCCCCACTTGGTGGGCAGTTGGGCGAAGTAGGTCAGCTTGCCGGGCGCCAGCCACTCCCGCACAACGCCCGGGAGCAGGTGCAATTCCTCTCCCTCCTCGCGCACCATCATGCCCTTGATGTGCGCCGCCACCTTGGCCGCCTCGGCCAGCGCCATCTCGCCCTGCCCGGCCACACCAAGCGTCCACGCCGCCGCCCGCCGCCGCTCAAGTGCCTCTCGCGCCTGCTCCTCGGCCTCTGCGCGCTCCTCCGCGCCTGCCAGCAGCAGCCGCACTGAGGCGCGCTTCCACAGCAGGTTCACCGCGACGTCCGGCGTCACGATGATGCCCTCCGATTCGAGGGCCTCATGCCACAAGTTGGCTGTCTGCCGCCGATCCGGCGTCCACTCCTGCGCCCCCGCGCTGTCGTCGGATAGCATGAAGGCCACCGCCGCCTGCTCGCCGCGCTCCAGAATGGCCTGCCAGCCGATCGCCGTGCCCTCGGGGTCGGCGCGCGAGGCCCACACGGCTTCGTCGAGGGCCCATCCCACCGGTGCCCGGGCTGGGGATAACCACACACTCGCCCGCCGGCGGGCCAGATGCACGTTTCGCGCCTCGATTGCCACCACGGGCACCGGCCCTTGCGGCCCTTGAGCGGCGAGTGCCGTGCACTGATACGCCACCCCAACAACCTCGACCTCGCTCTCGAACGCGGGCAGCCATCCGCTAAGGCGTCGCCAGCTCCCCGGCTCGACGGCCAGCCTATCATCGCCCAGCAGCAGACAGTACTCCGCCTCCCCGACGCGCAGCGCCCCCTCCGCCGTCAGCTCGAACGTCGCCTCGCCTCCGGGAAGCCCGATCAGCCGGTCGCCGGGCGCATCGGACTGGCCCAGCACGCCCGTGAGCATTGCGCAGCTTACGACCCATGCGGTCATCGCCAACGGGGCATCCCTTCACTGGCGCTCCGTAACTGCCTCGACTTCGCGCCCCGCCGGGCCTTCCCCTGCCAGGTCAAGACGGCCGAGCCGTCGAAATGCCGCGCCGACCCCGTCGCGAAGGGAGCCGCCAAGTGCTGGAAGAGATCAAGCGCCTGGCCGAAGAACTGACCCCGAGACTGGTCGAGGTCCGCCGCCAAATCCACCAACACCCCGAGTTGGCCTTCTGCGAGGAGCAGACGGCGGCCCTGGTAGCCAAGGTGCTCACCGAGAACGACGTGCCCGTGCGGACTGGCGTCGGCAAGACCGGCGTAGTCGGCCTGATCGCTGCCCCTGGAGGGAAGTGCTTCGGCATCCGCACCGACATGGATGCCCTGCCTGTGGAAGAGGACACCGGACTCCCCTTCGCCAGCCAGATTGACGGCATCATGCACGCCTGCGGCCACGACTGCAACACCACCATGGGCCTGGGCGCGGGCCTCATCCTATCGCGCCTGCGCGAGCATCTCGGCGGGGCGGCGAAGCTCATCTTCCAGCCTGCCGAGGAAGGCATGGGCGGTGCCCAGGCCATGATCGCGGACGGCGTCCTGGACGACCCTCCCATGGACGGCATTGTGGCAGCCCACGTAGACGCCGACCTGCCAGTCGGCTCAGTGGGCTTCAAGCCCGGCGTGGCACTCGCCGCCGCCGACGAGATCACCATCCTCGTCCAGGGCAAGGGCGCGCACGCCGCCCACCCCGAGCAGAGCCGCGACCCCGTGGTCGCTGCTGCGCAGGTGGTCCTCGCCCTTCAGACCGTCCCGAGCCGCCGCGTAGAGCCCGGCGAGCCGGTGGTGGTGACCATCGGCGCCATCCACGGCGGCGAGGCCCACAATGTGATCCCCCCCCAGGTCAGGCTCCGCGGAACGGTGCGCACCCGCAACGAGGAGCTGCGCGACCAGATGCCCGCCCTCATCGAGGAGGCTGCCAGCAACGCCGCCGCGGCCCTTGGCTGCACTGTCGAGCTGCGCTACGAGCGCGGAGCGCCCGTGCTCAAGCATGATGACGCGCTGACCGACATGGCCGCCGGCGTCTGCCGGGACCTCCTGGGCGAGGACAACGTGGACGTCTCGGAGAGCAAGAGCATGGGCGCGGAGGACTTCGCGGTGTTCGCCGAGGCAGTCCCGGCCACACAGATGACCGTGGGTGGCGTGGGAGAGGGCCAGGAGAAGCCCATCGGCCACCACCCCAGGTTCATGGTGGACGAAGGCTGCCTACCCGTGGGCGCCGCCGCCCTGGCCGCCGTAGCCATGCGCTTCCTCAGCGCCGAGTCGTAGATCGCACCCACGCGCCCCGTCCCCTGCCGCGCCGCAACGCAAAACCGCCGCCCCTCACAGGGCGGCGGTCGAGGTGACTGAGGATTAGGAGGTCACCTCGGTGACGGAGGAGGCTACCTCCTCAGCCACCTCCGGGTACTGTCGCTAGACAATCCCATCACCTCCTTTCGCTGCGGCAATCCTACCCTCCCTCGAGGCGTCTGTCAAGCACTAGGCAGGATCACCACCCGCAGCACATCTCCGGGCGGGTCCATGGCCGCCTCCATCGCCTCGGGCGCTTCCGCCAGCGGAAAGGTCAGCACTGGAAGCTCGGCCAATTGCGCCTTCCCCGACGCTGCCAGCCTCACCGCCTCGCCCAGCGTGTCCCGCGACCGCCGCGTGAAGATCAGCGTCAGCTCCTTGCGCCGGGCAATGGCCGACTCGAAGGCCACCTCATCGGGTTCAGGAATGCCTATCACCACCACCACGCCCGCGGGGCGACACAGCTCCAGAGCCTCCCTTACTGCGCGCGGGTCTCCAGAGGCCTCGAACACGACCCTGGGCTGCGCGGTGGGGTCGGCCATGTCCCTACACAGATCGTCCGCCCGCGGCGCAACCAGCCCGGCGCCGAGCCTCTGCGCCAGCGGCCGCCGCGCCTCCCGCGGCTCGGCCACGGCGATGTCCCCGATGCCTTCTGCCTGCGCCACCTGCATAACGCAAAGCCCAATGACCCCCGCCCCCAGAATGGCCACACCGTCGCCCGGCTCAAGTTGGGCCAGCCGCACGGCGTGGATCGCCACGCCCAGCGGCTCCACCAGCGCCGCCTCCACCCACCCCATCTCGTCCGGCACCGGGTGGACTGAGAACGCCGGGCAGGCGATCTTCTCGGCCATGGCCCCATCCCGCGGCGGGAAGCTGGGGAAGACGATGTTCCGACAGATGTTGTGGCAGCCCATCTCACACAGGTCGCACCGGCCGCAGTGCCAACTCGGCTCCACCCCCACGCGCATGCGCGGCTCCACACCCTCGACCCTCTCCCCCACCTCCTCGATCACCCCCGAGAACTCGTGGCCGGGGATGATGGGCTCTTCCGGCACCACGCCGCCGGTCTCGAAGTCACGGTACAGCCGCATGTCCGCCGGGCATATCGCCACCGCCCGCACCGCAACCAGCACCTCGCCCCTTCCCGGCTCCGGGTCCGTGCTGTCCACCACCCGCAGGTCTCGCTTGCCGAAGATCCTGGCCGCTTTCACTACGCAATGCTCCCGTCAGAACGCGCGCAGCCTAACGCAGCAGGTGCCGCCACAAAGGGACGGCCGTCACCGTCGTCTGCCCAACTTCCACCTGGCCGACCGCGTCCCGGGTCACGATCGTCACCGTCCGGCAAGCCGGAAAACGCTTGAGGAATAGGCGGACGCCTCGGAACCGGCGATCCTCCCAGTCAAAGGTGTCGTCGTACTTTACCTCCACGGCTGCCGGGTCTTCAGGCGGCCCGGTGACGAAGTCCACCTCTCGCTGGCTCTCTGCGTAGTATCCAGGCCGTATCCCCCGGCGCAGGAAGTCCGCGAATACGGCATTCTCCGCCTTGGCCCC
>JBHIEF010000115.1:0-13635 GCA_046760465.1 Armatimonadota bacterium | reverse complement strand
ACCCGCGTAGCGTTCCACTCCAGCCGCGGCTTGTACTCCTCCCATATCTCCCTGCTGGTCACCGTGAAGTCAATCAGCTCCGGCGTTGACTCGTGATCCTTGAAGCTCCGCCGCGTAGCCCCGTTGGCGTCCTTGTAGATGGTGTGAGTGTCCGTCTCCTCCAGGACCTGGTGCTCCAGTTGCAGCGACAGATCGGGCCCCTGCCCGGTGAGCTCGTACCCGAAGTGCGCCTCCGGCCCCACGCCCTCGGGTAGGCCCTCCTGGTGCCAGCGGTTGATGGTGTGCCCCCAGGGCGTGTCGTGGATGGGCACCCGGTCGGCTTCCTTGTGGCTCAGCGCCAGCCCCACCCGCTCCCGCGAAGTCATCTCCGCCAAGCCGATCACCCCTTCTTTGCAGTGCGACATCCCCCGATGTCGCGCATCTCTGGAGTGCAACATCTCCCCATGTTGCAGCAGCACCTTCCTCGGCCGCCGCCGGTTCCCTTCGCGCCAGCCGAAGCCCGTGGGGCTCACACCCACGCCACCGGGCGCGCCTCGCGCGGCGGCAAGTGCGGGAACCGCTCGGCCGCATACCCGAGCGTAAGCACCACCTGGACCTCGTGCTCGTCCGGGATGCCCAGGTCGCGCCGCACCTGGGGCAGGTTCTGGAGCAGCGGCGGCCCAAAGCCGATGATGCAGCAGCCCAGGCCCGCCGCGTGCGCCGCCAGCGCCACCTCGTAGGCGGTGTAACACGCGTCGTCCCTGGGCAGAATGGCCTCTGCGTCGGTGTGTATGATGACCAGCAGCGGCGCATTGTGGAAGAACCCCGGCCCGCCTCGCTCCCAGCTTTCCACCGCGACGCGCGCGGCCCGCGCCACCTTCGGTCGCAGGCCTTGGCTCATGGGGCTGCGCACCAGCCGCACCAGGAACCTGGCCAGCGCGCTCCTCCTGAGCAGAGCCGACCTCCGGACCGAGTAGTCCATGATGGTGCCCACCGTCCGCCGCAAGCGCTCCGGGTCGCTGACCACCGTGAAGTGCAGGCTCCGGGTGTTGGCGGCACTGGGGGCGTACCTCGCGGCCTCCAGCACCTCCTCCAGCAACTCCCGCGGCACTGGCCTGTTCTCGTACACGCGCACGCTCCGCCGCGACCGCAGGAACCGCCCCAGCTCCTCCAGCCCGACCTCATGCTCGGGCACTGGCTGGGCAGCCGCTCCATCTGCCGAAATCGCGCCCTCCGGGCACACGGCCAGGCAGTGCCCACACACCAGGCACTCATTTGGCTTGAGCCGCACGGGGCCCTCGGCCGGCAGCTCGACCATTCCCAGGGGGCACGTGGCGACGCACTTGCCGCATCGAGCACAGGCAGACGCCTTCACGTGGAACTCCATCGGACTTCCTCCACTCCTTTGAATGACACCGCCACCGCAAAGCGGCTTTCCATACACCCCCTTGGTCTTGGCCCCGTGCTTCTCCTGCCACGCCGCGCCCGTCCACAAATGCAGCCGACTGTGGCTCAAGCTTCCCACTGCCACTGCCGATACGCACATTGAGAGGGAGTGTGCCCGCCGACTGGGTGAGTACCATGAGCGTCTCAGCGGCGGCGTTGGCGCCGGCAATCGCCCCCAAGCCCGCCGTCTGGTGCGCGGCAGCCGCCGAGCCCGCCCTGGCGGACCTCAACGCCGAGGCCCTCCTACGCCGCGTGGAGCGTCAGTTGGCCCTGAGCAGTGCCCTCCGCGTTGTCCGGCTAAAGGGCGATGGCCGCGGGCCAGGCCCCGTGGCTCGCCTGCCGGCCGCCTGTTCGCCGCGCCAGGCCGTCACCTGGGACTTCCGGGCGGCGATTGAGCGGTCTCTGTACTCCGTGGGCGACTTCCTCGTTGCCAACGTCAATCCGGACGGCTCGCTTCGCCACGAGGCGGTCGGCCGTCTGGCCTGTCGCACCTGGTCCGCCGATCGCCTGGGCCGAGCCCTCGAGGCGCTGCGCAGGCTCCGCGACCGAGGCACTCTGGAGATCCTCAGGTTGGAGCACCTGAGGGGCCAGGATGCTCCCGTTGACTTCGTCCTCGCTGCCTACAACGGCCACCTGGTGGGCACCGTGCCCGTGTCCACGCGCGTTGGCCTCGCCACGGTACGGCAGGGCCCCGAGCCTCAGCTGCGGCGTGCCCGCGCCTTCGTCCACGCACTGGAAGAGCGCAGGCGGCTGTTGGAGCACATTGCCCGGGCCATGGCTCGACAGGCGGCGCCGACGCCGCACGGTCGTTGTCGGCTGGGTACGCTCTCCTCCGCAGAGGTGGCCCGCTCTGCTGGCCTGGAGATCGGCGCCCTGGCCCGGATCTGTCGTAACAAGCGAGTTCGGTTACCTGGCGGCGGCACAGCAATGTGTGCAGCCCTATTCGCCAGCTAGGAGTAGGCCCTGCAATACGCCGGTGCCCCATGGCACCGGCCCTTGGCTCCAGCGATCCCTCTAGTTGCCGCAGCCTTGATGCCGGCCAAGCAGACGCCGCCCAGCCCACGCGCGCGGGGCCTGAGCACCGGCCCGCGCACTGGTATGCGACGGGGGGAGGGTCAATGCCTCGGAGCACAACGGGAAAGCAATCCGCCCAGGCGTTCGCCACCGAGAAGTCGCTCGTCCGCCGTTACGCGCCTTTCGTCAAGTACCTGGTGGCCCGTCTCGATCCGTGCCTGCCCGCGCAGGTCAGCCGCCAGGCCATGCTCCGCTGTGCCATCTCCGCCTTGGTGCGCACCAGCGAGTCCTGCTACGGGGTGCCTCACGATATGTTCGAGCGCTTCGCCAAGCGCCGCATACGCGAGGCCATCGTCGTCTACCTGCGCGGCCTGGGCGTCGCCGACCCCTGCCACGCCCGCCTGGACGAGCTGGCCGCCGCTCTCTTCGAGCTCGAGGATCAGTGCGAGCCCGATGCCACGGCGACCCTGGCCAACCACCTGAACCTCGAGGCCGATGAGTTGGAGCGACGCTTGGCCGAGGCCTCCCAGTTCACCGCCCTACCCGCCTGGGCCCTCAATGACGGCGGCGCCGAGGCCGAGCGCCAGATGGCCGAGGCCATCCGCGAGGCGGTCGCCGCCCTGCCCGAGCGCGAGCGCCTCATCTTCTCCCTGTACGAGGAACAGGAGCTAACCTTCGCCGAGATCGCCCAGGCCCTGGAGGTGGACGAGACCGCCGTTCGCCTGGCCCACGCCACCGCCAGCCTCCGCCTGTGGGCCCAGCTCCCCCGCGACCTGTCTCTTTCGGGAGCGCTCCCCAGCTAGCCTCGGCCCAAAACGGGCCCGCCCCTGCTCCTTGCAGGCGCTGTCCAGACGCCTGAGCAGAGGCGGGCTCCCCCATCTGTACTCCACAATCAGCCTACCCCCGCCTCGCCCGTGCTACTCCGTGATGCTGGTCACGCCTTCGGTGCACACCCCCCCGGCCGAGGACATCTGCGCAGACTCCGGGAACAAAACCGCGCCCATTTCGTCAAAGGGAACTGGTGCACGCTGCCGCAGACACTCGCTGAGCAGTCCCCTGGCTTTTCTGCCGGTCATGGGAGGGAGCCATGCGCGGATGGCCGTCCGGCGTGATTGTCGTCACGCTCGTCTTCTCCTGCCTGACGGGCCGGGCCGACATTGACCTCACCACGCTGCCCGAGCGCCAGCAGTGCCATCTGGTCGTCTACAGCGCGGTCAACCTGACCGTCGTGCGCGATCGCCGCACCATCCCCCTGGCCGCCGGTCCCAGCCACATCGAGTTCACCTGGGCCGACACCCTCATCACCCCTGACAGCCTGCGCCTCCGGGCGGTAGACCGTCCCCAGATCGTGAGGGTCGTCGAGGCCAGCTACCCACCCAACCGCATCAACACGCTGCTGTGGGACGTCGAGAGCGCCGAGTCGGGCGACTTCCTGACCGAGGTCAGCTACTTCACCCACGGCCTCTTCTGGCGGCCCCACTACCGCGTGGTGGCCAACGATGACGAGTCCAGCCTGCGCCTCATCGCCGCCTTCGAGATCCAGAACCAGAGCGGAGAGGACTACCGGCAGGCGCAGCTTCAACTCGTCAGCGGCGACGTCGAGTACGTGACGCCCCTTCCGGGCGGCGGCCGCGGCCTGCCCAGGGCCCAGCAGGCTGTCCCCTTCGACCATTGGGCCTACGACGCCCTGGGCAAGCTGACCGAGGCTGGCGCCATGGCCGGATACGCCGACAAGAGCTTCAAGGGCGGCCGAGCCATGACCCGCTACGAATTCGGCATGGCCGCCAACCGCCTGCTTCAGCAGTTGCCCAGAGACGCCGAGGCCCGCTACGGCGCCGGCCTCGCGCGCGAGGTGGATCGGCTCGTCGAGGAGTTCCGGCCCGAGATCGCCGAGACGGCCGCCCAGATGGGCACCATGCAGGACGACCTCGCCCGCAGAGGCATAGCCCGGGCCAAGGGCCCCCAAGGCGACCGCGGCCAGCGCGGCCCGCAGGGCGCGCTAGGGCCCCCCGGACGCCCGCCGCCCGCCGAAGCCCCCCCGCCCGTGGCGCCGGAGGCCCTGGGCGAGAGCTACATCTACGAGATCGGCGGCCTGCACGACATGGAGGACGACTGGCGCGTGCGCTTCGTGGCTCTGGAGGCGGGCGAGGTTCCTGCTAAGGTCCGCCACAAGTTCGAGCCCACCAGGTACGGCCAGCGCGTGCGCAAGTTCTACGTCTTCGACAATGACCAGGACTCCGGCCTCGGCCGGGCCCCCCTGGCCGGCGGCGAGGCCTACGTCATGCGCAGCTTCCGCACCCGCGGCCTCGTCCCCGTGGTCGTCTCGCGCATGCCCTACGGCGCCGTCGGCGCCGAGGTCGAGCTCGACGCCGGCTTCGACCCCCTGATCGTGGCCGAGCGCAAGCTCATGGACTACAAGAAGGTCGAGCTGTCCTTCGACCGCTTTGGCAAGGTCAAGGGCTGGGACACCGAAGAGGACTTCCAGATCGAGCTCCGCAATCGCTCGGAGAAACCCATCACCGTCGAGGTGCTGGAGCACCAGGACGGCGACTGGACGCTGACCAGCCCGACCGCCTTCGAGAAACTGGACCAGAACACCGTCAAGTTCGTGCTCGAAGTGGCCAGCCAGGCCGCCGAGACCATCAAGTTCCACGTGGCCAAGCACTTCGGCAAGAACTCACAGGGATAATGGCGCGCCCTGGCGGGACGTGCTGTGGGTGCTGCTCTGCGAAGTGCCTACTCCGCCGAAGTAGCTTCGGCTACGAAGGCCGGAAGCGGCACTTCGCTACGTAGCACGAGTAGTCGCAGGCTTCCCTGGGCTGAGCTTGCCGAAGCCAGCCTGCGGCGGTGGAGGAGCGGTGGCCGGGGGCCTGGTTGGCGGTGCTGTGGGTAGTCGCAGGCTTTAGCCTGCGGCGGTGGGCCAGGGGTGGGCCGTTCGGTGGGCTCAACCTGCCCAGGCAAATGCGTAGGAGCCAGCTCCCGCTGGCGACGGGGTGGGATGAGGTGGAGTGGCGGTGCTGACGGCTGCGGCGGTGGCCCAGGGGTGGGCCGTTCTCAACCTGCGCAGGCAAATGCGTAGGAGCCAGCTCCCGCTGGCGACGGGGTGGGATGAGGTGGACTGGCGGCGCCGACGCCTGCGGCGGTGGGCCGGGGATGGAATCCGTCCGACGCGCCAGGAGGAGGACACACGCTATGACACGCTTCCTCATCTGCGCAACCCTCATCCTCGCTGCCGCGGCTTCCCTCGCCGCCGACGTGGACCTCACCATGGTCCCCGACCGCGAGGCTGTCGAGATGGTGGTCTACGGCAACCAGGACCTCACCCTGGTGCGCGACCGCCGCACCATCGGCTTCCAGGAGGGCGCCAACAACATCGAGTTCACCTGGGCCGACACCCAGATTGACCCCACCTCCATCAAGATCAGAGCCGTCCGGGCCCCCGACAAGATCCTCATCCAGCAGGCCTCCTACCCCCCCCACCGCAAGAACACGCTGGTCTGGACCATCGAGTGCCTGGAGGCGGGCGAGTACCTCGTCGAGGTCAGCTACTTCACCAGCGGCATCAGCTGGAGCCCTCACTACCGCGTCATCGCCAACGACGACGAGAGCCGCGTGACCGTCCTCGGCGCCATCGAGCTCCAGAACCGCAGCGGCGAGGACTACGAGCAGGCCCAGGCCAAGCTGGTCGTGGGCGACCTGCACGTGGTCCAGCAGATCGCCGAGCTCGCCCAGCAGGACATCTCCGAGCAAGTCAGCCTGGGCCTGGTGGGCGATAGGCTCTTCGCGGGGAAAGCGGTCGCAGTCCCCGCCCGCCGCGCCGCGGCCGGGCGTGTCGCCGCTGTCGAGGAAGCGGGGGGCGAGGCCGAGGAGGCCCCCGACATCGGCATGGCCGGCATCGGCGAGTACTTCATCTACACCATCGAGGGCACCCACGACGTCAACGACGGCTGGCGCAACCGCTTCGCGGCCATCAGCGGACAGGCCGTGCCCATCAGCGTCCTGCACAAGTACGACCCCAACCGCTGGGGCGAGGTCGTGCGCAAGTTCTACGTCTTCCGCAACGATGAGGATTCTAACCTCGGGGCCACGCCTCTGGCCAAAGGCGTCGCCTACGCCCTGCGCGACCGCACCAAGGCCAGCCTCATTCCGGTCGCCACCACCCAGATGCCCTACAGCCCCATCGGCGAGAAGGTCGAGCTCGACGTCGGCAACGATCCCCTGGTCATCGTCGAGCGCAAGCTCATGGACTACAAGAAGCTCGAGCTCACCTTCAACCAGTACAAGCGCCTGTCCGGCTGGGACACTGAGGAGCAGTACCGCGTCGAGGTCCGCAACCGCAGCGAGAAGCCCATCCAGATCGAGGTCTTCGAGAACATCGGCGGCATCTGGGTCATCGAGACCGACGAGCCCTACGAGAAAATGAGCACCAACCAGGTCAAGTTCACCCTCGACCTGCCCGGCCAGGGCAGCCAGACCATAGAGTTCAAGATCAGCAAGCACTTCGGCAAGAACGCCGAGGGGATGACCAACCTATGACGACCCGGTGGTGGACGCGCACTGGCATGGCGGCGCGGTGGGTAGTCGCGGGCTTCCCTGGGCTGAGCTTGCCGAAGCCAGCCCGCGTAGGCGGCCGGCGGCGGAAGTCGCATACTCCCGCGCATACAGGTTGTGCGCACTTAGCGCTGGACCGGAGGTGGCGCGAGTGCGCACTGGGAGGGTGCCGACTCCCCGGACCCCCGTCCAGCGCTAAGTCGGCACAACCTAATCCGGAGGTGCAGGCATCGTGACAACCCGACTCGCCAGGCTCCTCGGAGCGACCTTGCTGCTTCTGGCCATCGTCCAGCCCATCTCCCAGGCCCGCGTGGAGCTGGTCACTATCCCCCAGCGCGAGAACGTCCGCATCTACCTGGGCACGCCGCCCTCGGCGCTGATACAGGAGGAGCGCGCCATCCCGCTGGAGCAGGGCCGCAACAAGGTCACCTTCAGTTGGCAGAAGGCCAACGTGGACGGCGGCAGCCTCGAGCTGGTCCCGCTCACCGACCCCGACAAGGTCACCGTCATGGGCATCGGCTTCCCGCCCGGCTCCTCCAACTCCGTCGTGTGGGAGGTGGACAGCGCCGAGGACGCCGAGGTGCGCTTCCGCGTCACCTACGCCCTCAACGGCCTGCGCTGGGCCCCCGAGTACACGGCCATCACCGATGCCGAGGAGAAGTCCCTCATCTTCACCGCCTCGGCCGTCATCAGCAACCGGAGCGGCGAGAAGTTCAGGGACGCCCGCGTGCAGCTAGGCGTGGGCGAGCCCATGCAGCGCTCCTTCGACCTGGACGAGTCTGTCAAGGCCCGCTACCTGGGCCTGCCTGAGCTCAAGGTGAAGAAGACCTACACCTTCGAGCCCGGCAGCTACAACAACAACGTCGGCCAGCACTTCGTCATCACCAACGACGCGGACTCCGGCCTGGGCCAGGAGCCGCTCTATGGCGGCAAGGTCAGGATGTTCAAGCGCGATGCCCAGGGCGAGCTGGCCTTCATCGGCGAGGACATCATCCCCTTCACTCCCCTGAACGAGGAGGCCGAGCTCTACCTGGGCAACGCCCGCGACATCAAGGTCGAGCGCAAGCAGCTCCGCTCCGACCAGGTCAACATCCGCCGCGACACCAGCGACAACATCCAGGTTTACGACCTGGACGAAGAGTTCCAGTTCAAGATCGAGAACCACAAGGACGAGCCCGTGCAGCTCAAGCTCATAGACCACATCTCCGGCTACTGGGAGATGCAGGAGAACAGCCAGGCCTACGAGAAGACAGACGCGACCACGATCGAGTTCGCCGTGGATCTGGCCCCTCAGCAGGAGAAGACGGTCACCTACCGAGTCAAGCGCCTCAACTTGCAGGCCCAGAGCCGCTAGGCCGCTCGGTGGGGGACGGACAGGACACAAGGGGGCCAGGCACATGCCTGGCCCCGGCCTTTGGCCCACAAGGCGGTGGTCGCCCGTGCGATGCCTGATGGTCGCCCTGCTGCTTGCCCTGGCTCCGCTCTCGTCGGCGCACGCTCAGGGAGCGGCCGTCCTGCTGGAGGACTTCGAGCAGGGCGTGGCCCGTTGGACCACCAACGACCATGTGGCCGACCAGAGCGGCGGCAAGGCCACCCATGTCTCCATTCGCAGCACCCGACCCGGCGCCCCCGGCGTGGCCGGCGACCGCGCCGCCGCCATCACCTTCCAGCCCGCCGAGGTCGGCTGGGCCAGCGTCACCCTCCCCGTGGACGGCAAGGTCTGGCAGCAGCAGAAGTGCGACCGGCTGACCCTGTGGGTGCGCGCCGGGCCCGTACTCGGAACCGTGGAGGTGTCCCTCCGCGCCGTCTATGACAACCCCCTGACCGGCAAGCGTGACCTCGACGTCAAGTACACGCGCTCCCTGCGCGTGCTCTCGGGCTGGCGTCTGGTCGTGCTCGAGCTCAAGAGCTTCAAGACCAGCGCCGGCAAGGCGCTGGGCGCCTCCGACCTGCCTCACGTGGAGAAGCTCCAGTTCGTCCAGACCGGACGCATCCTGCCCTTCTCCTTCGAAGTTGACGACATCGTGGCCGAGAGCCCCGGCTACTCCCCCGAGCGCCCGCCCCCCGAGCCCGCCGAGGGCGCCATCGAGGTGGACTTCAACAAGTTGGCCCTGCCCGCGCTGGTGCAGATCGGAGCCGGCCTGCCCGGCCCCGCCCTCCCGCCCGACATGCCTCGCGCGCAGCAGTTGGCCCCCTTCGTCCTGCGCCTCAAGCTCTCGGCCTTCTACGATGACCAGGAGCGACCGATAGACTGGTCCCGCCTGGAGGCGCTGCTGAAGTGGATCGCCGCCCGCGGCGGACGCCCCCTCATCTGCTGCGACCGGCCCCCGACCTGGGCCGCCGATCTCTTCGCCTTCTCGCGCTTGTGCGCCCAGGTGGCCACCCGGTGCGCCGAACGCGGCGCGCGACCCTACTACGAGGTCTTCGACGCGCCCCTGCTCAGCGAACGGTACGCCAACGTGCGCGATGCCACCGACGCCTACAACATCGTGGCCGCCTCCATCGTCCGCGCCAACAAGAGCGCCGAGGTCGGCGGGATCGGCTTCAGCTCCGCCTGGCAGGACAACGTCGAGTACTTCCTGCGACACGCCACGGTCCTGAAGTTCCTCTCCCTCCACCTCTACGGAGCCCACAGCGCCAGCGTCAGCGAGCTGCGACTGGCCCGAGCCGCGCTGAGCGGCGCCTCGGTAGACCTCCCCGGCCAGCTCACTCTCCGCGAGGTGCGCGAGCGCACCCGCAAGCTGCGCAGCGACGCGCCCCAGCTCTTCGTCACCGAGCTGGCGCTCAACTCCGTCCGCGATGAGAACGGCAGAGCCGTGGACGAGCGCATGCAGGCGCCCTACGGGGCCGCCTGGCTGGCCGCACTCGCCGGCACCGTCGCCCCCTACGCCGACAAGCTCCTGATCCGCCAGCTCTACGGCGGCGGCTGGGGGCTGGCCGATGACGACGGAGCCCTCCTGCCCCCCTTCTGGGCTGCCTGGCTCTTCCGCACCTACTGCCCGCGCGGCGCCAGGTTCGCCAAGATCAGCGAATCGGCCGAGGGCGTGGTCGTCTATGCCGCCCGCACCCGCACCGCCGCCAACGTGTTGATCGTATCACTTGCAGACCAGCCCCAAGCAGTTACCATCCGGGCCAAGAACGTGGGGAGCTTGTCCCAGGTGCGCTCGCGCGGCCTGTCGGGCCGCGCCGACGAGGTCGAGCACCGTGACCTGCCCAGGCGCAGCACCCAGACTGTGAATCTGGACGGGCCCGAGGTCGTCGTCGTCCAGTTCATCCCCACGCGCTAGGAGCGGAGACGGATACCATGCGCTGCGCAAACTGTGGCGCCGACAACGATCCCATGGCCGCCATGTGTGCGGACTGCGGTGCCGCGTTGGACCTCCCGCCCGTTGACCAGCCGCCCGAGGAGGAGGTCGAGAAGACCCGCCGCCTCGAGGCCAACCGCACCGCCGTCCTGCCCCCGAGGCCCGCCGACCAGGCCCCCGAGCCGGAGCCTCAGCCGGCGCCGCAGGCCCCCGCCCCGGTCGCCCCCAGGCGACCGGGCACCTCCCCCGTGCTGGCTGGCGTCATCGCCGCCGTCGTGGTGGTGGCGATCGGCCTCCCCGCCACCTATCTGTTCGTCAGCATGTACCGATACCGCACGCGCGCCGCCGCCAACGAGCCTGTGGTGGCCGGCGCCGTGGTGGACGACGCGGCCGTCGCCTCCCTCAGTCGCGAGGCCTACCTCCAGGGCGTGGCCCGCCTCTGGCCCAGCGTGATGGCCGTGCTCCAGGCCTACTCCGAGGCCGTGGAGACCGAAGACCTAGACCAGGTGGCCACCGTCGCCGGCGACCAGCGCATCGAGATGGACCGCCTCTACCTTCAGGCCCGTGATCTGAACCCCCCGCCCGAGCTCGACGAGCTCGACCGCCGGCTGCTCAACGGCGTGGAGCGCAGCCGCGACATCCTGGGCGGCGCCGCCGCCGTGGCCTCCGACCCGACCAACGAGACCGAGGCCCTGCGGCAGATCGAGCTGCTCTACGGCGACAGCGAACGAGCCCAGCAGGACTTCCAATACGTCGCTCGGCACGCTGAGGGGCTGGAGCTGACCGTGGACGCGCGCCCCTTCGAGGCCACCGACCGCCTGGCCCACCTGGCCGAGCAGGTCCGCATCCAGGCCGAAGAGGCGCTCAACGCGCCCGGCCGCCCCACCGAGGGGTCGGGCTTCGAGAGCTACGACGACATCACCCCGCCGCCCAGTCCCGGCGGCCTGCCCGAGGAGGAGCTGCTGCCTCAGAGCCAGCACCGTCTGCTCACCGAGGACGACTTGGCCGACATGAACCGCCGCGAGCTCTTCGTGGCGCGCAACGAGATCTCCGCCCGACACGGCCGCATCTTCGAGAACGAAGCCCTCCAGCGCTATTTCACTCGCTGGAGCTGGTACAGCCCCCGTTCCGACTACCACGAGTCTGAGCTCAGCGAAATCGAGCGCCGCAACATTGACTTCATCCGCCGGCACGAGCTCTCCCGCTAGGGCTGGACGCACCGTGGCCCTACCGCCCGCACCAGCCCAGCAACTCACCTCGCCCCGTCGGGCGTGCGCTGCCACATAGGAATCGCCCTGCCGACCGCGAACTCACCTGGCGTCGGCCGCTGCCCCGATCCTGGTCGCGCAAGGGAGGATGGCACATGTTCCACCTACTCGTAGCCCTACTGATTGTTGGCGCCATCGTGATCGCCGTCTACCTCCTGGCAGGCATCCGTCTGCTCTACCAGTACGAGCGCGGGGTCGTGTTCACCCTGGGCGTCTACAAGGGCACTCGCGACCCCGGCCTGCGCTGGATCCTGCCCATCTTCCAGACCATGCGCAAGGTAGACATGCGCATCAAGACGGCCGACGTCCCTCGGCAAGAGGTGATCACCAAAGACAACATCCCAGTCCTGGCCAACACGGTCGTGTACTTCAAGGTAGTGAGACCGGCCGACGCCATCATCAAGATCGAGGACTACGTCTTCGCCGTCCGCCAATACACGCAGGCGGCGCTCCGAGATGTCGTCGGCAACAGCGAGCTCGACTTCGTGCTGGGCGAGCGCGAGGAGATTGCCGGAGCCATTCGCGAGATGGTCGAGTCCGAGACCGGCGACTGGGGCGTGGACATCGAGTCCATCAAGATCCAGGAGATCGAGCTGCCTGCGGAGATGAAGCGCGCCATGGCCAAGCAGGCCGAGGCTGAGCGCGAGCGCCGCGCCGTCATCATCGCCTCCGAGGGTGAGTTGACAGCCTCAGTCAACCTCCAGGAGGCCGCCGGCAATCTGTCCAAGTCCGAAGGCGCCCTCCAGCTGCGCACCTTGCAGACCATCCGCGACATCGCGGCCGATCCCTCGGAGAAGATCGTGCTCTTCCTGCCCTCGGACGTCGGCCGGCTCGCCGGCGAAGTGCTCGGTGGGGAATGAAGTGCCGTGCTCGACAGAAGGATCAGGTACCTCCAGCTAGCCTTCAACGATGACGCGGCCACCGCCGCCAGCATCGTCCGCACGCTCCCCCAGGACGGCCGCATTCTCCTGGAGGCCGGCACTCCCTACATCAAGCGCGAGGGGCAGTACGGAATCCGCCTCCTCCGCTCGCTCTGGCCTTGGGGCATCGTCGCCGACCTCAAGACCACCGATGGCGGCGCCGAGGAGGTGGCCATGGTATACAGCGCCGGAGCCTCGGCGGCCACCATCATGGGAAGCTGCCCCACCGAGACGCTGCTTCGCTTCATCGAGGCCTGCGCCAGCTATGGCCTTGACTCGCTCATAGACATGCTGGGCGTGCCCGACCCGCTCCAGGTCATGCGCGAGCTCCGCACGCCCCCCACCGCCGTCGTGCTGCACCGCGGGCGCGATGAGGAGTCCACGCGCGGCAAGGTCATCGAGTACAGGCACGTCAACCGCATCCGCAGCAAGTACGACGTAGCCATCTCCGCCGCCGGCGGCGTGGACCTCCGCGAGGCCCGCAGCGCCATCTTCAACGGCGCCAACATCGTCGTGGTCAACATCGTGGCCCCCTGGACCCCTTGGGAGGGCATCAGGTCCGACACCGACGTCGCGGGCATGGCCCGACAGTTCCTGGCCACCATCGAGTAGCGCCGCCTGCCCTCGGGCCACCGCCTCCATACAGCGCCGGCCCTACCGGACTCTCTGCGTCGGAGTGCTGAGCGCCCTGCTTTACTTCGCGCTGGTGACCCAGAACGTTGACGGCCTGCACCAGGCCGCCGGCAGCCGCCAGGTCCTGGAGCTGCACGGCAACATCTGGCGCCTCAGGTGCACTGCCGACGTGGCCCTCGTGGTCGGCACCTCCGCCGTGGTGCAGCCCGCCGCCTCGCTGCCCCTCCTGTGCGCTCAGGCCGGCGGCTCCGTCATCGAGGTCAACGCCGACCGAACCCCACTCTCCTCGCAGGCCGCCGTCTCCCTCCTCGGCAAAGCGGGCGAGGTGCTCCCACGGATCGTCAGCATCATCCGGGAGGGCCGCGACTAAGAGCCTATCCCAGAACCCACCCGTTAGGAAACACGTCATTCTGAACGCAGTGAAGAACCTCGTACCAGTGGCGATTACGAGATGCTTCGCTCCGCCTAGTGTCCTGTCACGCAAATTCTGACTACGGGGGCAAGTGATAGAGCTCGGGC
>JBHIEF010000114.1:0-13715 GCA_046760465.1 Armatimonadota bacterium | reverse complement strand
CCGTATGACCACGACCAGTACGCTGGCTCCTGCGGCTGCTACAACGTGTGCGGAGCGGATGAGATGGCCGTGCCGCCTCCCAGCAACCGGCGCGGGGGATCCGGCGGGCCGGGCAACCATCGCCACGTGGGCAAGAACAACTTCGGGTTCGTGGACGGCCACGTGAAGGCCTACTCGCTCGAGCAGACGGTGGACCAGGGCACCTCGGACGGCACGGGGATGTCCATGTGGACCATCAGTAACCGCTGGTACCCGTAAGATCGAGCCGCAGGGCGTGCCGTTGTGAAACGGCTGCAACCACTGGGCGGGCAGCGCTGCACGGCTGCCTGCCCTTTCATGTGCACGTGGGCAGGATGGCGAGCCACACACGCGCATGGTAACGGTTTCGTAAGGCGATTGGGGCTTTCCCGGAGTTCTCGGCCGTGCCTCTTGCCATGGCCTCCACTCTAACGTATAATTTCCTCCGGCCCAGGAGGTGACGGAAGCGGCCGTGTCGAATCGGGTGTCGGTTTCCACCATGCCAGCATCCTGAAGGAGGAGGTCTCTCGCATGAAGAGACGCCGTTGCGGATTCACCCTTATCGAGTTGCTGGTGGTGATCGCCATCATCGCCATCCTGGCGGCGATCCTGTTTCCCGTCTTCGCCAAGGCGCGTGAGAAGGCCAGACAGGCCTCCTGTCTGTCCAACGGCAAGCAGTTGGGTCTGGCGCTGGCCCAGTACCTCACCGACTACGACGACTGGTTCCCGCCCATGATCGAGCGTGCCTGGGTACGCTGGTGGTGGGACCCCGGTCGCGACCCCGGCCGCTGGTACCCCAACTGGGCCTGGTGCATCTACCCCTATATCAGGAACTACGAGGTGTACGACTGCCTCAGTGCCCAGACGAACTGGGAGTGGCCGCGGCCCGGCGATGTGCGCAATGCCTGGTGCTACGAGCGCGAGGTGGCCAACTACGCCCGGGGCGGGGTCAGGATGCCGATGCAGTTCACCTGGGTCCCCGAACCGGGGAACATGATCGTATTCTGGGAGCAGGGCAGGGCCGTGCGCGTGGCGCAGTCCACCTGGTGGTGGCAGCGAGGTGGCACCTGCCGCAACGCCGGCCAGAGCTTCCCGTGCCACTGGCCACACAACTGGCACGACTGGCCCGTGCCTGACTTCGAGAATGGGCCCCACTTCGACGGCCGCAACCACGTCTACTTCGACGGCCACGCCAAGTGGATCAAGGACAGCGTCGCCTATGAACACTGGCGGGACTGGCAGATGCGCTGGTCGGACGTCAACCCGTGAGCACGGGACGTCGCCGGCGCGCCACCGACGACGGTCGTCGCCGTTGCCGTGGCGCGCGCGGGCCCGCTAAGACGCTGGCCCGACTGGCGAACTCAGGCGGCGCCCCGAGCTCGTGGGGCCGCCGCATCAGGAGGCCAAAGGGATGAAGCGAGCGCAGGGAGGATTCACCCTAATCGAGCTGCTGGTCGTGATCGCCATTATCGCGATACTGGCAGCGATCCTGTTCCCGGTGTTTGCCAAGGCGAAGGACAAGGCCAAGGCGGCGTCCTGCCTGTCCAATGGCAAGCAGCTCGGGCTGGCTCTCATGCAGTACACGATCGACTGGGACGACGGTTTCCCGCCCATGATCGAGCAGGACTGGGTGCGCTGTTGGTGGGATCCGGCTCTGGGCGGCTGCGGGCGCGGTTGGTACCCCAACTGGGCCTGGTGCATCTACCCCTACGCGCGCAACTACGGCATCTACGACTGTCCCAGCGCCCGCATCAACTGGGAGCCGCCGCGGCCCGGCGATCCGCGCAACGCCTGGTGCTATTCGCGCGAGGTAGCCAGGTGGCAGACCGGCGCGCCGATGAAGACTAGCTTCATTGATCTGCCGGGCGACAAGGTCGTGTTCTGGGAGATGGGACGCACTACCCGCGTGGCCCAGTCCACTTGGTGGTGGCAGCGGGGTGGCTGGTGTCGCAGCGCCGGCCAGAGGATTCGGTGCCACTGGCCCCACAACTGGCGTGACTGGCCGCGGCGCGACTTCGAAGATGGCCCGCACATGGACGGCCGCAACCACGTGTTTTTCGACGGCCACGCCAAGTGGATCAAGGACATCCTGGCGTGGGAGAACTGGTACGACTGGCAGATGAAGTGGGACGACGCCTAAACTGACGCCGACGCGTACGGGCTACACAAGAGGGCCCCCCTGCGGGCCCTCTTCTCTTTGTGGTGTGTGGGGCACTTGCCCGAGGCCAGCGGCTGTGCTATAATCTGCGCGGTAAGGGCCATCATTGCCCTGCGGTGTGCGTGACGTTTCCGTCAATTGTGGGCCAACACACTTGTGAAGGGAGCTCGGCTCCGGGCATGGCGTGGCAGCCCCGTTGCGGCCGGCGCTAGCCGGTCGTCGGGGAATCGCAAAGTGTTCGGGAGAGCACCCACCTGCTGGAAAGCGGGTTCACAAGAGCGGAGCGCACGGCACGCGCGGGGCTTTCTCATGCCTGCACGTAGCTGCCTCAGCCGGCGGTGCCAGGGGTGGACAGCCTCTTCAGCCAGCAGCAGAGCCAGGACCACGTCCCCCTGGCTGCGCGCATGCGCCCGCGCAGCCTGGACGAGATCCTGGGCCAGGACCACATCGTCGGCCCAGGCACACCCCTGCGGCGGGCCATCGAGGCGGGCCAGGTCGGCTCCATACTGCTCTACGGGCCCGCCGGCAGCGGCAAGACCACCATCGCCTACGTCATCGCCCGCAACAGCCCGGCCCACTGCGAGCGCATGAGCGCGGTCAGCTCCGGCGTGGCCGACATCAGGCGCGTGGCCGGCGAGGCCAGGGAGCGGCGGGAGCTGCACGACCGCGAGACCCTCCTCTTCGTGGACGAGATCCACCGCCTGCACAAGGGCCAGCAGGACGCCTTCCTGCCCCACGTGGAGGACGGCACCTTCACGCTCATCGGCGCCACCACCGAGAACCCCTACTTCGAGGTCGTGTCCCCGCTTGTCTCGCGCCTGCGCATCTACGCCCTCCACCGCCTCAGCGCCGAGGACGTGCAGACGCTCCTGCGCCGGGCCCTCCAGGACGAAGAGAGGGGCTTGGGCGCAGCCGAGGTCGAGGTGACCA
The DNA here is from genome assembly GCA_046760465.1 of Armatimonadota bacterium. Classification (GTDB taxonomy): domain Bacteria; phylum Armatimonadota; class Zipacnadia; order JAUWAU01; family JBHIEF01; genus JBHIEF01. The sequence goes on along the minus strand of JBHIEF010000114.1, from coordinate 10,609 downwards.
AGGAGGCCCTGGCCCACCTGGCCGACGCCAGCAACGGTGACGCGCGTAACGCCCTCAACGCGCTGGAGCTGGCCGTGCAGACGGCCCTGCTGCCCGAGGGCTCGGGGCGAGTGGACCTGGCACTGGCCCAGGCCGCCATTCAGCAGCGCGTGCTGGGCTACGACAAGGCCGGCGACGGGCACTACGACACCATCTCGGCCTACATCAAGAGCATGCGCGGCTCGGACCCCGATGCCGCGCTTTACTGGCTGGCCAAGATGATCGCCGCCGGGGAGGACCCGCTCTTCATCGCCCGGCGCCTGGTCATCCAGGCGGCCGAAGACGTGGGCAACGCCGACCCCATGGCCCTGGTGGTGGCCACCGCCGCCGCTCAGGCCGTGCACCTGGTGGGCCTGCCCGAGGCGCAGATCCCCCTGGCCCAGGCGACCGTGTACCTGGCCACGGCCCCCAAGAGCAACGCGGCCTATGTGGGCATCAGCCGCGCACTCGAGGACGTCAAGGAGAAGCGCACGGCCGAGGTGCCGCCGCAGTTGCGCAACGTGGGCCGGCCCGGGCAGGAAGAGGTCGAGTACCAGTATCCGCACGATCACGAGGGCGGCTGGGTGCAACAGGACTACCTGCCGCCGGGCGCGAAGTCGCAGCCCTATTACCAGCCGACCGACCGAGGGCACGAGAAGGTCATCCGGGAGCGCATGGCCAACTTGCGGCAGAACGAGGGCCGGCATGAGCCGGAGCCTGAGCCGGGCCCAGAGTAGGCCGGCGCCGTGCCCGGGCATCGCTCGCGGCGGCCGTCGGCCGCCATCGCTGAGCGCGCTGGACCACCCAGGGGGGTGAGGGGCTCTGAGTCACACGCTTGAGACACGAGACGACGGGATCGTGGTCGTGAGGGCCGCCGGCGAGGTGGACGCCTACAACGCGCCCGAGCTCAGGCAGGTGCTGGAGCAGGCGCGTCCCGAGCAGGACGCGCGCATCCTGGTCTGCCTGAAGCAGGTGCCCTACATAGACAGCACCGGCCTGGGCGTGTTGGTGGGTGTGTTCAAGCGCACCACCGAGAGCGGCGGGCAGTTCGTCATGTGCTGCGCCGAGCCGCAGGTGCAGAAGGTGTTCGAGATCTCCGGCATTGACCAGCTCATCGAGCTGCACCCGGATGAGGAGAGCGGGTTGGCGGCGCTGCGCAGCGCACAGGGGGGCACCAGCGATGCCTGAACGCGGGGAGATGGTGGAGCTCATCCTCCCGGCCACCAACCGCTACCTCCAGGTGGCGCGGCTGACCGTCTCCGGCGTGGCCAGCCGGGCGGGCTTGACCATTGAGGACATCGAGGCCATGAAGCTGGCGGTGGGCGAGGCCTGCACCAACGCGGTGGAACACGCCTACGCCAGCCAGCCGGGCGAGACCTGCCTACGCATTCGCTGCGGCGTGCAGGGCAGGGAGTTCGTCGTGGAAGTGACTGATGAAGGCAAGGGTTTCGATCTCGAGGCCGTGGACCTGGATACCGAGACCCCCCCCGCGCCGGAAGCGGGCCTGGGCTTCTTCCTGATTCGCTCCTCGGTTGATCGCCTCGACGTTGACAGTGCTCCGGGCGGCGGCACCAAGGTGATCATGGCCAAGCGGCTGCCGAAGTAACTGGGTAGGTGAATGATGACTCGGTGGGAGGAGATGTCCACTGAGGACCTTTTCCGCGAGTTGCGGCAGACAGGCAACCCCGAACCGCGAGATGAGCTGATCCAACGGCACGACGGGCTGGTCCGCCATGTGGTTAAGGAATACGCCGACAGCGGCGAAGCCTTCGAGGACCTCATGCAGGTCGGGCGCCTGGGGCTCATCCACGCGGTGGACCGTTTCGACCCCGAGCGCGGCACGCAGTTCGCCACCTTCGCGGTGCCCACCATCCAGGGGGAGATCAAGCGCTACTTCCGGGACAAGGGCTGGGCCTTCAAAATCCCCCGCCGCCTCCAGGAGTTGGTGCTGCAAACCAAACGCGTGGCCGAGCACATGGCCAGCGAGCAACAGCGCTCGCCCACCTACCAGCAGATCGCAGACGCCCTGGGGGTGACGGAGGAGCAGGTCATCGAGGCCGTGGAGATCGGACAGCAGTACGAGCCGCTCTCCTTCGACGGGCCCTCGGAGGAGTACGGCCACGGGACCGAAGGCCCCGCCCTGGAACGCACGGGCGAGCTGGACGAGCAGTTGGAGAGCCTGGGCCAACGGGCCGAGCTGGCCGCCGCCTTGGCCACGCTGCCCGAGCGGGATCGGCTCATCATCACCAAACGCTACTACGAGGACAAGTCGCAGACCGACATCGCCAAGGAGCTGAACATCTCCCAAATGCACGTGTCGCGCCTACAGCATCGGGCGCTGGCACGGCTGCGGCGAGCCCTACAGGATGGCCGACGAACCGATCTCAGGTGAAAGCGCCGAGCCCGGCGACGTCGCCGGGGAGGAACTCGACTCCTCGCCGCCGGCCCCGGCCCGGGGCGCCGCAGTAACGGCCCTGGCCGTGTTCGTGGGCGCGGTGCTGGCCGTCGGCCTGACCGCCGTGCTGTGGAAGATCCGCGGCATCTTCCTCCCCTTCCTGATCGGGCTGTTCGTCGCCTACGTGCTGGACCCCGTGCTGGATTTCCTGGAACGCCGGGGCTCCAGCCGCAGGACCGCCGTGTGGATGGTCACCATCGTCTTCGTGGCCCTCACTACCACCCTGTTCGTGACCGTAGGCCCCGTGGTGATACACCAGCTTCAGAGCTTGTACCGCGAGCTACCGGGCTGGGGCGAGGAGATCAACGCGCTCTACGAGGCGCGCAAGCCGGCTCTGGAGCAGCACCTCAGCCGTTGGCTGCCCGAGGCCCCCTCCGGCACCACCCGGCTGGACGCCCTGGTGCAGAACGTCCGCGACGCGCTGACCGCCAAGGCGCCGCTGCTGGTGCAGAACGCGCTGACCTTGGCCCAGCGGACGCTGGCCTTCGGGCTGTTGGTGCTGCTCGTGCTGCTGATCGCCTTCCACTTCATGCAGGTGATTGATCCCTTCCGCCAGGGCCTGCTCAAGCTGGTGCCGGAGCGTCGCCAGGAATACGCCCGGGTGGTGAGCACGGAAGTCAGCACCATGCTGGGCGCGTACCTGCGTGGCCTGACCCTCGTCTGCGTTCTGGTCGCGCTGGCCAGCACCGGCCTGCTGTACACGCTCCAGGCGGCCTTCGGCATGAAGTACGCCCTGCTGCTGGGGCTGGTCACCGGACTCACCTACGCCGTGCCCTATGTGGGCGCCACGCTCAGCGCCGTGCTCTCCGGCGTAGTGGGGGCGCTCACGGCCGAGCACGACGCCATAGTCTGTGGACTGCTCGCGGTGGGCATACAGATCGCCATCAACCAGGTATTCGACAATATCGTGATGCCCCGCATAGTCGGCGAGCGGGTGGGCCTGCACCCGCTGGCAGTGATCTTCGCGCTCATGGCCGGCTATCAGATCTGGGGCATCATCGGCATGATAGTGGCCGTTCCCGTGGCCGCCAGCATCAAGATAGTAGTGATGAAGGCGTACCCGGCCCTGGAGCGGGCCGACGCGGAGGTGGCCGCGCCCAGGCGGCGGGGCATCTCGGTGGGCGGGGAGCCACTGCTCCCGCTGCTGCGCCGTTGGCTCACGCCCCCCTGGCTGCGGCGGGAGCGAGAGAACGCGGCAAGCTCCTCCGCCGCCGATCCCGACGAGGAGCAGGCCCAATAAGAGCCCATCCCAGAACGGCTGCTTGTCATGCTGAGCTCGGCGCTGGGTAGCATAGCTACGCTATGCAGAGCAGGGCGGAGCGAAGCATCTCGTCGTGGGGCCAAGGCGAGATTCTTCACTTCGTTCACAATGACGTTGTCACGGGCTGGGTTCTGGGATGGGCTCCAAGAGCAGGCAGCATGACTACGGGTGAGCTGCGCCAGCTATTCCTGAAGTTCTTCGAGGACCGTGACCACGTGGTGCGGGCCAGCGCCCCGCTCATCTCGCCCGACCCCACCACGCTGTTCACCAGCGCCGGCATGCAGCCGTACATGGGGGCCTTCTGCGGCACCGAGGAGCCGCCCGCCCCTCGCGCGGTCAGTTGCCAGAAGTGCTTCCGCACCAGCGACCTCGAATACGTGGGCTACACGCCCCGCCACGACACCTTCTTCGAGATGCTGGGCAACTTCAGCTTCGGCGACTACTTCAAGCGCGGGGCCATTGACCTGGGCTGGGAGTTCGTCACCGACGTGCTGGGCCTGGAGCGCGACCAGTTGTGGGCCTCCGTGTATCATGAGGACGACGAGGCGGCCCAGCTCTGGCAGGAGCGCGCCGGCCTCCCGCCGGAGCGCATCGTCCGCCTGGGGCGAGACGATAACTGGTGGCCGAAGACCCGCTGGGAGGGTCCGTGCGGGCCCTGCTCGGAGATCTACTACGACCTGGCTCCGGGCCGGCCCTGCGACAGCGGCGACTGCAAGCCCGGCTGCGAGTGCGACCGCTGGATGGAGCTGTGGAACCTGGTCTTTCAGATGTACACGGAGGCCGAGGACGGCACCCTCACCGAGCTGCCCGCGCCCGGCATTGACACTGGCATGGGCCTGGAGCGACTGGCCCTGGTTATGCAGGAGGGCGTAAAGACCATCTTCGAGACCAGCGAGATGAAGCCCATCCTGGACCACATATTCGAGCTCGCAAACGAGGATGGGTCCGGCAGCTACGTCTACGGCAGCGACCCGGAGGCCGACATCGCCGCCCGCATCATCACCGACCACGTCCGCGCCGCCACCTTTCTCATCGCCGACAAGGCCATGCCCTCCAACGAGGGGGCTGGCTACATGCTGCGGCGGCTGGTGCGGCGGGCGCACCTGCGCGGGCGGGCACTGGACCTGCGGGAGCCCTTCCTGCACAGGCTGGTGCCCCTGGTGCGGCAGACCATGGGGGAGGCCTACCCAGAGCTGGCCTCGACCGAGGACGCGGCGGTCAAGGCCATCCGCCTGGAGGCGGAGCGGTTCGAGCAGACGCTGGACCGTGGCATGGACCTGCTGGAGGGCGCGCTGGCCAAACTGGAGCGCGCCGGCGAGAAGGTGCTCTCCGGCCGCGATGCCTTCGAGCTCTACACGACCTTCGGCTTCCCCTACGAGATGACCGAGGAACTGGCCGCGGAGCGGGGCTTTGAGATGGACCTGGCGGGCTTCGAGCGCGAGATGGCCGCGCACCGCGAGGCCAGCCGCACCATGACGGGCCTGGCGGGCGAGGAGCTGTCCGAGCTGATCGCCTCCCTGCCGCCCACCCGGTTCGTCGGCTTCGAGACGAACGAGGGCCAGGCCGAGGTACAGGTCATCCTGCGCGACGACCGGTCGGTGGACGAGGCCCGCGAGGGGGAGCAGGTGGAGGTCTTCCTGGACGTGACGCCCTTCTATGCCGAGAGGGGTGGTCCCGTCGGTGACACCGGCACGCTCGCGTGGGAGGGCGGCCAGATGCAGGTGGCCAACTGCGTCCCCGCGGGGCAGCACGCCTCCTCCCACATTGGCACCATCGTCGAGGGGACTCTCACGCCCGGCCAGAGGGTCACCGCCACCGTGGACGCCGAGCGCCGCCAGGCCGTAGAGCGCAGCCACACCGCGACTCACCTCATCCACGCGGCCTTGCGCAATGCCCTGGGCGAGCACGCGGTGCAGTCCGGGTCGTTGGTCGAGCCCGACCGGCTGCGCTTCGACTTCTCCCACTACGAGGCGGTGGAGCCCCAGACGCTGGCCCAGATCGAGACCGCCGTAAACGAGCAGGTGGTGCTCAACCGGCCGGTTCAGGCGGCGGTGATGAGCTTCCAGCAGGCCCAGGAGTTAGGGGCCACGGCGCTGTTCGGCGAGAAGTACGGCGACGAGGTGCGGGTCATACAGATAGAGGACTACAGCCGCGAGCTCTGCGGGGGGCCTCACGCAGAGCGCACCGGCGACATCGGGCTGGTGCGCATCACCTCCGAGAGCAGCGTGGCGGCGGGCACGCGCCGACTCGAAGCCCTGACCGGGCTGGCTGCGGCGCAGAGGGCGCGCGAGGATGCGGCGCTGCTGGCGGAGATCGGACGGGCCCTCAACTGCCCGCCCGAGCAGGCCCTCCAGCGCCTGGCCCAACAGCGCGAGCAGATGGCCGAGCAGCGCCGGCGCATTGACCAGCTTCAGCGGGGGCAGGCGGCGGCCGACATCCAGGGGCTGGTGTCGGCGGCGCAGGACGTGGACGGCGTCAAGCTCGTCGTTGCCGACCTGCCCGACCTCGATGGGGACGCCCTTCAGGCCGCCGTGGACCGCGTGGTCGAGCGGCTCCAGTCGGGCGTGGCCGTGCTGGCCTCCGCGCGCGGGGGCCGAGTGAGCCTGGTGGCCAAGGCCTCCAAAGACACCATCGAGCGCGGCGCCCACGCCGGCAACCTCATCCGCGAGGTGGCCCAGGCCTGCGGCGGCGGCGGCGGGGGCAGGCCCGGTTTCGCCCGCGCGGGCGCCAGGGACCCTGACAAGCTCGGCGAGGCCCTGAGCCTCGCACCGCAGATACTGGCGCAACAGCTTGGCGGCGTTGGCTAACGTCGCTGCCACTGAGACCTCGGGACCGAGAACCGTGACTGGTTCCTCCGCCTCGCGCGTGCTGTGCCTGGACGTCGGCGAGCGCCGCATTGGCGTCGCCGTCAGCGACGCCCTCGGCCTCACGGCGCAGCCATTGACTGTGCTGGGGCGTCAGGGCTTGGAGGCGGACGTGGAGGCCGTCTGCCGCCTGGCGCACGAGCAGCAGGCCGAGGTGACCGTGGTCGGCCTACCGGTCACCCTGAGTGGCGCGGAGGGGCAGTCGGCTGAGATGGTACGCGAGTTCGGCCGGGCGCTGGAGGCGCAGGCGAGCGCGACAGTGGAGTACTGGGACGAACGGTTCAGTACTGCGGAGGCGGAGCGCGCGATGCGCGCGGGCGGCGCCGACGCCAGAGGACAGCGCGGCGTCGTGGACAAGGTCGCCGCCGCTCTGATTCTGCAAAGCTACCTGGATGCCAAGCGCCGGGCGGGAGACGAGTCATGAGGCGGTCCGCACGGTCGCCCGCCCGCACGACTCGGCGGCCCGCGCGGTCGTGGCTCTGGCGCCTGACCCTCTTCATGATGGCGCTGCTGACCGGGGCGGCGCTGGGCATGGTCTGGTGGACCTGGCGCTCCCTACAGCCCATCGCGAACCACGGGGAACGAGTCATCTTCGAGGTCGAAGAGGGACAGAACCTGCGCCAGATCGCTCGCGAACTTCAGGGCGCCGGCCTCATCTCCAATGCCCGCGTCTTCTGCTGGGGCGTCGAACGCTGGGGGCTGGCTGAGCAGCTCAAGCACGGTCACTACGAGCTGGCGCCGAGCATGTCCCCGCGCGCCATCGCCGAGAAGATCGCCCGCGGCGAGGTGGTGGTCCGCAAGGTCACCATCCCCGAGGGCTTCACCATTGACCAGATCGCGGCTCGGCTGGAGGCGGAGGAGGTCTGCGAGGCGGAGTCGTTCGCCAAACTCGCCCGCTACGAGTCCTTCGACGAGCTGATGGGCATGGAACGGCCCAAGTCGGGTTGGGAGGGGTATCTGTTCCCCAAGACCTACACGATGCCCTACCGGGCCAAGGCGCGAGTCGCCATCACCATGTTGCTGGAGCAGTTCCTGGCCGAGATCGAGCCGCTGCGACCGGCCATCGAGCAGGGCAAACTGGGCCTGCACGGCGTGGTCACTCTGGCCTCCCTGGTGGAGCGCGAGGCGCGACTCGACGAGGAGCGACCGGTGATTGCCAGCGTCTACTATAACCGCCTGGACAGGGGCATGAAGCTCCAGTGCGACGCCACGGTCGTCTACGCCTGGGCGCGCCGGGGAGTGCAGAAGACGCGGCTGCTCTACTCCGACCTCACCATTGACTCGCCCTACAACACCTACATGCACCCGGGGCTGCCGGTCGGGCCCATAGCCAGCCCGGGGCTGAAGTCGCTGGAGGCGGCCGTCCATCCCGACACCACCGACTACCTGTACTACGTGGCGCGCGGCGACGGCTCTCACGTCTTCACCAAGACGGAGGCGCAGCATGAGGCCGCCAAGCGGCGCGTGCGCGCTGGGCGCGGCTAGGAGGGCGCTGGCACTGTCATGCTAGAGCGATTCGCGCCCAAGCAGCACGTATCCCGACTCACACACCTGGACCCCAGCGCCCTCTTGGCCCAGGGCCTGGCGGGCCTGGTGCTGGACCTGGACAACACCATCACCGCCTGGAATAGCCTGGAGGTCCCGGCCGACATCGAGCAATGGGTGGCGCAGGCGAAGAAGGCGGGCCTGGGGGTCTGCATCGTCTCGAACTCCTCCAAGGCGCGCCGCGTCCGGGCCCTGGCAGAGCGACTGGAAGTGCCGGCCCTGGCCAGGCCCTTCCTCAAGCCGTGGGGGCCGGGGTACAGGTGGGCGGCCGAAATGCTGGGCACGGCGCCCTCGGCCACGGCCGCAGTCGGCGACCAGCTCTTCACCGACGTCTACGGGGGCAATCGGGCCGGCCTGCACACCATACTGGTACACCCCCTGGGCCGCAACGAGTTCTTCGGCACCAAGGTCGTGCGGCTGTGTGAGTCGGTGCTGCGCATGCTGCTGCGGCGGCGCGGGCTGTTGGCGGACCTGCCCGCCGAGGCCACCGAGGCACGCGCCGGCGGCCGCACCGTGGATCGGACCGAGGAGAAGGCAGCACGATGAACATCGGCGGCGCGACGCGAGTGGTGGGCGTGATCGGCTGGCCGGTGCAGCATAGCTGCTCGCCGCAGATGCAGAACGCCGCCCTCGCCGAGCTGGGCCTGGACTGGGTCTACGTGGCCCTGCCCGTAGCTCCCGAGGCGGTGCCTGCCGCCGTCGAGGGCGTGCGCGCGCTGGGCATGCCGGGCATCAACGTCACCATCCCCCACAAGCAGGCCGTGGCCGAGTTGATGGATGAGTTGGACGAGTCGGCGCGCGTGCTGGCGGCGGCCAACACGGTTTGCCGCATGGACGACCGGCTGGTCGGGTACAACACCGACGGCCCGGGCCTGGTGCGCTCCCTGGAGGAAGCTGGCGAGGCGGTGGCCGGGAGGCGCGTGGCCTTGTTCGGCGCGGGCGGCTCGGCGCGGGCGGTGGCTTGGGCGCTGGCCGATGCTGGCGTGGCCTCGCTGAACATCATCAACCGCACGCCCGAGAAGGCCGTCGCCGTGGCGGCGCTGGTGAACGAGGCCACGGGGCGGGAAGTCGCTACGCCTCACCCCTTGAGCGATGCGGGCAACCGCGACCTCGTGGCCGCCAGCGATATCGTCATAGACACGACCGACGTGGGGATGTACCCCAACGCGAGTGTCCCGCCCATCGTCCCGCCCGAGTGGCTGCGGGCGGGGCAGACGGTCTGCGACATCACCTATAACCCGCGCGAGACCGTGCTGCTGCGGGCGGCGCAGGAGCGCGGCGCGCGCACCGTGGACGGGCTGGGGATGCTGGTGCACCAGGGCGCCATCGCCCTGGAGCTGTGGACGGGCCGGGAGGCGCCGGTGGGCACCATGCGGCGGGCTCTGGAGGAGGCCCTGGCCCAGCGGCGGGAGGAAGCGTAACCTCCGCCGGGGGGCTGCGTATAGTAGCACATGGGCCAAGCCTCGCCCGCAGGCGCCGCGGCTGGGTGCTGTGGAGCTCGCGCGGTTCTTGACAGCGCGACCACGTCGGGGTATCATACGACCAGTGCGTGGGGCGGTGCCACGCGCAGCTACTGTAATGCCTATCCCACATGCTGCGGGGTGAAGACGCGATGCGCGGCACAGGCGAGCACAAGCGGCTCGGCGAGATGCTCATCGAGAAGGGCTTGATCACGCAGGAGCAGCTTGAACAGGGCCTGGAGACACAGAAACAGACCACGGAACGCATTGGCCGGGTGCTGGTGGACCTGGGCTTCGTGGACGAGAAGTCCATGTACGAGGTCCTGGCCGAGCAGCAGGGAGTCAAGTTCATTGACCTCAGCCGCTTCAGCATTGACAGCGGCGTGGCCTCCTTCGTCCCTCGCGAGATGGCCGAGCGCTACGAGGCCATACCCATCGCCCGCGGGGACGGGACGGTGCGCGTGGCCATGAGCGAGCCGGGGAACGTCATGGCGCTGGACGACCTGAAGATGCGCCTCCAGGTGCCCGTCGAGGCGGTGCTGGCCTCCGAGCAGGGCATCGCGCGGGCCATCGAGGAGGTCTACGGCTCCACTACGGCCGAGCCCCTGGCCGACAGCGGCGAGAGCATGGAGGACCTGGCCCGCCAGGTGGGCGAGACGGGGGTGCTGGGCCTGCGCGAGGGAGTGGACGAGGAGGGCGAGGCCACCGAGGACGGTATCGTCACCCTCACCGAAGAGGCCCCCATCATCAAGATCGCCAAGGTGCTGATCCAGCGGGCCATTCAGGAGCGGGCCAGCGACATCCACGTGGAGCCCGAGCGGCGGAACGTGCGCATTCGCTACCGCATTGACGGCGTGCTCTACGAGATAATGAAGGTGCCCCGCTACGTGCACGCGCCGCTCATCTCGCGCATCAAGATCATGTCCGAGCTGGACATCGCCGAGCGCCGCGTGCCCCAGGACGGGCGCATCCACATCCGCCACGAGGGCAAGGACTACGACCTGCG
>JBHIEF010000113.1:0-14019 GCA_046760465.1 Armatimonadota bacterium | reverse complement strand
GCGGGTGGTGAGCCGCTGCCCGCAGATGCCGCAGCCCGTGCATGCGCAGGTAGTCAGCCATGGCCCGGGAGATGTAGCCACTGCCGTTGTCGGTCAGCAGAGCCGGCTTGCTCACCACCGGGGCCTGGCCCATGCCCGTGGCCGCCAGCGCCCATTCCTCCCCCTCCACGTGCCCGTCCAGCTTGGGCGCCTGGCGCATGAGCGGCACCCGGTAGTCGGCTGCCCGGCCCGCCACCGGCGCCACGAACAAGGCCCCGACTAAGCACGCCCTGCCAATCGCACTGCGGACCATGCGTCATCTCCTCCTGAGACCGAGACCCGACGAAGGCGGGCCACGCCGCGCGCTCCATCACCGACCGCGCCGCCCTTCACGAATTGCCTTCCGCCGGCTCCGCGAAGCGATGGTGCAGATGCTCCAGATCAAAGCGCGCCTCGACGTCGTCCGAGATCGCGTTGTTGCTCACCACTTCCTCGACCCGACGCATGCCGACGATGGCCACGTCTACGTATGGGTTGGACAGCACGTAACTCAGCATGAGCCGGTGGAGGTCCACGTACTCATCTATGGACGGGCAGACCGCGCGCATGAGCTTGGGGAAGATGCCGCTCGTCACCGGACGCATGATGACGATGCCCATGCCTTTGGCGTCGGCGTCCATCATGACGCCGCGTCCGTTGATGTAGTCGGCGGCGTGCTGGTGCGTCAGGTTGTAGCGCAGTTGGACCACGTCGAATTCGCCCGTCTCTATGAGCTGCGACACGCCTCCCGTGGGCGCTTCGGCAGTGAACCCCAGGAAGCGCACCTTGCCCTCATCGCGCAACTGCTGGAAGGTGTCGAGCCCGCCACGCTCGAGGATGGCGGCCACGTCGTCGGGGTCGTACCACCCGCCGTGGAACTGGTAGACGTCAACAACGTCCGTCTTCAGCCGACGCAGACTGTCCTCGCAGCTCTGCCGGATGCCCGCGGGATCCCGACTACCGCACTTGGTGGCGACGATGCACTCGGCCCTGCGCTCGCCGATCACCTCGCCCATGATCTCCTCGCCGATGCCGTCCCCGTAGCCCGGGGCGGTGTCGAGGTAGTTGAGACCAAGGTCGAGCGCCTTGTGCAGTGCCTCCACTACACTGCGCCGGCAGCCAGCGTCCTTTGGGTCCCAACGTTCGATGTAGTTCGGTATCCCGACTACGGCGCCGCCGAAGCCGATCTCCGAGACGCGAAGGTCCGTCCTGCCCAGCGTCCGGTATTGCATGGCCTGCTGACAGTTCCTCTCCCTCGCCGTACGTGATCCGGACGACCGCGTGTAGCCACTGGCTCAGCCCCTCTCTTCGGCGTCGCATGCCGACCATCCTTGTGCGCGGGGGCCTTCGCGCCCAAGGATGGACGCGACTCCTTGGCGAAGAGTGCTCCGGACGGAGCGCAATGGTCGGACATCGGCCAAGCCGGCACGCCGCTGCGAGTGCCGACGCAGGAAAGGCCTGGTTACCTCCCATGATGCCGCGCCCGGCGTTGGCAGGCGTTCTGGCGCTGACGGGACTGTGGACCGATATGCCGGCGAACGCACAAGCGGACCCTCGAAGGGCTCCCGCCGCAACGGACCTGACCATTCTGGACGGTCAAACGGGCAAGCCCGTCGCCTGCAACGTGTACTTGAGGGGCGCGGACGGTCAGCCCGTACTGCCGGAAGGCCTTCCCTTCTGGCGCGACCACTTCACCTGCCCAGGCACGGCCGCATTGCGCCTTGCCCCCGGCGACTACTCCTACGAGATCGAACGTGGTCCCGAGTACCGGTCACTGACGGGCGACCTCACGGTGGAAGGCGGCCGGGCGAACGCGTTCACATTCCAGATCGAGCGTCTGACTAACATGACCGCCCGCGGCTGGCGCTCTGGCGAGATGCACGTGCACCGGCCCGTGGCGGACATGGAGCTGCTGATGGAGGCGGCAGACCTGCATGTGGCGCCGGTGATCACGTGGTGGAACGCACGCAACGCCTGGGAGGACGAAGTCCCGCCTGCCCGGCTCCGCGTGAGGTTCGGGGCCAACCGACACTATCACGTGATGGCTGGCGAGGACGAACGTGAGGGAGGCGCGCTGCTCTACTTCGGTCTGGAGCGGCCGCTGCCTATACAGGAAGCGCAGCGGGACTATCCCTGCTCCGTTGCGTTCCTCGAAGCCGCCCGCAAGCACCGCCATGTATGGGTGGACATTGAGAAGCCGTTCTGGTGGGATGTCCCCCTATGGCTCGCCACCGGCCAGGTGGACTCGATCGGCATCGCCAACAACCACATGCAGCGCAGCCAGATGCTCGCCAATGAAGCCTGGGGCAAGCCGCGCGATGCGAACCGCTTACCTGCCCCTCTCGGCAATGCCTATTGGACCCAGGAGATCTACTACCGGATTCTGGAGTGTGGCATCCGCCTCCCGCCCTCGGCAGGCAGCGCCTCGGGTGTGCTCCGCAACCCCGTCGGGTACAACCGCGTGTACGCCCACGTGGGAGGCGACACCAGCTACCGCGGTTGGTGGAAGGCAGTGCGCGCCGGACGGACCTTCGTTACGAACGGGCCATTGCTGATCGTGCGTGCCAAGGGGAAGCTGCCGGGGACGGTGTTCTCAGCCAAACCGGGACGGGAGTTCACGGTCCCCCTCACCGCCTCGCTCCTCGGCAACGATGCGATAGACCGCCTTGAGGTCGTCCAGAACGGGCGCGTCGTCGCCGTGGCTGAGGCCGCCAACGATGGCAGGAATCGAAGCGTGGGCGAGCTACACTTCGACGCCAGCGGGTGGTTCCTCGTGCGAGCCATCGCTGACAACCCGACGACCTTCCGATTCGCCTCGACCGCTCCGTTCTACGTGGCCTTCGAGGATGCACCCAGGCGCGTCAGCAGATCGGCAGTTCAGTTCTTCGCCGACTGGCTGGAGGAGCGCGCGGGGCGTCTCAAGGTCACCGATCCAGGGCAGCGGGAGCAGGTCTTGCAGTACTTCGAGGCGGCCCGGGAGTTCTGGGCCGATCTCCTGTCGCGAGCGAATGCAGACTGATCGGCAGCAGAGGGCGCCTTCGAGGCCGCGCGCTAGCCGAAGCAGAGCACTTCCCCGTTGCGGAGCGTGACGACTACCCGGCCCTGGCTGTCCACGGCCAGTCCCCACCGCACGGGCTCGGCCGGCAGCGGATGTGCCCAGAGATCGGCGCCGCCTCCAGGCTCCTGGGCCACGATACGCCAGGCCGCTCCGCCCGCTTCGTCGCTCCTCCGGAACGACAGGTTGGCGTTGCTCGCCGCCACCGCCACTTCGCCCCATTGGGCGGACTTGTCGTAGACGGGGAACTCCGGCCGGGAGTAGAGGGGCTGTCCACTCACCGTAACCTGCCCACCGACCAGGCGCAGTTCGCGGCCGCGCGGTGCCTGAGTGCCCACCCATTGCGGAGGCTGGTTGAGGCACTTGCCGTTCGCTATGTCAAAGATCGCCGGCGAAACCGCGTTGCCGCCGGCCAGGTACAGCTTGCCCTCGTGCAGCAGCATCTCCCCCTGGCAGGCGACGCCCCTCCGAGACCAGCCGTCGAGGTGCCCCGCGGTGTTGTTCTGCCACTTGATCTCGCCAGTGGCAACGTCGAGCGCGTACACGTGGGTGCTGTCGTAGTCCATGATCCCGGCCGCGAAGTAGGCTACGCCGTCGTCAACCAGCACGCCGCTCCCCACCGGCCAGGTGGACAGCAGTGAACCGTAAACGTGTATTGAGCGATCGGCGGGTGCGGCGCGGAAGCGCCATAGCAGCCTGCCCGTGGCTGCCTCCAAGGCGTAGGCCCAACCGTCGCCCGAGCCGACCAGCGCGCGCCCGCCGGCGATGGACGGCGGGAACTGCACCGCGCCGCCGGTATAGGCCCGCCAGCGCGGCTTCCCCGTCTCCGCGTCGAGCGCGCGGACGATGCCGTCCGAGCCGCCCAGCAGCACCATGCCCCCGCTGGCAACGGGCGCCGTGGGCTCAAACGCGACTTGGGGCTCAGCCTGCCACAGAAGAGTGGCGTCGCGCGCAATCGCCGCCTGGGTGCGGGCCGAACGCGCATTGTCGGCGCGGTAAGTCGGCCAATCCGACGGCGACTCTTCGAGATCGGCAACCTCGGTGGGGTCGCTGGCAGCCACTTCCAGTCGCTGCTCAGCAGTGGCTTCCTGGTCGAACGCGAACTCGCCCGCCGGCCCGCAGGAGATGACGCCGAACATTTGCAGGTTGCAGTCACATGTCCAGGGCACCCAGTAGAGGTGGCCGTTGGCCACCAGCACGCCTATGTGACACGACGGACGCATGGGCGAGATCCACTGAGGCTTGCCCGTCGGCAGGTCGAGCCGAACGGACCCGCCACTGGCCCGGAAGAGGATCCCGTCAGCGCTGCCCACCGAGCGGGTGCAGGCCCGTCGGTGCGTCCCATATTCGGCCAGGATCGCCCCTGTCAGCGGGTCGAGCTTCTTGGTGTGTCCCTGGCTCTGCTGCGCGCCGATGGTGTAAAGGCCATCATCGCGGATGACCACGTGCACGTCCTTGTGTGGGTATCTCCACAAGACGCTTCCGTCCTCGGCCGAGAGCGCCGTCAGCCACTCCACCTGTGGGCCCACGAAGTACAGTGCCTCGTCGGTGCACTTGACGTAGGGAGTGCTCTTCCAGCCGCCGATGTACCCGTGGCCGGGACGATACGGCCCAATCGCCCTGAAGATGTCCGCGTCGGCCTGCGCTGTTCGCCGCCACACCTCCTCACCCGTCTTGGCATCGAGACACGCAATGTAGCGGCCGAATGCGCCGCAGTATATCCGACCGCCCTTCATGCACAGGGCCCGGCTGTCTATGGTCTCGGGCTCATCGCGATGCCAGAGAACCTCCTTCGTCCTTGGGTCCAGTGCCAGCAGCGTCTTGCCCAGGCCCCACGTGTACTCGCTTCGGTTGTATCCCTCCGATATGCCGCCCCACGGCCAGCCGTGCCTGACGCTGCGCCAGCGCGCCACCGGGTCCAGCGGCTCGTCCTTGCCCACAAGCGCGTAGAGCACGCCGTCCTGCAGCGCCATCCACTTCCAGAAGGGCCCGTCCGTCATGCCGGCTGGCACTGTGATCTCATCCTCGAGCTCGCCCGTGGCGGCGTCGAGGAGCTTGCAGGACTTCTCATCGGCAAGGTAGAGGGTGTCGGGCGTCGCGACCATGGTGCTGCGGTCAACCATGATCCCGGGGGTCAAGGGCCGCTTCCACAGCACCGTGCCGTTGAAGCCGTTCATGGCGATGAGCGTGTTCAACCACGGCTCCTCGCGCTGGTGCCAGGCGACGTGCCCGAAGGCCAGGAAGAGGCGTCCGGCCGAGGACACGGCGGCCTGTGGCGCGGGCCCGTAGCGCGGCTCGGCCACGAACTGAGTGAGGTAGGGGGCCCGGGCCACTCGGTCGTTGGACTGAGGGTTGTTGTCTGGGCCATGGTAGTGGTGGCTCCAGTCATCAACGCCCGCCGGAGCGGACTCGGACAACGTCCGCCGCCCCAGGACGGCCTTCCCGCCCGGCCTGAGCACGCGGACCACCTCATCGCGGGCAACGCCTCTCGCATCACCAGTCGCCACCAGCGCGTCGGCGAGGTCGTCGGCCAGGCCGATGCGCTCCAGGCCTCCCTGTGCCACCCATATCCGGCTGCCGTAGAACCCAGCCGCGTCGGCCGCCCGGCTGGCCGCCGCAACATCCTCGGCATTGGCCAGTTGCGCGTACACGGTGAGATCGCTCTTGCGTGCAAGGTCTACGGCCAACCGGCCCTTCTTGTCGCCCAGCAAGACGCAGATCCCGCGAGTGACGCCGATCTTCTTCAGAACCGCTTCCGCTCCGCCCTTCTCCGCAGCGAAGGGAGGAGAGAGGTCAATCATCAACAGAGCGGCTAGTACTGCCAGGCCAGCTAGTTGCCTGCGCATGGCCATCTCCTTTGTATCACCGACTGTGTGCCTCCGCCCCGTCAAACGAGGTCGAGCGCTGGCCCGGACCTATCGCTCGATCCGAGGGCTCAGTAGCTAGGGGGTTCCGCCCGGGCGCGAGATTCTCCTTGTCGAATAGTGGGGGCACAGCACGCTCGGCGCCACAGAGCCGACAGATCGTGTACGGGTTTTGCCGGCTGAGAACCGCGCCGTGGCGCGCCTACGCGAGGGGGGCGTTCACTCGAAGCTGCGAGACCCAACGTCGAAGGTGATCTGCTTGCTCTCCAGAGCCTCCTCAACGTGGGTCGTGCGGAAGATCAGCTTCCCATCCCGGAAGTCGCTCAGCTCCAGCGAGGTGTCCGCCGGATGCTCCAGCTCTGGCAGTGCCTCCTTGATGCTCTCCACCAGGACCTCGCGCTCCGAGGTCTCCTTGTCAATGCGAACGATCCTCCTGTCGTACGAGGCGTACATGTGCTCTAATCTGTAGAGGTAGGCGCCATCCTCGAACTCTCTCTTCCAGAACACGTTCCGTACGTCGTTCCTGATGGCCCGGTTCTTCTCGGGGTCCTCGAACACGGGCAGCGCCCGCCCGTCCACGGCGGGCGCCTCGACATCGAAGTACTTCAGGATCGTCGGCACCACGTCCACGGTCCTGGCGTACGGCAGCTCCACCCTCTTTATGCCGGGGCCGGAGAACATGACTGGCACCAGAGAGGCCTCATTGTTGAGACTCCCGTGACTGCCCACCAACACATGCTTGGCCACGTAGTAGGGCGCGAAATCCCAGCCGTCCGCACCCACCACGTGCATGGAGGCGGAGTTCTCGTTCTCGAATGAATGGGATACCCGCCGCATCGCATCTGGGTAGTGCTCCAGGAAGGTCAGCTCCAGCCAGTGCTGGTCGCTCAGCCGGACGTGGTCGCGCATGTAGGCGGCGATCTCCGGATTGCCGGCGTAGCGCAGGGGGTCCTGCCCTGCAAGGACTCTGTAGCGGAACTCCCTCCTGCCGCCCTGCTGGCGCTCCTCGATCTGCCCCTGCCCGCTCTTAGCGTAGACGTTGAAGACGTGGTGCTCGGGGTTGGTGAAGATCAGGCCGATGCCTGGCGAGTAGTCGAGCAGCCCCTGAATGACGTTGACCGCGATATGCAGATACTGGAGCATCCTCCTCCGTCCTTTCCGCCAGCATCGCATGGCCCCCCACAGAGGCAGGCACAACACTGCCGTCAGCAAGAAAAGCACGAAGAACAGCATCATGCCGGCCTTGCCGGTGCGTCCGATCAGGGAAAGCGCCAGGGAGGCCAACGCAAGTGCGGCCAGGAACAGCAGGAACCGCCTCGCCGTCAGGATGGGCGGCTTCGTCGGTGCGTCCATGCCTCAATCCCCCCCCTGCCGCGCCCTGCGATGCGGGCAGCCAAACCGCGCGGAGGCGTTCCGTCCCACCCATGCCACTGACGGCCGGTAGAGCGGCGGCGGAACGTCGCGACCTTCCCGGACTTGGTCGCGGCCCCGTCGGGGGGACAGACGGCACCTTAAGCAAGTAGTGAGTTCCCCGCTCCTCTCCGTCATCCTGCTTGGCCCTGCGCGGTCGCTGTGTGTTCCCCGATCTGCCCCTGACTCCTGGCGACTGTCACTGGCCGCTGAGGAGGATGGTCACTACCCGGCGCCGAACACAGGCTGCGCGTTCAGATCGGGGCCGACGCCGGCGAAGTGGCAGTCTTCATCTCGCGCGGCCGACGGGCCGGGCGCCTGCGGAAGGAGAGGGGTCGGATGTTCGGGTCAATGAAGGGCCACCTGCTGGAGCAGCTGGCCAACATCAGGCAATCGGGCCTGTATAAGGGCGAGCGGGTCATCACGAGCCCCCAGCGCGCCCGCATCAGTGTGGAGGAGGGGACGGCGGCTCCCTCTGGCGAGGTCCTCAACATGTGCGCCAACAACTACCTGGGCCTCGCCGACCACCCCGACCTGATCCGGGCCGCGAGCGAAGGCCTGGAGCAGTGGGGCTACGGGCTGGCCTCGGTGCGGTTCATCTGTGGCACCCAACAGATCCACAAGCGCCTGGAGCAGAAGCTCTCCCAGTTCCTGGGCACAGAGGACACGATCCTCTACACCTCCTGCTTTGACGCCAATACGGGCCTGTTCGAGACGCTGCTGTCGGCTGAGGATTGCGTCATCAGCGACGAGCTCAACCACGCCAGCATCATTGATGGCATTCGCCTGTGCAAGGCGAAGCGGCTGATATATCGCGCCTGCGACATGGCCGACCTCGAGAAGCGCCTCCAGGAGGCACAGGACGCCCGCTTCCGCCTGATCGCCACGGACGGCGTGTTCTCCATGGACGGCGCCATCGCCAAGCTGGACGAGATGTGCGATCTGGCCGAGCAGTACGACGCGCTGGTGATGGTGGACGACTCCCACGCGGTCGGCGTGCTCGGTGAGACCGGCCGCGGCACGCACGAGCATCGCGGCGTCATGGGTCGCGTGGACCTTCTCACCGG
This sequence comes from Armatimonadota bacterium, assembly GCA_046760465.1. Lineage (GTDB taxonomy): Bacteria > Armatimonadota > Zipacnadia > JAUWAU01 > JBHIEF01 > JBHIEF01. The sequence continues at coordinate 5,605 of JBHIEF010000113.1, read as the reverse complement.
CACGCTGGGCAAGGCGCTGGGCGGCGCCAGCGGGGGCTACACCAGCGGCAGGAAGGAGATCGTCGAGTTCCTGCGCCAGCGCTCGCGCCCCTACCTGTTCTCCAACACGCTCGCCCCGCCCATCGTGGCGGCCTCCCTGAAGGGGCTGGACATCCTCATGGCCTCCGACGATCTGAGAGTCAAGCTGCTGGAGAACACGCGCCGCTTCCGCGAGGGAATGGCGGCCAACGGCTTCGTCATCCAGCCCGGCGAGCATCCCATCGTCCCCATCATGCTGGGGGACGCCGTCCTGGCGCAGAAGATGGCGGCCCGGCTGCTGGACAAGGGCGTTTACGTGATCGGCTTCTCCTATCCTGTGGTGCCCAAGGGCACCGCACGCATCCGCGTCCAGATATCCGCCGCACATTCCGCCGACGACATTGACTACGCCCTCAACGCCTTCAGGCAAGTCAAGGACGAGCTGGGCGTCTGACCGCGCCACGACGGCGGCCGGGGAGAGGCACTGACATGCAGCAGACCATGCAGGCGTTGGTGAAGAAGAAGCCGGAGCCGGGACTGTGGCTTGAGGAGGTCCCCCTCCCCGAGATGGGGATAAACGACGTCCTCATCAAGGTGCACAAGACCTCCATCTGCGGCACCGACGTGCACATCTGGAACTGGGACGAGTGGTCACAGAAGACCATCCCGGTGCCCATGATCATCGGTCACGAGTTCGCCGGGACGGTCGCGGCCGTCGGCAGCAACGTCACCGATCTCGAGGTGGGCGACGTGGTCTCGGGGGAGGGCCATTTGGTCTGCGGGCGCTGCCGCAACTGCCTGGCTGGACGGCGGCATCTCTGCATGGATACCAGCGGCGTCGGCATTGACCGCGACGGCGTGTTCGCCGAATACCTGTGCATCCCGGTTACGAACGTGTGGCACGCCGACCCCAGCATACCCATGGAGATACTCTCCATCTTCGACCCCTTCGGCAACGCCACACACAGTGCCCTTTCCTTCAGGGTCCTGGGCGAGGACGTTCTCATCACCGGTGCTGGCCCCATCGGCGTGATGGCCGCCGCCATCGTCAAGCACGCCGGCGCGCGCTATGTGGTGGTCACCGATCTGAACCCCTATCGCCTGGAACTGGCCAAGACCATGGGGGCCACGGTGGCCCTGGACATCAGAGAAGGACGCATCGAAGACGTTCAGCAGCTCCTGGGCATGAAAGAGGGGTTCGACGTGGGGCTGGAGATGTCCGGCAGTGGCGAGGCCCTCCGCGACATGCTCGCCAACATGTGCCACGGCGCCAAGATCGCCATGTTGGGCATTCAGACCGAGCAGATGCCCATAGACTGGAACACCGTTATCTTCAACGGTATCACCATCAAGGGAGTCTATGGCCGGGAGATGTACGAGACCTGGTACATGATGCAGTCCATGCTCCACACCGGCCTAGACATCAGCCCCGTCATCACTCACCGCTTCCACTACACCCAGTTTGAAGAGGCCTTTGAGGTCATGCGCTCGGGGCAGTCGGGCAAGGTGATGATGAGCTGGGTGGATGAGGAGTAGGCGTGCGACAGCGCGTTAGCCTCTGCCGGCGAAGCTCCGCTTCGGGTAGTCCCTCCACGTCGGCCCGACCAATGCCCGCTCGTCGCCATACTCATAGGCCCCGATGTCAGGCGCGGCGCCCGCGAACGGGAAGGTCGCCCTCCGTCTCACCCAGAGCCCGGTCTTCGTGATCGAGCAGCGAGAGTAGCCCCAGGCGCGTTCCCAGCCTCTGCGGCCCGCTTCGCCATCCTGCGCTCAGAGGAAGAGGGCCGGCCGCATCGCGGCCGACCCAACGCGAAAGGTCCGGGAAGCGGCGCACAGTCAGCGCTCGCCCCTGGCTCCCGCCATTCCTCGCCAAGCGTTGCTCACTGCGCCCAGAGCACAAACAGATGATCGTACGGATCGGTGGAGTAGATATCCTGCGTTTTCATCCACTTGACGTGCCCGTCGCAGAAGGCGACATTGCAGCCGCCGTTGTGGCGGGGGTAGATCGTCTCCCCCAGCACGCCCACCAGGACCAGCCCATCGGCGTTTGTCGTGGTGGCGTTCCACCCGGGATGCGTGAGCCAGTGGCACCACCAGTGATCCCTGCCCTCAAACAGGAGCGCGAGCTCGGCGGGCTGCCTTATCTGGTCCTCATTGATCGGGTAGCCGTGGTTCCCTGACGAATTGGTCCCCTCCGGCCAATGCCACCCGTGGACCATATTCATCAGATACCGCGTGCCATGGAGTGTGGTCGACGTGTTGACATTGTTCGGCCCCCCGGGGCAGGCGTAGACCTGGTTGTTCCTGACGTAGGGGTAGATCTTCTCCGCCCAAATCACCCGGACTGGGCCGGTGTCGTCATAGACCGAAGGGAAACGGCCGTCGTGGTCCATCGTGTACTGCATAAAGGCCAGCGCAAGCTGTTTCTCATTGGACAGGCAGGCCGTCGCCCTGGCCTTGGCTCGTGCCCTGCTGAAAACGGGGAACAGAATGGCTGCCAGAATCGCGATGATCGCGATCACAACGAGGAGCTCAATGAGGGTAAAGCCGGCTCTCTGTCTCATCGGTCACACTCTCCTCCTTTTCGTGACGTTTCTCCTGCCACAGGCCGGCAGTCGATGCGCGCGCCCACCGGTCTTGCGGTTCCGCCGGGTCGTCCGGCCCCGCCTCTCACCGGCCGGCCGGCACCGGCGGCGAGGCCGGCACCCGGGTTGGGTCCAGCTCGGTCGGCCCCGTCAGGTCCTCGCCCGTCTCCTCGTCGACCACTTCGCTGCCGCCGCCGCCCATGAAGTGCTTCACCACGAACCCGACGGCGACGACTATGACGATCACCAACACCACGATCACGAGCGTCGATTTACTCATCCTTGCTCCCCCCCTTTATGGCTCGGCGAGCGCGCGATAGCCAGCCGCGCTCTACGGCTACCAGTGGCTGTCCGGCAAGTACCGGCCCCGCTCCTCGAACTTGACCAGCTTGGCGTGGCCATCGAAGAAGCAGCAGTTGTAGCCGGTATCGTGGTTTCCGTTGGTGCCTGCCCAGCCGAAGATGCCGTACTCGCCGTACAGAATCCGGTCCGCAGCGTGCGTGTCCTCGTCCTTCGGCCAGTTCAGGTTGGGCCCGGTGTCCGGGTAGCCCGGGTCGCCGTCGTTCCAGACCCACTTGACGAACCAGTGGTAGGACACCCAGCCCTCGGCAGGCCCAATGTTGTTGACGTTGCCGTTGCTATCCGACGGGCAGCGCCACAGCTCCAGGTTCCTGATGTACGGGTCGAGAGCTGCCACCTGCCACTTGTAGAACAGGTTGCCGTAGCACCGCCACCAGTCGTTGGGGTCGGCGGCGTTACAGCCCGTATTGCCGCCGTCCTTGTTCACCTCCCAGTTGAAGCGGCCACCCACCGCGAAGTTCCCGTCGTAATCCTGGGCGTACATTAGCTGAGCCAGCGCCAGTTGCTTCTCGTTCGACAGGCAGGAAGTCTGCCGCGCCTTGGCGCGGGCCCTGGCGAACACCGGAAACAGAATAGCCGCCAGGATTGCGATGATGGCGATGACCACCAGAAGCTCAATGAGGGTGAAGCCCTTGCGTCGCATTGCGCACCTCCTTGGCGCGGAGTGTGGGGAGCGCTAGTCACCTTCCTCTTCGGCCTCCCCGGACGGCGTGCTCGGTGTGCCGCCCGGTGGCACGGGCGTGGGCAGGCCGCCGGGGCCCGGGGTCATGTCCGGCGTGGACGGCGCCTCCGTCGTCTCCTTCTGGCCGTATACGAAGTACCAGATGCCCACCAGGATGATCAGCACGACGATGATGACAATCACGATGACGGCGGGGCTGAGCTGTTGCCTCATATCCATTCCTCCTCCCTGTGAAGCGAATGGCCACGGCGATGGTGGGTATCAAGGCATCGCCACTACCTTAGCACCATACTGCTGGTTCGCGCCCCACTCCCGCCTCTCCTCCGTGCGTCCCTGCTTTCTCCCCTTTTTTTGCGGCGGCGCCCACATCCTCGCCCTCACCTCCGCTTGTGCACTGCGCTCCTGCCGCTGTATAATCCCCTGGCGGCTCCCCACGGTCGCAGGGAGCCGAGGAGGAGGCCAACAATGAGGACCATCAGCCTGTCCATCGCCCTGATCACCGTGATGGTCGGAGCATCCCTGAGCCAGCCGGCGCCCGAGCCCGAGTACCTGGGGCAGGCCATGGACGACCTCAACTACGCGCAGCTCCTGAGCGGTGCTCAGCTCACCCCCGATCAGTTGGAGGCCTTGCTCGGAATGCAGGCCACTTGGCAGGGCGAGGCCACCCTCACGCCAGAGGTGGCGGCGGCCCTCCTGGAAGTGAGGACGCTGGTCCTGGAGGGGATGTCGGTCGAGGAGGCCTTCCAGTCGCTCGGGGACGACCAGCGGGCCGTGCGCGACGCACAGCTGCGCCTGGAGCAGGCCTTGCAGACGCTATCGGAGCAGTTTGCCACGCTCCTGACCGACGAGCAGCGCAGCGCCCTGGTCTGGCTCAGTTCGCCGCCCCACGCGCTGGACAACGTCGTCCGCACTGTCGAGCGCACGCGCGCCGTGCCCGATGAGCAGTGGGCGCAGTTCCGAGCAGAGCTGATGCAGAACGTCGCCCGGCATTGTGCCCAGGCGGACCCGGCCGCGGGGACGACGCCGGAGGACGTCGCGGCGCTCCTGGACGGCGCACGGGCCATGAGCGACGCCGACTTCCGGGCCCAGCGCGCGACGCTGGCAGGTCAGTGGGCCGCGGTCCTGCTGCCCAACTTCATGCAGCGGTTGCAGGACGAGGACTTCCGGCGAGATCGTCTGGCCGCAGTGGCGCGCCACCTCATCAGCTACCCGCGGGGCTATGCGATCGTGGAGGCGAAGCTGGCTGCCCTCCAGGCCCCGTAGCCAGCGCCCCGGATGGCTCTGTCACCATCGGTCCACGGTCACCCTGAGCGACAGCGAAGGGTCTCGCCACAGCCCCACAGCGATGGCCTTCACTACTGCCCGCGCGCTGGCTGGACAGGATCATGCTCGGCCCTGTCGTGGAATCCGTAGAGGAATCCGCACTCGGCTCAGGAACTGTCGGCCCGATGGGGCCATCCACTCGGGCAGCCCCGCGCCAACGCTGGACAACGGGAGGCAATCGTGAGCTCGACAACGGGCATCGTCATCCTGGCGGGCATCGTCGTCGTCCTACTGCTCTGGGTGGTCCTCATCTACAACGGACTGGTGCGCTGGCGCACTCGGGTCCGCGACGCCTGGGCCCAGATTGACGTCCAACTGAAGCGGCGCTACGACCTCATCCCCAATCTGGTCAACACCGTCAAGGGCTCCATGCAGCACGAGCGGGAGGTGCTGGAGAACGTCACCAAGGCCCGCCAACAGGCCATTGAGGTCTCGGGAGTGCCCGACCAGGCGCAGGCCGAAAACCTGCTGACCGGCGCCCTGCGACAGCTCTTCGCCGTGGCCGAGAACTACCCCGATCTCAAGGCCAACCAGAACTTCCTGGCCCTTCAGGAGGAGCTGGCCTCCACGGAGAACAAGGTCGCCTACGCCCGTCAGTTCTACAACGACACCGTCATGACGTACAACGTCAAAGTCC
>JBHIEF010000112.1:0-14235 GCA_046760465.1 Armatimonadota bacterium | reverse complement strand
TCACCTACTTCGAGTATGACGAGTTGGGGAATCGGACGGCCATCGTGGACGAGCGAGGGAAGACTGAGTTCGCCTACGATGCCTGCAATCGGCTGATCCGGCACACCTACCCCGGCGGCCAGGAGTTCGTGTTCTGGTACGACGCCAACTCCAACCGCACCTGAGACGCCCTTGAGAGGAGAAGCCAGTGAGCGATGTTGGACGACGTGAGTTCCTGAAGAGCATGGGAGGCGGCCTGACGGCTTTGGCAGCGGCTTCCGGGGTCCGGATGGGAGCCCAGGTTGAGGGCGCCGGTCCCAAGAGGCCCAACATCCTCTTCATCATGTCCGATGATCACTGCGCCCAGGCGATCGGGGCGTACGGCGGACGACTGGCCCGGCTGGACCCGACACCGGTCATTGACCGCCTGGCGCGCGAAGGCATGCTTTTCGAGAACATGTTCTGCACCAACTCCATCTGCACGCCCAGCCGCGCCACCATCCTGACCGGTCAGTACAGCCAGACCAACGGCGTGCTGGACTTGGGGGGATCACTGCCGCCCGACAGGCATTACCTCGCGATCGAGATGAAGCAGGCAGGCTACCAGACGGCCATGATCGGCAAGTGGCACCTGAAGGAGGAGCCAGCCCACTTCGATTACTACAGTGTCCTGCCCGGTCAGGGCAGGTATTTCGACCCGGTGTTCCGCGTAAAGGGCAGAGGCACATGGCCGGACAACACGGTCGGACACACAGGACACTCCTCCGATGTCATCACGGACCTGACCTTGAGGTGGCTGGACGGCCGGGACAAATCGAGGCCGTTCTTCCTGATGCACCACTTCAAGGCGCCACACGACATGTTCGACTACGCACCTCGATACGAGGCCTACCTGGAGCAGGTGGAGATTCCCGAGCCGGAGAGCCTGTACGAGCGAGGCAACCACGGGTCGGTGGCCACGCGGGGAGAGAACGACAGCCTGATCCACGTCATCGGCTCTTCGGTGTCCAAGCGGAACACGGCGCGCAACATGGGCAAACACATGAAGGTGGATCCCGACCTGCCCGACCGCGAGTACACCCACCAAGCCTACCAGCGATACCTCAAGAAGTACCTCCGCTGCGTCAAAGGCGTGGACGACAATGTGGCCCGCCTCCTCGACTACCTGGAGCAGAACGACCTGCTCGACAGCACTGTGATCATGTACACTGGCGATCAGGGGTTCATGCTCGGCGAGCACGACTACATTGACAAGCGGTGGATGTACGAGGAGTCCATGCGAATGCCGCTGCTCGTGCGGTATCCGGGCCTGATCGAACGCGGCAGCCGGTCGGACGCGCTGGCAAACAACACCGATCTCGCGCCGACGATGCTGGAGCTGGCCCAGGCGGCCGTGCCCGGCTACATGCAGGGGCGAAGCCTCGTGCCAATCCTCAGGGGACGGACGCCCGACGACTGGCGCACGGCCACATACTACCGGTACTGGATGCACATGGCCCACGGGCACGCCAACCCCGCGCATTTCGGCATCCGCACGAAGGAGTGGAAGCTGATCTTCTTCTACGGCTGTGACTACCGTGCCCGCAGGGGTGGAAGGACACCCGCCCCCACGCCGCCCGGCTGGGAGCTCTACGATCTCAAGAACGACCCGCACGAGATGAACAACCTGTACGGGGATCCACGCCATCGCGGGATAGTGGCCGAGTTGAAGGCGGAACTGCGGCAGCTGCGCGAGCGGCTCAACGAGACCGATGCCAACTACCCCGACATCGAGAAGATCATCGCCGCGCATTGGGACGACTGATTCCGGTTGCGCGCTGTCGGCCTTCGTGTCTGCCTCCCCTTGCGTTCGCCATCAGCACTCCCCTACCAGCAACCGGCACAGGTGAGCCCGGTGGCCGTGGCGAATAGATTGCGCGACCGAGCTATCAGGAGGCTACCTATCTTGGGATCCAGATCACCACAACTGGGCCTTATGCTGAGCGTCTCGATCGCATTGATGCTGTTGCCGGCAGTCGCGGCCGCACATGCAGGCCGACTGCCCACCGCGACGCTGCCTCTGCTGTCGCAGGGGGTGTGCTCGATACTTGGGCAGGTGCGAGAAGGGCCCATGGTGGTGGTGGGCACAGTCGTGGATCGCGGCCCGGAACACATCGCCGTGCGCTCCGATGAGACGCGCCAGGTATTCGAGTTCGTCGTGCGGGACAACCCTGAGCTCCTGGAGCGCCTTCAGTCCGTCAGACCGGGGCAGCATGTCGAGGTCGTTGGACATCGCGCCGAGGGCATCTGGATACTGGCGGAGTTCAACGTGCTCGGCGGAGAGCCTGGCCCCGAGCCCGAGGGTCCCGAGCGCCCTGAGGAGCCAGGGCGTCCGGGCGAGCCGCCGGGAGGCGCGGCCAGCTACAGTCAGAACTTCGAGGGGGAGATAGCGGGCTGGGAGCTCGACCCAGGCTGGGAGCTCATCCGACCTCGCCGCGGGAGTCGCTGCCTGCGCGGGCAGGGACACACGTGGGCCCGCTACACGGGCGGATCGTGGGGAGACTCGACGCTTGCTCTGCGCTTGAGGCTCGCCCGTGGCACCGTACACCTCAACTACCGCGTTGAGGGCCCGAGGCGCTACTTCGTCGGCGTGCACGCCGCCGGCGTGCGGCTCTCCAAGCAGACCGGGCCGGAGACCTTCTTCAACGGCCTGGCTCGCGCAGAGAGGCGAATACCGGCGGACAGATTCGTCCCCATAGAAATCTCCGGCGACGGCGGCCGGATACGAGTGCGAGTGGCCAAGGATTTGGTGATTGACTACGCCGACCGCGAGCCGCTGCTCAGGGGCGGCATCGCCTTCGAGACGCTGGAGGACTCCGAGGCATACATAGACGATGTCACCGTAACTGGCCGTGGGGCAGTGCTTCCCGAGGGGCCAGCGCCAGAGCCGACCTCGGGCGAAATCCCACCCGCCGGCCTAACCGTGGTGCACATGATCCCATTGCCAGGTGGGCCTGCCGTCGCTCCCGCGAAGGTGAGGCCTGCCATGCCGCCCATGGCCCAGCTCACCGGCATCCAGAAAGCCCTGAGATGGGAGTATACCGGCGGGCCGCACGGAGGGCTGGGCTACGATGTCCGTATGGTGCGCGGACGACCGACCACGATGTACGTCAGCGACGCCTGGGCGGGCGTCTTCCGCAGCAGCGACGGCGGCCAGAGCTGGACTCCTGTGAACACGGGTATCACCGTCCGCCGTGGGCTGACCGGGGAGGCCTTTCCCATCTTCAGCCTCACCATCAGCCCTCACAACCCCAATGTGATCTGGATAGGGACGAAGGACCAACGCGGCATCTTCAGGTCTGACGACGGGGGACAGCAGTGGCACAAGATGGACAAGAACTTGCCCTTCAAGGGCACGGACGGCATCACGGTACGCGGCTTCACCGTTCATCCTGTAAAGCCCAACGTCGTCTTCGCCTCGGCTGAGATATCCAGCTTTGCGTGGAACAACGGCAAGAAGGCCACCGGCAAGAACTTCGACAAGACGCGCGGAGTCGTATACAAGACCGAGAACAACGGCCAGAGCTGGAAGGTCGCCTGGGAGGGTCCCAACCTCGCCCGGTACGTGCTCATCAATCCGCGCGACCCGAACGTCATGTACATCTCCACGGGGATCTTCGACCGTGAGGCCGCCAACGCCAGCAAGACGGCCCCCGGCGGAGCGGGCATCTACAAGACGACCAACGGGGAGAAGAACCCGAAGCCAGACTGGGAACAGGTCAACAACGGGCTGGGGAATCTCTACGTCGGGTCACTGTTCATGCATCCGCAGAACCCGGATATCCTACTGGCGGGTACGGGATGCAATCCATGGCTGAAGGGTGCCGGCGTGTATGTCTCCAACAACGCGGGCGCATCGTGGCAGTGGGCTCTGAAGTCTGAGCAGTCGGCCGTCACCGCCGTCGAGTTCGCCACCTCCGAACCGAGAATCGCTTACGCGGGGAGCGCTGAGGCCATCTATCGCAGCGAAGACACGGGAAGGACATGGGACCGTATGACCCCGCCGGGGAAGCTGTGGGGCCCCGAGGGCATCCGTGCCGGCTGGCCCATAGACTTCCAGGTGGATCCAAACAACCCGAACCGCCTGTTTGCGAACGCCTACGGCGGAGGGAACTTCCTGAGCACCGACGGGGGCGTAACCTGGCAGAACGCCAGCAAGGGTTACTCGGGAGCGCAGATCAGGCACTTAGCCGTTGATCCCAAGGACGACCGCCGGGTGTATGCCGCCGGGCGCAGCGGCGTGTTCCTCACCTCGGACGCTGGCGAACACTGGGCAGGTCTGAACTACCCGCAGGGCACCGCCATTGACTGGCCCATGGTCGTGGTTGATCCCAACAACTCCCAGCACCTTCTGGGCGCCAGCCTCTGGAACCCGATCCTCTTGCAGAGCCATAACGGCGGCCGCTCTTGGCAACCTGTGTGTCCCTTGCCCAGCAACGCCTTCGGCTGGAGTTGTGCCGCCTTCGCGCCCTCCAACCAGGCCCGTGTGTACGCGGGCACAGCGGGTAGGGCCGCGTTCGGGCAGTTGGACAAGACGCTGCCGGGACTGGGCATCTACACCTCGCAGAACGGGGGGCAGAAGTGGGACCCAGCCAACGACACCCTCTCGCAGAACGCACACGTGCTGGACTTGGTCGTGCACCCCAACAAGGCCTATGTGGTCTACGCCGCCACCTACAACCACGGGGTGTTGATGACCGATAACAACGGCCAGAAGTGGCAGTCGCGCAGTCCAAGCCCCAAGGACGTCAAGAACCCGAAGGCCCTATCGCTGGTCATGCACCCGACCGACCCCAACACGCTCTACCTCGGCCTGGACCACGCCGGCCTCTATCGCACCGTTGACGGCGGCGTCAGCTGGAAGCCGTGGATGGCAGGCATAGACCCCAACGCCAGCATCTCCGACATCGTATTCGATCCGACCGAGCCAAGGATCATGTACGCGTCCGATCTCAAGAGCGGCGTCTACCGGTGGGACGAAGCGAAGAAGGTCTGGCGCAAGATCAACCTCGACCTGTGGAACCGGGAGATCAACGGGCTGGCCATCACCAGCGACGGTAGGACGCTCTATGCCGCGGCGGAGGGGGCGGGCGTATTCCGGCTGGACATGAGCCGTCTGTAGGGAGGCTGTCCGATGGGGCGGGCGTTGGCGCAGGCGGCGGTCGTCTCCATGGCAGCTCTCGGACTGGCCTGGCTCACCGCAGCAGGACCGAGCCATCGCCGCAGCGTATCCGGCTTTGTACTCGACGCAGACGGACCCGTGGCTGGTGCCACTGTCCGCGTGAGGGCCACCGACAACCAGACCCTGTCGGCCAAAGACGGCTCCTTCACTCTGGAGAACTTGCGCGGGGGGCAGGCCCTGACCATCACGGCATGGGCGCAGGGCTACCTCATCGGCTGGACCACTGCATCTCCCGGTGATCGCGGCGCGCGAATCACGGTTGAGCGCCACTATACCGCCGACAACGCCGACTACGACTGGTTCTCCGCCGAAGGTTCCCGGGGCTCGCGGACGTGCGGCAAGTGCATGCCGGGGCTGCACGCCGAGTGGCAGGCCGACGCCCATTCGCAGTCGGCCGTCAACCCTCGCTTCCTGACCACGTACCTGGGGACTGACACCCAGGGCAACCAGAGCCCCCCGACGCGGCACATCACCGAACGCGACTATGGCCGCAGGCCCCTGCCGCCGGACCCCAACCGGCCCTACTTCGGGCCGGGCTACAAGCTGGACTTCCCGGAGACGGCTGGCAACTGCGCCACCTGTCACGTTCCTGCGGCTGCGGCCAAGCCAGATCAGGCCTACTCCGCAGACGTGAAGGACGCCATCGGCGTCGAGACCGAGGGCGTGTTCTGCGAGTTCTGCCACAAGATCGGGGGCGTCGTGCTGGATCCAGCGACCGGTCTGCCGCCCCCCAACATGCCGGGCGTGCTCTCGATGCGGCTGTACCGCCCCAGTGAGGGGCAGGAGCTCTTCTTCGGCACCCTCGACGACGTGACCCGACGGGTGACTAAGCTCCCCTTGCAGCAGGAAAGCGCGTTCTGTGCGCCTTGCCACTCCGCCACCTTCTGGGACACGGTGGTCTATAACTCGTACGGCGAATGGCTCAACAGCCGGTACAGCGACTCCGACGAGGGCCAGACGTGCCAGGAGTGCCACATGCCGGCGACGGACGCCACCCTTATCGCACTCCCCGAGTTTGGGGGTGTGCAACGGCGGCCGGGGTTCGTCTCCAGCCACCGAATGCCCGGTGCTGCCGACGCTGAGTTCCTCCGGGACACGGCTGAGCTGGAGGTGAAGGCCCGTCCGCGCGGAGGGCGCATCCTCGTGGACGCGCTCGTCACCAATGCGAAGGCTGGGCACCACTTGCCAACGGGCCACCCCTCGCGAAACATGCTGCTCGTGGTGTCCGCCACGGCGCAAGGTGGCCGCGAACTGGAGTGCTTGGACGGCCGCCTGATACCGGCCTGGGGCGGACAGGGCGACGAGCCGGATGACTACGCCGGCCGCCCGGGGAAGGGGTACGCCAAGGTATTGCAGGAGATGTGGACCGGCGTGTGGCCGACCGTGGCCTACTGGAACCCAACGACAGTGCGGGAGGACACGCGGATTCCGGCTGGGGCCACGGACGTCACGCACTACGAGTTCAGGGCCCCGGCAGCGGGTCGGCGCGTTACCGTCCGGGCCAGGCTGATCTTCCGCCGGGCGTTCAAGGAGCTCGCAGAACAGAAGCAGTGGGACCTAGGGGATATCCTGATGGAAGAGGAAGAGGTCACTGTCCCCTAAGCCCAATGCCCACCCCAGCCAGACTGCGCCCGCCAAACTGGCAGACGCCCCTCCCAGTCTGGTCCGGGCCAGTAGTGGACCTCCCATGGACCCCGAACGGACGTTAGCAGGCACACATCCACCGTGTCCGGCGTGCTGTCGGGGAGGATGGCACCGGGCCAGTGCCGAAAACGGGGCGCACGAGCAGATCGGTGCGCCAGCCGAGCGGCGCCCAGGGCCGCTGGGGCAGCCTCCATACAGGTTCTGTGCAGTAGCCGCGCCGCACTACACCAACCCTAGCGAGGTGTAGACTAACGTGACCGTACGCGACATGGCCGAGTCCGACGTCGAGCGCGTGATCGAGATCTACCGAGCCGTCTACGGAGAGGACTTCCCGTTCCAGGAGTTCTACGATCCGCGCTGGGTGAAGAGGGGCGTCTTCGACGACGACATCGCCTGGATCGTGGCCGAGGACGACGGCACCGTCGTCGGTACGGCTGCTGTGATGCTGGCCGCGGGCGACGCGGACGATCTCATCGGGGAGTTCGGTCGCCTGGCAGTAGATCCGCAGTGTCGGTCGCGAGGCACGGGCACGGAGTTGGTGCGGGCGCAGGTGGACCGTGCCACGGGTCGCATCGAGTGGGGCTTCGCCGAATGCCGCACCGTGCACCCGGGGGCCCAGAAGATCTGCGAGCGTGAGGGCTTCCGCACAGTCGGCTTTGAGCCACTGGCGTACAGGTTCGGCTCCCGCAGGGAGAGCCCCGTCTTGATGACCCGCTTCTTCGGCCACGCGGCCGCCCTGCGCAAGAACAACCCCCGGGTGATACCAAGCGTGTTCCCCATCGGTTGCCAGGCCATGCAGAACCTGGGCCTCGATCCCGACCTGATCGTCGTCGAGGATGCCACCGCCTACCCGGAGCACGGTGATTTGACAGTCGAGGAGTTGCAGGGAGAGCACGCGTATCGCCTGCTGCGCATTGGCAGCGGCCGGGCCTGGCAGCGGGAGATCTGTGGTGGCATGCACCTGGAGTACGGTTTCCTCAAGCTGGTCGCCCATTCCGCGGAATACCTCGTGGCCAAGCGAGGAGACGTGCATGTGGGCGCCATCGGCTTCGTGCATGACCCGATAGACAACAAGGTCAGGATCTTCGAGCTGATCGCGGCTGACGACGGGACGAAGGGAGCGCTGCTGCACCGGTTCACCGAACACGTGGCGGAGCGCCACGGCCCCGCCTACATTGATGCCGAGGTGAACGCCCACAGCCCGCGCATGCAGGCCACACTTGAGCACCTCGGCTTCTTCCCCATCGGCTTCTGCCCTTCCATGGTGTTCGAGGGCGTGGAGCGGCTCGACGTGGTGAAGATGGCCAAGCTCGCCGTTCCCTGGAGTCTAGGCCATCTGGAGCTGATACCAAGCGCCGAGGCCATGAAGGACTTGGTGCAGCATGCCTTTGAGGAGCTGCACAAGGGCAGGACCATATCGGACGTCGCCCGCAAAGTGCACATCTTCCAGGGGCTGGGGGACCGGGAGATTGCCCAGGTCAGGGGAATCTGCCGCGAACGCCGGCACGAGGCGGGCGAGGTCGTGTTCTCGGAAGGCGATCCCAGCAAGGAGATCTATATCCTTCTGGAGGGCGCCGTTGCCATCGTGGCCGGCGACGGAAACGGGCACGAACTTGCCAAGATCAAGCCGGGGGAGGTGTTCGGCGAGATGGCCCTCATTGACGGTCAGCCGCGCTCAGCAGCCGCCGTCTGCGAGGAGCCCTGCACCTTCCTGGTCATCACTTACGGCGACCTCGATCACCTCATGGAGCAGCAGCCCGCATTGGGCAAGAGGGTCGTGCACAACCTCGCCCGTACGCTCTCGGGCAGGCTGCGCGCCGCGGACGAGCACCTCGAGCGTCTGGCACCGTGACACGGCCGCAATACCCCATAGCCAGCTCAGTGTCCACAGGCTTCCTTTGAGGCGCTCGCGGACGCCTGCGCGGCGGAGAATGGGGGCTGGCGTATGTCGGTCCGGCGCGCAGAACGGCCCGCAGATCAGTCCTACGGCACCACGCTGCTTGGACGCGCGGTTGCCCGTGTACCGGCACCGCGAGCGTTTGCCGAGCGCCGCGAGCCCGCTAACCAGGCCTACTGCTGCTGGCTCTCCTGCGGGCCGATGCCCGTCGGGCCTCCGAAGACGGGATCGGTCTTCCCCGCAGGCTGATAGTCCGGGTCGGCGGCCAGGATGACCTTATCTATCATCGTGCCATCCTCCCGCATCCAGACCGAGAAGGTGTGGGTGCCGGGCTGGTCAACCCTGAAGGGCTGGCGGTGCCTGATCCACACATACTTGCCGCGGGCCGTCTCAGCCCGGACGCCCCAGGACTCCTCCCGCATGTCCAGGCCCACGTGAATCGAATCGCCGTTGGGGTTGGGGCCATGCCCGCGCACCCACACCCAGTAGTCCCCTTGCTTTGCGAACTTCACGCGGTAGTCCATCCGCGGGCTTAGCTCTGCGTACCAGGCATCTAGCTGCGCGCCGGTGTCGGGCACGGCCCGCATGGCGCCCTCGCCGCTGTAGCCTCCCTTGCTCACGTCGAGTTGCCACTCGTGGCCATCTGGGCCCGTGGTCCTGTGGTGGAAGTGTTCGGCCTCCATCACGATCAGACCGTCGTCCTCATCGTGCGGTACGAACACCTTCGGGTTCTCCCAGACGGCCTCCGCAGTTGCTGAGGGTGCCGTGACGTTGCCGGCGAGGTCGCGCGCCTTGACTCGGTAGGCGTACACGGTGCCGGGCCTTAGCTCCTGGTCCTCGTACACTGGGGAGGCCTGCCATCCACTGTCGTCCCCGCCGGGACGGCCCGTAGTCTCCTCGAAGTAGTACTCCACCCTCCCCCGAGGGTCGAGCGACTTGGCGGCGCGCATAACGACCGTGGAGCCATTGACCGCGACCGGCTCGATGCTCCACTGTGACGGGTTGGGCGTTGGCGGGACCTCGTCGAGAACGGGCACCGAGTAGATGCTGACCTCCTCCAGTTGACCAGCGAAGTGGTAACCGGCTAATCCCCGTCCGAGGAAACAGGCCGTCGCCCGCAGGTCCTCCGGATGAAGGGTCATCTCCCGGTTGACGTCCGCTGTTCTGTCGTCAATGAGCAGTCTGCCCGTGTGTCCGGACAGGATGACCTGAACGTGGACCCATCGGTTCTCCGGCAGGGCGGCATGGCTGCGCAGCCGCTCCTCGCGCCCGTCGCTCGTGATGACGAAGGCCATCCGACCGCCGTCATCGGACGGCGTCAGGTACATCATGGTATTCTCATCTCGGGCGCATTCGAGAATGCGCTGATCGGGTTCGCCCCCCACCCATCTCAGCGTGACGTCCAGCGAGAAGTCATGCATGTCCGCTACGTCGCGGTGCAGCTCGACGTACTGGTCCTCTCCGTTCAGCGCAAGCGCCGAGCCAGCAAGGCGAACGGGCTCTAGCGCGTCCTTCTCGGCACTGGTTGGCTGCTCCACTTGGTTGCCGCGAACAATATCGAGGCTCGGATTGCCGACGAGGTAGCCGTGAGTGACGCCATATGTGTCCCAAGCCAGGTACGGATGCGGCTTCTCGAACGTGTACTGCGCGTACAGGCCACCCAGCTCCTCGTCGAGCTCCCCCGGGTTCTGCCCCGCGCCCCAGTTCCAGGTGAACCACACGCCCTTCGTGAGGTCATTCGACTTGGCGTAGCTGCCGTCGGCCATGGCCGTGCCTGTGACGTTTCCCCGCACGCTGGCCATTCCTTTCACAACCGCGTAGCCGGAGATCTCCTTCCCGCTCGCCATCGCGGACCCGTGCTGCAACACCTTGGCGAAGCCCCTCACAGTCATGCGGCCACCGACCTTGGCATAGTCACGCACCTTGGCGTGATCGCGCACAAGGGCATTCCCGGCCACCAGAGCATGCCCGCTGACGATCCCGTAGTCGCGGACCACGGCGTTGTCCTGGACGATGGCATAGTCCTCCACTCGGGCCTGCCCCAGCACCTGCGCGTTGCCCAGGACCTGCGCATTCGGCCCGACGTAGGCGGTCGGCTCCACGGTCGCAGTCTCCGCCACGAAACCTCCGCCGTTAGCATGGGCGCGCCCGGCAACATCCGGCTTCTCCGGAAGCAGCACGTCAAGCGGCTCCGCCCCTTGCAGAGCGACCCTGTAAGGAAACTGATGTTGCTCCAGGGACCGATAGGGAGCTGCGGTCATGGGAATGTCCATGATCTTCGTTGGCGTGGCGCACACTACCAGGTATAGCTCCTGCTGGTCGTCTTCCAGGGAGAAGGAGCTCTTCCCCTGGCCCCAGATCGGGCCGTAGCGCGGCTCGCCCCCCGCGTCCACGGCCACCAGGCACGCCCGCCAGTCTGAGCCGCGCTCGGGGTTGACGTAGCCGTCGAGCTCAACCGTCACCGTCCGTGCGGTCGGCTTCAGCGGACAGATGTTGTAGCCGAACTGCTGCGGCGCCATTTCCCAAGGAACGCGGTACCAGCCTGGCCTGAAGGGCAGCGGCTCCAACAGCGTCCGACCGTAGCGCTTCATGTCCGGATTGTCGTTAGCTGTCACGTACCTGTCGTGTCGGCTGTAGTCCCAGGTGATGTTGCGCCGGGCCATCTTGATCCACTCATCTGCCATTGGCGTCGAGGGATCCGGGTCAATGCGTTCCGCAACCTCCCAGAGGTACTCGCCCGCCTTGCACTCGTGCCACATCTTGGCCACGAACATGGGACCGTACTCCGGAGTCTCGGCCAAGTGCTGGAAGATCAACCAGCAGTGGTAGTAGTGTCTGCCGTTTCCCGCGAAGAACATGGACGTCAGGTTGTTCAGTCCAGGATGGACGTGGTGCCGGTCGGCCTGCTCCGGCACCCAGTTGGCGTGGGCCTCCCACCAGTTCCCCGGGAACGAGCCCATGGAGTGCATCTGACAGGCGTGCGCCAGCTCATGCCCACTGATGAACCCAGGCCCCTGGATCGGGTAGCCGAAACCATGCGGCATGTGCCCCCCGAAGTTGCCGCCCTTCCAGTTCGTGCAGATCTCGATCAGGTACTTCCTGCCGTCACCGCGGTTCTCGATCTTGTCAGAGACAATGGGAGGATGCAGCGCCAGCTTCTTGGTGTAGACCTCGTAGTAGCGCTCGGCCTCCTCAAGCTGCTTGGGGACACGCTCGGCCATTACCCCATTCTCGTCCTCGTCCCTGAACCAGGCGGTCCGAAAGTGCTCCGAGAAGCGCGCCTCGATCCTGGGATCGTTGTGGTCGGCGAAGGTGGCCCCGCGCGGTTCGTCCACGATGTTGGGGAGGAGCTTCGTGCCCAGGCCAACTCCGCCCCCATAGTTGTGCAAGACCTGCGCTTCGGCCATGGCGCTTTCGTGAATCCGCACGGCGGCGATCGCGCCGGTGAAGTGGTTCTGCCTGTTGCCGTCACACCCGAGGTAGATGGAGCCGGCGTCTGCGAGGTTCAGGTTGATCCCTCGGCTCATGACCAGTCTGCCGTCTACGTAGAGCCTCTCCGCTCCGCCGGGGCCCCCCGTGTACACCAGCACGATGTGGTGCCACTGCCCCGGCGGGGGCGCCCCGCCGTCGTACCCCGCGTCGAACGTGCCGCCGTGCGTGACAGCGCCCTGCCTCCGGTCATTGCCGTAGTTGAGGCCCATGGCGTTTGCGCCGTCGGCTGCCACCGCCCAGCTGACCATGCACTCCCGCGCCTGCACCGTCGGGTTATGTGCCCACACCTCCACCGAAAAGTCGCTCCCTCCGGTGATGCTCTCCGGCGCCGTCACGTCCGCCTTCAGATGGTCGTTGCCGTCAAAGACGACCGCCTCGATGCCGTCCACTTCGCTTAGCTTGGGGTAGATATCCCGCGGCCCGTCGAATCCGAAGTCGCCAAACGTCCCCCACAGCGAACCGCAGTTGTACCAGTTGAGCGCGTGGTTCTGCTCGTCCACGGCCACCATCAGCTTGGCATGGATGTCAACGGGCAGCCTGCCCGCCACCTCCAACAGTTCTTGGCCGTTCGCCTCGGCACTGCACATGGCAGCCAGGCAGCCAGCCAGAAGCAAATGCCTCATGTTCGTTCTCCTCTGCGCGTACGCAGGTTGCCCTGAGCGCGCGACCGCCCTCGCTGTGGTGGTCCAGCCTCATCCCGGCGCTCGGGCAGGCCTGGAGTCCCTCTGAAGTGACGTTGCGCCTTGCTCCCACCAGTGTCCTCCCGCGTGCGGCGAGCAGCAGGCGATTGTGCTACCTGTGCACGCCAAGAGCCGGTGAGATCGGACCACGGCAGGCCCCGCAGCGCACGGACGGGCGGCCACCGCCAAGGCGGGGCAGCGCCGCCAGCACTCGACAGCGCGCTGGCACCTTCCCCCGAATGTCACCACCTGCAAGACGAGGGAGGACTTCTAGCGTGGGCGGCTCGAAAAGCGAAGCCAGACCAGCGAACCACCCAAGGAGGACGCTGTCACCATGATCAGGCTCAACCACATCAGCTCCAGTCTGCCGGTCGCCCTCGCGGGGCTGATCGCGCTCGGCGTGGGGCAGGCGACGGCCCAGGAGACCGAGGGCCTGCGGTTCGCCCACATCTTCAACGACCACATGGTCCTTCAGTGCGACCAGCCGTTGACGATCTGGGGCTGGGCCGAGCCCAACGCCGAGGTCACCGTCACCATCACAGAAGACGAGGATGAAGCCAAAGCCCTGGCGGGCGAAGAGGCCCTGGCCCGTCGAACGCCGGCCACGGGCACGAGCGAGGAGTTCCACGCGACGATCGCATATGAGGTGCACAACGCGCCTGCGTTCAGGACCGTCGCGGCGCAGGCCAGGGCCAACGACAAGGGCCTGTGGGAGGCAGCCTTCGAACCGCTGCACGCCAGCTTCACGCCGAAGTATGTAGTAGCCGCAAGCGGCGACCGGCGCGTTGCGGTCCAGAACGTGTTGGTGGGCGAAGTCTGGCTCACCAGCGGCCAATCGAACATGGAATGGGGCCTTCAGGGCGACATCGAGTGGGAGATGGAGAGGCACTCCGCCGACTATCCCGCGATCCGCTATTGCCGCGTCAAAGCCCTCAGCGACGAGCCCATGGCGGACTTCGCCCAGCGCGCCAACTGGATCGGCCTGGGATACGTCCAGGGCAATCTGGGCGGCGTCTCGGGCGTATCGTATTACTTCGCAGTTCGGCTGCATCGCTACCTGAAGGTGCCCGTCGGCATCTACGCCAACGCCGTGGGCGGCACGCTCGCCGAGCAGTGGACCGCGCGCGAGGCGCTGGAGTCACTGCCGCAGCTGAGCAAGTTCCTCGAAGGGCGAACGACGAGCAACTGCTACAACGGCATGATCCTGCCCGTCAGTCGCTTCACCTTCCGCGGCGCTCTGTTCTTCCAGGGCGAGAACAACTCGATCGGAGGTCCCGTCAATAGGTGTGTAAACGTGGGTCAGGCGGCGAGCCTCTCCGGGT
>JBHIEF010000111.1:0-14489 GCA_046760465.1 Armatimonadota bacterium | reverse complement strand
CGGCCGGCGGCGAAGACGGTGGCAGGCGAGGCTGCGTTGGCCGCGGCCAGCGGACTGCTGTTGTTCGCGGCCTTCCCGCCGCTGGACTGGGCCTTCCTGGTGTGGGTCGCCCTGGTGCCGCTGTTCTATCTGATGCTTACCCGTCCGCTGCTAGATTCCCTGCAATACGCTCTGGTGACGGGCCTGCTGTTCTTCGGGCCTCTGCTCTACTACGTGGGCCAGTTCGGCCTGGTGCCGTGGCTGGCGCTGGCTCTGTTCGAGTCGCTGTTCTTGCTGTTGGTCGCGCTGTTGGCCGGCCTGCTCGTTCGTCGCGTCGCGTTTGCCTGGCGGCCCTGGGCGCTGGCGGCCGCCTTCACGCTGGTCATGTACCTACGCGGGCACATCGGAGCTCTGTCGCTGCCGCTGGGTGAGCCAGGCTACGGACTGCACAGCGCCCGCGCCGTCATCCACCTGGCCGCCCTCTTCGGCGTGCACGGACTGACCTTCCTGATCGCCCTAGTGAACGCCTCGCTGGCGGCGTTCCTCGCGGCCGGGAGCGCGGACGTGCGGGCGCTGGCGCGCAGCAGCTACCTGGTGGCGGCAGTGCTCACCCTCGTAGTTGCGGGCGGGCTGGTGCGCGGACACATGCTGCGCCGGGGCCTGGACGAGCCCGGGGCTCGGCGCGTCCGGGCGGCGGCCGTGCAGGCGGCCAGGTTCGCGCCGCGGCGCGTGGGTGCGGCCTTCGTTCGTTCGACCGTGGACGCCTACAGCCGGCTGTCCCTGCTCACCGGCGCCGAGTTCATCGTCTGGCCCGAGACGGCCATGCTGGCGGCGCCCAGCCACTACCCCGACGTGGAGGCGACGGTCAAGCGTACGGCCCGACGCTGCCAGGCGTGGCTGCTGTTCGGCAACGCGCCCCTGGGCGCCGACGGGCGGTCGCGGAACGCGGCCACGCTGCTGGACCCCGAGGGAGAAGAGCGGGGCCGGTACGACAAGGTCCACCTGGTGCTGTTCGGCGAGTATGTGCCCTATCGGGAGACCTTCCCCTTCCTGGAGCGCTTCCCCGTGCGCGATTTCGACTACGCGCCCGGGGAGGGGCTGGTGCTGATGGAGACGGATGGCCTGCGCTTCGGGCCGCTCATCTGCTTTGAGTCGCTCCTGCCGGAAATGTCGCGGGAAGTTGTGCGGCGGGGAAGCGAGATCCTGGTCATTGTGACCAGTGACGCCTGGGCGGGGCGGTCGGCGGAGCTGGAGCAGCATGCGGCCTGCTCGGTGCTGCGGGCGGTGGAGACGGGGCGGTATCTGGTCCGTGCGGCAACTACGGGGATCACCTGCATCATCGGGCCCGATGGGCAGATCCTGTCCAGCGTGCCGGCCTACAAGCCGGGGAGCGCGGTGGCGGACA
This sequence comes from Armatimonadota bacterium, assembly GCA_046760465.1. GTDB lineage: Bacteria > Armatimonadota > Zipacnadia > JAUWAU01 > JBHIEF01 > JBHIEF01. The sequence continues at coordinate 13,105 of JBHIEF010000111.1, read as the reverse complement.
TCATCCCGCGACGGGAGCTCACGCTCTACACGCGGCTGGGGGATTGGCCGTTGGTGGGGGTCTGCCTGGCCCTGTTGGTGGTGCCCCTGGTGAGGAGGCGGCTCCGGCCGCCGGCCACCTCCGCAGGCTGACTTCGGCAAGCTCAGTCCAGGGAAGCCTGCGACTACCCACAGCACGCCGGCCGGGCCACGGCACCCCTAGTCGGCAGCGGGAGCTGGCTCCTACGCAGATACCTGGAGGGTGGAGGCGGGGCCGAGCGAAGGAATCGGGTGCGGCCCGGGGGAAGAGGGCGGCCATCACCGGGACGGGGGCGATGACTATGCTGGAGTGCAAGTTGGCGTTGGCGTGCGTCACGTTGATCATGCTGGCGGCCGCGGCGGGGGCGCAGGAGGGCGGGCTGGCGGACATCGTGCCCGAGGGAGCCGAGATGGAGAAGGTAGTGGGGGACCTGCGATTCACCGAGGGGCCGGCGTGGGACGGGAAGGGCGCGCTGTACTTCACGGACATCCCGGCGGACCGCATCTACAAGCTGGATGCGGACGGTCAGCTCAGCGTGTTCCTGGAGCCCAGCCGCAACGCCAATGGACTGATGTTCGACGACGAGGGATACCTGCTGGCCTGCCGGCACGAGGGGCGGGACCTGGTGCGCATCTCGCCGGAGGGCGAGGTGGAGACGCTGGCGGACAGCTACAACGGCAAGAAGCTCAACAGCCCCAATGACCTGATCATCGCCAAGGACGGCAGCATCTACTTCACCGACCCGCGCTATGGGCTGGCCGGTCGTGCGCAGGAGCAGGAGGTGGAGGGGGTGTACCGCCGGGCGCCGGACGGGACGGTCACGCGCGTGGTGGACGACATGACGCGGCCCAACGGCATCTTCATCAGCCTGGACGGCCGTACGCTCCTGGTGGCCGATACCGAGGAGAGCAAGATCCGGGCCTACCCCATCCAGGCGGACGGCAGCGTGGGCGCCGGGCGCGACTTCATTGACATGGACCGCGACAACGGCCGCCGGCCCGATGGCATGACCATGGACGAGAGGGGCAACATCTACTGCACCAGCCGGGGCGGCATCTGGGTGATTGATCCGGCGGGCGAGCTACTGGGCGTGATCGAGGTGCCCGAGCCGCCGGCCAACTGCACCTTCGGCGGCGCCGATCTGAAGACCCTGTACGCCACGGCGAGGACGTCTGTCTATCGGATGAAGTTGAAGGTGGCGGGGTGTGGGAAGTGACCTGTAATCGGTAGCCGGTAATCGGTGATTGGTGACTGCTGCGCCGCCCTGCGGGGCGGCGCAGCCGTTGTTGGTGGGTCGGCCCCCCCCTCAGGTCGCGCGTCCAGCCTAAAGGGATTGCGGAGCTATGCGCGAATTGTATGTGGTTGGGCGTATGGGGTCGGTGCGCCGACAGTGGCGTAGTGCATGGTGCATGAGGGGCGGGCGGGGGCTAGAGGTTGACTCGAACGGGTGTTTGGTATAGGCTGAGGGTCACGGCATTGAGATTCTTCGCTGCGGCCCTGCTTCGCGGCACGAGGCGCCGCTACGCAGGGCGTGCCGGGCGCTCAGAATGACGGGGGCAGGAGGCAAGCTCCTGCCCTACGTCCCGTGCATGCCACCGCTAGTCGCCAGCTGGAGCTGGCTCCTACGCACCTGCATTGGCGCGCGACGAAAGGCTAGTCGCGGCGAGACCCTTCGGCACGCGGATGCAATGGCATCCGCCGCTCAGGGCAGGCGCGGCTCCTACAACGACTCACCGGGATGGAGTAGGCATTGGCGACACGCAGCATTACCATCAAGGGCGCGCGGGAGCATAATCTGCGGGAGGTGAACCTGCGCCTGCCGCAGCGGTCGCTCATGGTCTTCACGGGCGTGAGCGGTTCGGGCAAGTCGTCGCTGGCCTTCGACACCCTGTACGCGGAGGGTCAGCGGCGGTACGTGGAGTCCATGTCGGCGCACGCGCGGCAGTACCTGGGCCAGATGGCCAAGCCCGACGTGGACCAGGTGCAGGGGCTGGCGCCGAGCATCTCCATCGAGCAGAAGAGCGCGGGGCGCAACCCGCGCTCCACGGTGGGCACCATGACCGAGATCTACGACTACCTGCGGGTGCTGTATGCGCGGGTGGGGACGCCGCACTGCGTCAAGTGCGGGGAGGTCATCGGCGCGCAGAGCCGAGAGCAGATCATCGGGCGCATACTCAGCCTGCCCAAAGGGAGGCGCATTCACATCTTGTCGCCGCTGATCCGCGGCCGCCGGGGCGAGTATCAGGACCTGATGGAGGACCTGTCGCGCCAGGGGTATGTGCGGGCGCGGGTGAACGGCGCCATCGTCAGCACTGACGAGGAGCTGCACCTGGACCGCAACCGGCGGCACGACATCGACGTGGTGGTGGACCGGCTGGCCATCAGGGAGGGGGTGCGGCCGCGACTGGCGGAGGCGGTGGACCGGGCGCTGAGCCTGGGCGGCGTGGAGAGCGGCCGCGTGCGGCGGGAGGCGGCGGCGCACGAGCGCAGCCTGATCGTGGAGGTGGAGGGCGGGGAGGAGATGCTGCTGAGCGCCAGCTACGCGTGCCACCAGTGCGGCATCAGCTACGAGGAGCCGAGCCCGCAGTTGTTCTCCTTCAACAGCCCGCACGGCATGTGCGAGGCCTGCGGCGGCCTGGGCAACAAGGTCGAGATGAGCCCAGAGCTGCTCATCCAGGACGATTCGCTGTCGCTGGAGGAGGGCGTCATCGCGCTGATGCCCTCGCTGAAGAACCGCTGGCGGCGGCACATCTTCGAGGGCCTGGCAGATCGCTACGGCTTCGACCTGGACACGCCGTGGCGCGATCTTACCGAGGAGCAGCAGCACGTGATCCTCCATGGCTCGGGCGAGCGGCGCATCAAGTACCACTTCGTGCACTGGCGCGGGTGGGAGTGGACCCACAGCGGTCCCTTCCAAGGGGTCATCCCCCTGTTGATGCGGCGCTATCGGCAGGGGAAGTCGGAGCGGATGCGTCGGCGCTACGAGAAGTACATCAAGACGACCACTTGTCCCGACTGCGGCGGGGCGCGGCTGCGGCCGGAGGCGCTGGCGGTGACCCTGGGGCCGCGCGGGCGCCAGAGGAACATCGCCGAGGTGTGCGCGCTGTCGGTGGCCGAGGCGTACGAGTTCTTCCAGGGGTTGGAGTTCGACGAGACGCAGATGAAGATAGCGGAGGAGGCGCTCAAGGAGGTGCGGGGGCGGCTGGGGTTCCTGCTCAACGTGGGGCTGCACTACCTGACGCTGGACCGCGCCGCGCCGTCGCTATCGGGCGGCGAGTCGCAGCGCATCCGCTTGGCCAGCCAGATCGGCTGCGGGCTGGTGGGCGTGCTCTACATCCTGGACGAGCCCAGCATCGGCCTGCACCACCGGGACAACCAGCGGCTGCTGGACACGCTGTGCGACCTGCGCGACATGGGCAACACGGTGATCGTGGTGGAGCACGACGAGGACACCATGCGCCGGGCCGACTACATCGTGGACTTCGGGCCGGGGCCGGGCCAGCGCGGCGGGGAGATCGTGGCCCGCGGGGGCTACGATAGGGTGGTCAAGTCCAGGCGCTCGGTCACGGCCAAGTACCTGACCGGACAGCGGCAGATAGCCATCCCCGAGCGGCGGCGACACCTCAACGGCCAGTGGCTGGAGATCCTCGGCTGCCGACACAACAACCTGAAGGACATCCACGTCCGCATCCCGCTGGGGCTGTTTACCTGCAACACGGGAGTGTCGGGTTCGGGCAAGAGCTCACTGATCAACGATATCGTGAAGGAGGCCCTGGCCCGCGACCTCAACGGCGCCCAGGGCAATCCGGGCGAGTACGATGAGATTCGCGGGATGGAGCATCTGGACAAGGTCATCGCCATTGACCAGAGCCCCATCGGCCGCACGCCGCGGTCGAACCCGGCCACCTACGTCAAGGTGCTGGACCCCATTCGCAAGCTGTTCGCCAGCCTGCCCGAGGCGAGGGCCAGGGGGTACAAGCCGGGGCGGTTCAGCTTCAACGTCAAGGGCGGGCGCTGCGAGGCCTGCGAGGGGAACGGCGCCAACCGGCTGGAGATGGACTTCCTGGCCGACGTGTGGGTGCAGTGCCCGGTGTGCGAGGGGCGGCGCTTCAAGAAAGAGACGCTGGAGGTCAAGTACAAGGGCAAGTCCATCGCCGACGTGCTGGACATGGAGATCGGGCAGGCGTTGGAGCACTTCGAGAACATCCCCAAGATCCGCGCCATGCTGGAGACGCTGCGGGACGTGGGCATGGACTACGTGAAGCTGGGCCAGCCGGCGCCCACGCTGTCGGGCGGGGAGGCGCAGCGCATCAAGCTGGCGCGCGAGCTGGTCAAGAGGAGCACGGGGCGGACGCTGTACCTGCTGGACGAACCCACCACGGGGCTGCACTTCGACGACATACAGAAGCTGCTGGACGTGCTGCATCGCTTCACCGACCAGGGCAACACGGTGGTGGTGGTGGAGCACAACATGGAGGTCATCAAGACGGCGGACTGGATCATTGATCTGGGGCCCGAGGGTGGGGAGGAGGGCGGCTACATCGTGGCCACGGGGACGCCCGAGGAGGTGGCCAGGGCGGAGGACTCCTTCACCGGGGAGGTGCTGCACCGGATTCTCAACGGCCGTTCGCGGCGCAAGCGATTGCCGCGGCCGCCGGCCGCCAAGACCGCCGAGCGCGGCGGCAACGGGGACGGGGAAGAGATCGTCATCCTGGGTGCCAAGGAGAACAACCTCAAGGACATCCACGCCAACATCCCGCGCGAGACGCTGACGGTCTTCTCGGGGGTGAGCGGGTCGGGCAAGTCGTCGCTGGCCTTCGACACCATCTACGCCGAGGGGCAGCGAAGGTACGTGGAGTCGCTCTCGCCCTACGCCAGGCAGTTCATCAGCCAGATGCAGAAGCCCAAGGTGGACTACGTGGCGGGGCTGTCGCCGGCCATCTCCATCGAGCAGAAGACGGCCAGCAAGTCACCACGGTCCACGGTGGGCACGGTCACGGAGGTCTACGACTACCTGCGCGTGCTGTATGCGCGGATCGGCCAGCCGCACTGCTATCGGTGTGGCGCCGAGATCGGCGCGCAGACGGTGGACCAGATCGTGGACAGGATCATGGAGGCGCGGGCGGGCGAGCGCATCCTGCTGCTGGCGCCGGTGGAGCCAGGGGATGGGGAGCAGTATGAGGACGTCCTCGCGCGGGTGAAGCGGGACGGGTTCGCGCGGGTGCGGCTGGACGGCGAGGTCCACGAGGTGGGGCAGGAGATCAAGATTGACCGCCGACGCAGGCACAGGCTGGAGATCGTAGTGGATCGGCTGCGCCTGCGGCCCTCCTCGCGGGGGCGCCTGGCCGACTCGTGCGAGACGGCGCTGGACCTGTCCGGCGGCACGGTGATCTGCGCCGCGGCCGAGGGCGGCCAGGACCTGCTGCTGAGCCAACACTATTCGTGCGACTCGTGCGGGGCCAGCTACGAGCCGCTGGAGCCGCAGGGCTTCAGCTTCAACAACGCCAAGGGCTGGTGCTCGGAGTGCGAGGGGCTGGGCGTGCAGCGCGGAGCCGACCGCATGGCGGTGGTGCGCAACTCGCGCCTGTCCATCAATGAAGGGGCCATCTCGGTCTGGGACCTGCGCGGGAACAGGCTGCTGCGCAAGATGATCGAGGCGGTGGCCAGGCAGCACGGCATTGACCTGGACACGCCGTTCCGGGAGCTGCCCCGCGACCAGCAGAACGTCATCCTGTTCGGAGGCGGCCAGGAGCCCGTCAAGATCGCCCCGCGCCTGCTGGTTCAGTATCGGGGCATCTTCCCGGCCATTGACTGGTGCACCAAGGCCTCGGGCCGGATGCGCAGGGCCATCGGCCCCTTCGTGCGCGACGTGCCGTGCAGCGTGTGCGGGGGCACGCGGCTGCGCCCCGAGGCGACGTCGGTGACGGTGCACGGCTACAGCCTGCCGGACCTGTGCGACATGCCGCTGAGTGAGTGCTACGAGTTCTTCTGCGAGCTGGAGTTGACGGGCCGGGAGCAGCGCATTGCGGGGGGCCTGGTGAACGACATCCGGACGCGGCTCAAGTTCCTGGTGGACGTGGGGCTGGAATACGTGACGCTGTCGCGCGCGGCGCCCACGCTGTCGGGCGGGGAGTCACAGCGGATTCGGCTGGCCAGCCAGATCGGCTCGGGGCTGACCGGGGTGCTGTACGTGCTGGACGAGCCCACCATCGGCCTGCACCAGCGAGACACGGCGCGGCTGCGCAAGGCGCTGAAGGGGCTGCGCGACCTGGGCAACACGCTCATCGTGGTGGAGCACGACCGCGAGACGCTGAAGGCGGCCGACCACATTCTGGACTTCGGACCCGCGGCGGGCAGCGACGGCGGGGAGATCGTGGCCCAGGGGACGCCGGCCAAGGTCCGCCGCAACGGGCGGTCGCTGACGGGTAAGTACCTGGGCAACAAGCTGGCCCTGGCCGTGCCAGCCAACCGACGGGAGCCGGGCGACCACTGGCTGATCGTGCGGGGAGCACGGCACAACAACCTCAAGAACCTGGAGGCACGCTTCCCGTTGGGCACCTTCATCTGCGTCACCGGCGTGAGCGGATCGGGCAAGAGCAGCCTGGTGGAGGACATCCTGTATAACGACCTGGTGAACAGGCTGCACCGCGCGCATCGCTTCCCGGGCGAGCACGACGAGATCCTGGGGCGCGAACACCTGGACAAGGTGGTGAACGTGGACCAGACGCCGATTGGGGATTCGCCGCGCTCGGACCCGGCCACCTACATCGGAGTCATGGACGTGATCCGCAAGCTGTACGCGCGGCTGCCGGAGGCGAAGGTGCGAGGCTATCTGCCGGAGCGCTTCAGCTACAACCGGCCGGGCGGGCGCTGTGAGGCCTGTCGGGGGCGCGGGGCCAAGCGCATCGAGATGCACTTCCTGCCGGACGTGTGGATCAAGTGCGACGTGTGCGGCGGAGCGCGCTTCAACCAGGAGACGTTGGACATCAGGTTCAAGGGCAAGTCCATCGCCGAGGTGCTGCGGATGACGGTGGCCGAGGCGCTGGAGCACTTCCAGAACGTGCCCAAGATCCGCGTGTACCTGGAGACGCTGTACGACGTGGGGCTGGGCTACCTGCAACTGGGCCAGCCGGCGCCGACGCTGTCGGGCGGCGAGGCGCAGCGAGTGAAGCTGGCGCGCGAGCTGTCGCGGCCCAGCACCGGACGCACCTTCTACATCTTGGACGAGCCGACCACGGGCCTGCACCTGGCCGATATAGTGAAGCTGCTGGAGGTGCTCAACCGCCTGGTGGACGCGGGCAACACGGTGCTGGTGGTGGAGCACAATCCCGACGTGATCAAGACCGCCGACTGGATCATTGACCTCGGACCGGAGGGCGGGGAGCAGGGCGGTGAGGTGGTGGCCGCGGGCCCCCCGGAGGAGGTGGCCAGGAGCAAGCGCTCGCACACCGGCCGCGTGCTGCGGCGGGCGCTGCGGGAGTCGCGCCGCGTGGAGCGTCCGCGCTACGACCCGCGCGAGGTCGCGGCCCGTCGCCTCGAGGAACGGGGCCGGGCCACGGCTCTGGGAAAAGGGCGTCGGCAGCCCTGGGAGCTGGACGGGCGCAAGTGGCACACCGAGGAGCGCCTGCGGCGATCGCGCGGGCGGCAAGTGTGGCAGGGCGAGGCGCTGGGGCTCCTGGTTGACCTCATCTGTGACACGGATCAGTTGGCGGAGGCGCAGTGGGATGCCCGCGACCGGGTTGTGGTCCACCACGCCGGCGCCCGCCAGCCCTTCTGCACCATCAAGACGAGTCCGCGGCTGGCCTTCCGGGCGGAGCTCCTGGTGGAGGCCGGCAAGTTCGACGAGGAGCAACTGCGCAAGCGGCTGAAGCTGAAGCCCTGGAAGGAGACGCCCGGCTGTGAGCGGGGGCGCGGGCCGCGCCTGAGCCTGGCGCGGGGCCGCACCTTCGACCGGGTCGGTCTGGCCGTCAACCGACGCGAGGAGATAGACACGAAGAACTTCCGCACCTTCCTGCAAGTGGCCCTGCGCGGGTACAGGCAGGCCGCCGGGGTGCAGGAGATAGACGTGGACAAGGTGGGCCAGGGGGTGAAGCTGCCGTGGCTGGCGGACGGGCGCCGCTGGCACCTGGAGCAGCGCACGGCGGAGGATGGGCGGGAGCCGCTGTGGCGCGAGGGCCTGGCGTACCTGACCGGCCTCATCGAGGAGCTGGATCCCAGCCTGGACATCCAGTGGCATCGGCGCAACAAGGTGATCATCGTGGCGCCAGGCTGCAAGTACCACCACTGGTGGATCCGCACCGATGAGTGGGGCTGGTGCCGCTTCGAGGCGCGGTTTGCCAAGGGGCACGTCGAGCTGGACGGCCTGGCCGACTGGCTGGACCTCAGGCCCTGGGACGACATCGAGGAGTTGCCCGTCCACGGCTCCTGGCGACGGGTGAGGGTCAAGCGCTGGCGCAAGGACTTCGATCGCGTGATGCTGTTTGTCAACCGCAAGTGCGAGCTGGAGACGGACCAGTTCCGCCAGTTCCTGGAGGAGTGCCTGGAGGGCTATCGGCGGCTGGTGGAGCGTGACCAGCGATGAGCCGGGGATCGGAAGTAGCGCTGGAGCTGCCTGCGCGCAGCCTGTTCGCCTTCACCTTCCAGTGTCATCGGCGGGCGAGACCGCCCCGGGTGGATGGTCGGCTCACCGACTGGCCCGCCAAGTACCGCCTGCCCGACATCTCAGCGCTGGACGGCAGGCGGCCCTTCGCGCAAGTCTACGTCTCGTGGAACGAGGAGGGGCTGCACTTCGCCTGTCGCGTGGACGGCAAGAGGCGTGTGGAGACAGACCGCGACCGCTGGTGGCGCAAGGACTGCCTGGAGGTCTGGCTGGACATGCGCGACAACCGCACCATCCACCGGGCGACGCGCTTCTGCCATCAGTTCTGCTTCATCCCCCAGAGCCCCGAGGGGCGGCGCAACTCGGCAGAGGGCTGGCAGGTGCCCATACACCGCGCCCTGGAGCAGGCGCCGCAGTGCGATCCCGAGCAGCTCCAGGTGGCGGCAGTGACCGGGAAGACCTTCTACTGCCTGGAGATCGTGCTCCCCTCCGAGGTGCTGTTCGGCTTCGACCCCGAGGTGTGCAGCCGGCTGGGGTTCGCCTATCACATCAACGACGCGCAGCTCGGCCAGCAGTCGGCGACGGTGGGCAAGGAGTTCCCCATCCACAGCGATCCGGGGCTGTGGGCGACGCTGGAGTTGGTGAGGTAGGGACAACGGCCCGGACGGGCGCCGCACTCCCCGCATTGACAGGTGCATCGTTGAGGATCTGAGGGCCCTGCGCAGGCTGGGGATGCGAGGGCCCTGACGGTGGACGAGCACTTCCGCCGCCAGGGATTTGAGTGTCTGCCCGCAGAAGCCGAGCGGGCGCCGTGACGGCGCCCGCTCGCGGCGCGGCAACTACGGATTGGCTCTTCGCCTGCGGCCCCCGGCGCGCTTCGCGTTCTCCTTGGCCTCTGCCAGCTTCTGTTTCTGCTCGTCGGTCAGGATGGCGTCCAGCTTCTTGCCGAACTCCTCCTGGGCGGCCTGGCGGGCTTCTGCCATCAACTTCCGCCGCTCTTCGGCCGGCAGATCCTTGCCCTTGATCTGCCCGGCGCGCGCCTTGCGGGCCTCGCGCTGGACCTCGTCGGCGGCTGTGACGAGCTGCTGGCATAGGGCGTTCTGCTCCGCGGTGAGGATCTCCTCCAGGCGCGTGCGCAGGGCCGGTGCGATCTTGGCCATCTCGGCTCGGAGCTGCTGTCGGGCCTGCTTTCGCTGATCGTCCGGCAGGTCCTTGTCGCGGGTGTTCTGGCGCAATTCCTTGAGGGCGGGCGACTCGAGCAGGTCCTTGGCCGCAGCAGCGATCTGGGTTCGCTGCTCGTCGGTCAGCTCGAAGACGGCCGGCAGCATGGGCTCCAGGCGAGCCGCGTTCCCCAGCACGACGGACAGCGCCTGGGCGACCGCGTCGCCACCGCGGCGGGCCTGGGCGGCCTTCTGTGCGTGCGCCCAGCCTGTGCACAGCGTGACCAGCAGGGCCAGCAGCAGACAGACTACGACGACATGTCTCATATTGGTCATCCCCTCTCTGACATTGGGCCTACCGACAAGGGATAACGCCTGGACGGGGCCGAAGTTCACCCGTTTTGACCAGGAGCCCGCAAACGGGTGCTCGCGTCCCCAACCGGTGGTCCCTCGCTGGCCGCGCTACGGCTCCAGCTTGCGCAGCAGCTTGCCAGTGCCGTCCCACACAAAGGCCATCCTGTCGTCGGCGCCGGAGGCGATGAGCTTGCCGTCGGCAGAGCAGTCCACGTCGTTGGCCCTGGAGCCGTGCTCCTGGCATTCCTTGACCTTCTGGCCGGTCTCGATGTTCCAGAAGCTGAGGTTGTGCTGAACGGCGATGACCGTCTTGCCGTCCGGGAGCATGAGCAGGCCGTTGACGCTGTTGTTGTCCTTCATCTCGCGGATCTTGTCGCCGGTCTCTGCGTTCCAGACTATGACCTTCTTGTCGCCTCCGCCCGTGACGAGCTTGCTGCCGTCCGGCGTGAAGGCAACTCCGTAGACGGTGTACTTCCGGGTCAGGTACTCGGTGCGCTGCTCCGTGTGCACCTCGCTCTGGCGGATCTTCTCGCCCGTCTCCACGTTCCACAGTTGCAGAACGCTCTCTTCCTGCCCGACGGCGAGGGTCTTGCCGTCAGGGCTGAAGGCCGCGCAGCGCGCGCCCTCGCCGGCGCCGAGCTCCCTGACCTTCTCGCCGGTCTCTGCGTTCCACAGGATGACGGCGGGCCTCCAGCCGCAGGAAGCCAGCAGCTTGGCGTCCGGGCTGAAGACCACGAGGAAGACCATGGAATCATGGCCCTGCATCATGTGGAGCGGCTGGCCCGTCTTGGGGTCCCAGATGGCCACAGTTCTATCCGGGTGAGGGTGGTTGAAAGCCCCAACGCCGAGCTTGGAGCCGTCGGGGCTGAAGGCAACGTCGTAGACGTCCTGCTCGTGAGCAGTCAACGTCTTGAGGAGCTTGCCGGTGGCGGCATCCCAGATCTTGATGGTGTCGTCTTTGCTGCACGAGGCCACCAGCTTGCCGTCGGGGCTGACGGCGACGCCCGTCACATCGTGCTCGTGGCTCTGCGCGGCGAGCGCGGCCACCGCGGGGCCGAGGACAATGGCATGATGGACGTCCCCACAGGGCAGAGGGAGCATAGTCAGGGCGAGGATCGCAGCGGTCATCCGCTCCACCTCCGGTCGGGTAGTGTGCGTCGGGGGCTACGACTATTCGGCGCGAAGCGACGGCCCACCTTCCTCGCGTTCCAGTGCTGGTTTGGGTAAGAGCCTATCCCAAAACCGACGCTCTCGGTGGGCTGTCATTCTGAGCGCAGCGAAGAATCTCGTGCTGGGCCCGAGGCGAGACCCTTCGCTGGGCGGACTGCTGCGCAGTCCGCAGCTCAGGGTGACACCTCAGAGGTCTTGGGATGGGCTCTAAGACCGCTTGCCTGTCGCCTTGCCCGCACGCTCAGATCACGCCCAGGGCCTCGCGCCAGCGCTGTCGGGCGCGGCCGCGCTCGACGGGGCTCAACTGCGGGCGGAAGGCCTGACTGGTGCGGACGACGCCGGCCAGCTCCACGGCGTCGAGCCAGAAGCCGGAGGCCAGTCCCGCCAGGAAGGCGGCTCCCAGCAGTTCAGTGCGGGGATCGGCGGCCGGCTCCACGGGGAGGTTGAGGAGGTCGGCCTGGAACTGCATCAGGAAGTCGTTGCCACTGGCGGGGCCGTCGGCCCTGAGGGCCGCCAGCTCCACTCCCACCTCCTCGGCCATGGTCTCCAGGGCGTCCACGCACTGATGGGCGATGCCCTCCAAGGCCGCGCGCACCAAGTGCGCGGGGGAGGTGTCGGGCTTCAGGCCCACGACCGTGCCGCGCGTGTCGGACTCCTGGTGCGGCGGACCCAGGCCCGTCAGGGCGGGTACGAAGCAGACGCCGCCCGAGTCGGGCACGGAGCGGGCGACCTCGGCGCTCTCCTCGGCGTTGGCGATCAGGCCCATGGGGTGCCGCAGCCACTCGACGACCAGGGCGCCGCTGGGGATGACCGCTTCGAGGGCGTAGATGGGCTCGCCGGCCGGGCCGCAGGCCGTGGTGATGGCCGATCCGCCCGTGGGGGCGACGGCGTCCTGGCCGGTGTTGAGCAGGATCTGGCAGGCGCGGCCATAGGTGCAGTTGGCGGAGCCGCGGAAGTGGCAGCCCTGGCCGAACAGGGCGGCCTGTCCGTTGGCAGCCATGCCGCCCAGCAGGAGGCCGGCGGGGACGTTGCGGGTGCCCGAGGACTCCGCATAGGCCTCGGAGGAGGAGCGTATGGCGGGCAGCACGTCGCCCGGTATCTGCATGGCGTGGAGCAGCTCGGCGTCCCAGGTCTTGGTTTCCAGGTTATACAGCAGCGTGCGGCAGGCGTGAGTGTGGTCGGTGATGTGAGCGCGGCCGCCGGTGAGGTTGTAGGCCAGCCAGGTGTCAACGGTGCCGAAGAGTAGCTCGCCGGCGTCGGCCCGCTCCTGGGCCTCGGGGACGTTCTCCAGGGCCCACCGGATCTTGGTGGCCGGGAAGTCGGGCAGCAGCGGCAGGCCGGTCTTCTGCTTGACCGTGGCCTCCAGGCCCTCAGCCCGCAGCCTCTCGCAGATGTGCCGGGAGCGCTGGCAGGGGCCGGCGATGGCGCAGCTCACGGGCCGGCCCGTGCGGCGGTCCCAGAGCACGGTGGTGTCGCGCTGGGCGGCGATCCCAATGGCGGAGATGTGGCGGACGTCAATGGTCACCTGCTGGATTAGCTCCGGCAGGGCTTCCTCGATGTGGCGCCAGATCTCCTCGGGGTCGTATTGCAGCCAGTCGGGGTGCGGCGAATGTGGCGTGAGGGGCCGCCAGTCCTCGGCCACGATCTGCCCCTGGCGGTCCACCATGGCCAGGCGCGTCCCGGTCGTCGTCTGATGGATCGCGACGACGAACTTGTGCGGCATGCCCCGTCCTCCCCCAAGGACAACAGCGGCGTTATCGTAACACTTCCGGAGGCAGGCTGTCCAGCGCATGGGGGTCTTGAC
>JBHIEF010000110.1:0-14511 GCA_046760465.1 Armatimonadota bacterium | reverse complement strand
AGCGTGGCCAACTACATCCCCGTCGAGAACTTCCTGGCCATGCTGGACGAGGGGCGCAGGTGGGGGGTCTACTGACGCACGCCCCTCTGCTGAGCGACCGTCCCGTGGTAGCCCCAGGCCGAATCAGGGGCAGATGGGAGGCACACAACACTTTCTGCGCGCCTTCGCGCCCCGACGAGGTACAGCCCACCGCGAGGCGAACCTATATGCATGATGTGGACAGAGCAGCGCCAAAACCGGACGACCGTAACAGCCAAGGAGGCAGAGAGCATGAACACCGCGATGACGAAGACGCTGCTGCTAGCCGTTGGCCTGGCCTTCGTAGCGACGCTAATGGCCGGGTGCCCGCGACAGGAGCCCGCTCCAACCCCCGCGGGGCCGGGACCGTCCGCTGGCGGACCCGCGCCCTCCCAGCCGGCAGACGTGACCGGCAAGACCCTCGCCGAAGCCCTGGGCGGACTGGAGAGGCCGCAGAGCTTCGAGGCCACCATGACCGGGCCCGGCGGGGATGCCATCACCATGCTCGTCAAGGACGACTACAACGTGGTGCGCATCAAGACGGATGAGGGCTTCATGCAGATGGACCGCAACGAGGGCGTCGTCTACGTCTATGACGCGGACAGCAACACCGTCATGAAGATGTCGTCCGACGAAGAGGCCAGCGACACCGGCGCCGCGCAGTCGGCGGACCTCATGGAGGCGGTGGACAAAGAGGCCCCCATCATCGGCGAGGAGGACATTGACGGCGACAAATGCTGGACCGTGGACACGACGGTATCCACGGAGGGAGAGGCGGAACAGACCAAGATCTGGGTCCTGGCCGATTCCGGCCTGCTGCGCAGGGCCCAGACCGGCGACGAGGTCATGGACTTCGTCTACAGCCGCATCAACGAGCTGACCGACGCCGACTTCGCCATGCCGGAGGGCGCCGAGATACAGGACATGTCCGCCCTGATGCCCTAGCCACATAGCCACGCCAAGCTGTGCCTGGAGCGGCCTCGGCCACAAGTCGGCCGGGGCCGCGAAGGTAACTGGCCCGCTCTGGAGAACTGACCGGTGCCGCCCGGCGCCGCCGGCGCTTCAGGCAGGCGGCACACAATACTGACAGCTCACGCGACTGCGCGATAGGCTGGCCACACACATCCGACGGGAGGGACCCCCGTGGAGTACGATTCAGGATACCGCCCCCGTCACGGCTTGGAGCACCACGGCATCAGGAACACCGGCCCAGTGTACTGGACCCCGTGCACCCCGGCCCTCTACAGCCAGGTGGTCCGCCGTCGCGAGGGGATGCTGGCCCACCTGGGCCCCATAGTCGTGCGCACCGGCGACCACACCGGCCGCTCCCCCAACGACAAGTTCATTGTACACGAGCCTTCTACGGCAGACGACATCTGGTGGGGCGAGGCCAACCGCCCCTTCGACGAACGCCAATTCGAGGCCCTGTACCACCGCCTGCTGGCCTACATACAGGGCAAGGACCTCTTCATCCAGGACTGCAACGCCGGGCAAGATCCCGATTACCAGATCCCCATTCGGGTCATCACCCAGTACGCGTGGCAGAGCCTGTTTGCCCGCAACATGTTCGTCCAGATTCATGACCGCAAGAAGCTGGAGGCCCATGAGCCACAGTTCCGAGTGTTGTGCGTGCCGGGCTTCCACGCTGTTCCCGAGGTGGACGGCACCAACTCCACCGCCTTCATCGTAGTCCACTTCGGTCAGAAGACCGTCCTCATCGGCGGCACCAGCTACGCCGGCGAAATCAAGAAGTCAGTCTTCACCATCCTCAACTACCTGTTGCCGCGCGAGCAAGTGCTATCCATGCACTGCTCCGCCAATCAGGGGCCGAGCGGCGACGTCGCCCTCTTCTTCGGCCTCTCTGGCACCGGCAAGACCTCCCTCTCTGCCGATCCGGAGCGTGCCCTCATCGGCGACGACGAGCACGGCTGGAGCGACAGGGGCATCTTCAACTTCGAGGGCGGCTGCTACGCCAAAGTCATACGCCTGTCCGCCGAGCAGGAGCCCTTCATCTACGAGTGCACTCGCCGCTTCGGCACCATCCTGGAGAACGTGGCCATTGACACTGAAACCAGGCGTATTGACCTCGACGACGACGCGCTGACCGAGAACACGCGGGCCGCCTACCCCATCTCCCACATCCCCAACGCCATCCGCGAGGGCATCGGCGACCACCCCAGCAACATCCTGTTCCTGACCTGCGACGCCTTCGGGGTGATGCCTCCCATCGCCAGGCTCAACACCACCCAGGCCATGTACCATTTCCTGTCCGGCTACACGGCCAAGGTGGCTGGGACCGAGAGGGACATGGGAGCGGAGCCGTCCGCCGTCTTCAGCGCCTGCTTCGGCGCACCCTTCATGGCTCTGCCGCCCCCGGTCTACGCCGACATGCTGGGCAGCCGAATCCGTCGCCACAAGACGAAGTGCTGGCTGGTCAACACCGGCTGGATCGGCGGGCCCTACGGCGTGGGCGAGCGCGTGCCCATCGCCCACACCCGCGCCATGGTGCGCGCCATCCTGACGGGCGCGTTGGACAACGTGCCCTATCGCCAGGACTCGGTGTTCGGCTTCGAGGTCCCCGAGCGCTGCCCTGACGTGCCCACAGAGCTCCTCGACCCGCGAGCGAACTGGCCGGATCCCGCCGCCTACGACGCCCGGGCGGCCGACCTGGCCCAGCGGTTCAACCAGAACTTCCAGCAATTCGCCGGCCAGGTGTCCCGCGAAGTGCTGGCGGGCGGGCCACGCCAGGCGTGAGCAGCCGCCACCCATCGCCTGACCTAACACTCCCTCCTCCGTCGTGGGCTGGGCAGAGGTCTTCGCCGACAGCGCGAGAAGTCTGTACGACGCTGTCGGCGGCCCCCTCTTGGCTGCCCATGACCTGCCGCTGGCCCCCTCGTCTCTCCTGGGCCGGAGAAAGGAGCCCTCATGAAGAGGATGAGCAGGCGCGAGTTCTCCACCAACGCTGGCAGAGCGGCCTTGGGCCTGGCCGGTGCCGCCTATGCGCAGCGCTCGGGCCCGGCAGGGAGTCAGGCTGCCGCAGGCAAGCCACCCAACATCATCTTCATCCTGGCCGACGACTGGGGCTGGGGCGATCTGCGCTGCTACGGACATCGGCAGCTCAAGACCCCTAACCTCGACCGCCTGGCCCGACAGGGCGTGCTCTTCACCCAGTTCTACGTCTGTTCGGGAGTCTGCTCGCCCAGCCGCACCGCCTTCATGACCGGCCACTTCCCGGCCCGCCACGGCATCCACGGCCACATAGCCACGCTCCAGCAGAACGAAGCGCGCGGCATGCCCGACTACCTGGACGCCAGCGTGCCCAACGTGGCGCAGTTGCTGCACGACGCCGGCTATGCCACCGCACACTTCGGCAAGTGGCACCTGGGCACGGGCCCCCGGGCACCCAGTCCGGACAAGTACGGCTTCGACGCTCACAAGACCAACATCGGCACCATGGCCAAGCGGGACGGCTGGAACTTCTGGGACCCCAAGGAGCCCGGCTGGCGGGCTCGGTCAACCGAACTCATCATGGACGAGACCATTGGCTTCGTCGAGGCCAATCGCGACCGACCCTTCTACGTCCAGGCCTGGCTGTGGGACACGCACGCGCGCTTGCAGCCGACCGAAGAGCAGATGAAGCCGTACCAGCGTTTCCGCGGCGCGCTCCGCATCTACTACTCGGCGGCCACGGCCGCTGACGCGCAGATCGGCCGCCTGCTCGCCAAGCTCGACGAGCTGGGCCTGGCCGACAATACCATAGTCATCTTCTCCAGCGACAACGGTCCCGAGGACATAGTCATTGGCAATGCCTCGGAGCATGGCGTTGGCAGCGCCGGCCCCTTCCGAGGGCGCAAGCGCAGCCTCTATGAGGGGGGCGTGCGCGTGCCCTTCATCGTGCGCTGGCCCGCGGGCACGCCCGCAGGCAAGGTGGACGATACCAGCGTCATCGCCGGGGTGGACTTCCTCCCCACCATGTGCAAGCTGACCGGCGTAGACCTCCCCGAAGGCCTCAATCTCGACGGCGAGGACATGTCAGACGCACTGCGCGGCAACCCCAGGGAACGAACCACGCCACTCATGTGGGAGTGGCGGTTCAGAGTCCATGGCCACGTCATCAACCAGAGCCCCATGCTCGCCATTCGCGAGGGCAAGTGGAAGCTGCTGATGAACCCCGATCGCAGCCGCGTGGAGCTGTACGATATCCCCAGCGACCCCAGCGAGTTGAGCAACCTCGCCGATCGGTACCCCGAGGTGGTCAAGAGGCTATCGGAGCGCCTGTTGGCCTGGCAGGCGACCCTCCCCGAGGGGCCCGTCGAGGAGGTAGCAGGCTCCAACGCCTATCCGTGGCCCAGATCGGAGGGCTGAGGGCAATGCGTCGGCTGCTCCCCATCGTGGTGACGTGTGCGCTCGCGGGCGACATGGCCGCATCGGTCGCCCAGGAGGGGGCCCAGCAGTACCTCGCCGTCGTCTCCGCAGAGCCCGATCTGGCCGCCTACTGGCGCTTCGAGGGTGACTGCCAGGACACGAGGGATGCCGCCCACGGTCAGCCTCGCGGTGGCGAGCCGCAGTTCGCCCCGGGCCCAGCCGGCGGCCAGGCGCTCGCCCTGGCCGAGGGACGGTATCTGACCATGGGCGACGCTCCTGACCTGGACTTGCCCGAGACCACCGTAGAGCTCTGGTTCCGAGCCACCTTCAGGGCACCCGCTCCGTACAATCCATGCCTCATCGCCAAGCGCAATGGCCACCGCGAGACGCGGTTCAGCATCCATCTGGACAGCACCTACGCCGCGCTGCACGTCTGGAACGGTCGCCAGGTCATCACCTTCGCGCCGGCCGGCGGCGAGCTCCGGCCGGGCCGGTGGTACTACCTGGCCGTGACCTGCGCCCAGCGGGAGCTGCGTGCATACCTCGACGGCGTGCCCTGTCCCCTCAAGAGCCCCACGGGCACCTTCAGCTTCCACCGCGTCGGCCTTCCGCTTCAGATAGGCTCCTCCACCCCGGAGGGGCGCGAGCACCTGGAGGCCGACATTGACGAGGTGGCCATCTACGGGCGCGTGCTCTCGCCCGAGGACATCGCGCGCCACGCGGACGCCATGGGCTGGAAGGCACGTCGAGAGCAGGCGGCCGCGCTGGAGAGGGACCGCCTCCAAGCCGAGCGGGCCCTGGCGGCGGAGCGTGAGGCCCAACGCGCGGAGCGTATGGAGGAACTCATGGCCGAGCAACGCCTCTTCGCACAGGGCGAGACCCGCGTCTACCGGGGCGAGAACCTGACGGCGATCAGCTTCGGAGTGGGCGGCATCGGCACCGGCTCCGTCCAGGTCAACGGTCAGGCGCGCCCGGCCATCTGGCAGATCTTCGGCAACTTCGAGCACGCCTCCGTGCCGAACAGCTTCTTCGCCATACAAGCGAGGGCGCCTGGCTCTGAGCCGGTTCTGCGGGCCCTCCAGACAACCGCAGTTGGCCCCTTCGCGGCGATGGGGGACGTGAGCTTCCGGGGTGAGTACCCCTTCGGCTGGTTCGACTTCGAGGACCCGGACCTCCCGGTTCAGGTGAGCATGGAGCTGTTCAACCCACTCGTGCCCCTGGAGACCAGGGACTCCGCCATCCCGTGCGCCATCTACAACCTCAGCGTGCGCAACCCCGCTCGAAAGCCCGTCGAGCTCAGCCTCTTGGCCGCCCAGCAGAATGCGGTCGGCTTCACCGGCAAGGGTGAGATCGAGGGGAGAGCCTTCGACGGCTACGGCGGCAACACTAACCGCGTGCTGCGGGAGGGAGGCGCCACCATCCTGCACATGACGTCGGGCGGGGAGGCGGACGGGGGCGGCTCGGGCGACATGGCCTTGGCGGCACTGAGCGCCGACGCGACCGCAGCCGCCGAATGGACGAGCCTGGAGACGCTGGCCGCCGAGCTTGCCGGCGACGGCTCCCTGGCCGGGCCCGCCCAGGCGGGACCTTCTCCGCAGGGCGAGACCATTGACGGTGCGCTGGCAGTCGCCCTGTCGCTGAAGCCCCGCGAGCAACGGACGGTCGCCTTCGTGCTGACGTGGCACTTCCCCGGGGCCGGCCACGGCGCGCGCCAGTGGGGTGGCCCTGGCAGCATGTACGAGAATTGGTGGCCGGACGCGCTGGCTGTAGCCCGCGAGGTCGTTGCGCGCCTCGACGAGCTAACCGCCCGAACGCGCCTTTACCACGACACCCTGTACGAGTCGAATCTCCCGCACTGGCTGCTGGACAGGATCAGCTCGCAGGTTGCCGTGCTCAGGAGCCAAACCTGCTTCTGGACCAAAGGAGGCTACTTCGGCGGCTGGGAGGGCTGCCAGCCGCAGGGCGGCTGCTGCCACGGCAACTGCAACCACGTGTGGCATTACGCCCAGGCCCACGCCCGGCTCTTTCCGGAGATCGCCCGCACCATGCGCCAGCAGGAATTCCGGTTCCAGGCCCCCGACGGCGCCATCCCGCATCGCCAGCCGCAATCGCACCCGGCCTTCGACGGCCAATGCGGCGCCGTCCTCGGCACCTGGCGGGAGCACCTCAACAGCCCAGATCGAGCGTGGCTGGACCAGCACTGGCCCGACATGAAGCTGGCCATGGACTACCTGATCGCGCGCTGGGACCAGGACGAGGACGGCATCCTGGCGGGGGCGCAGTGGAACACGCTGGACGGCGAGGTCGGCGGCAGCACCTCTTGGCTGGGGTCGCTGTATCTGGCGGCCCTGGCCGCCGCTGAGAAGGCCGCCGAGCTAGAGGGGGATACTGAGGCAGCGCGGCGATATCGCCGCATCCGCCAGACAGGCTCGAAGAAGCAGGACGAGACGCTCTTCAACGGCCAGTACTACATCCAGGTCCCCGACGACCAGGCCCGCCAGGACTACCTCAGCGGCTGCCACATTGACCAGGTGCTGGGCCAGTGGTGGGCACACCAACTCAACCTCGGTCAGCTCTACCCGCCTGAGCACCTCCGCAGCGCACTCCAGTCGCTCATGAAGCACAACTTCCGGGCCGACTTCCACGGCATCCGCCAGGCGCCGCGCAAGTTCGTGGACGATGACGATGCCGGCATGCAGATGATCACCTGGCCCAGGGGCGGACGGCCGGCCACACACACGCGGTACGCCGACGAGGTGATGACCGGGTTCGAGTACGCGGCCGCCGCGGCCATGGTACAGGCCGACATGCTGCGCGAGGGCTTCGCCGTCGTGCGCGCCATATCGGACCGCTACGACGGACGCCTGCGCACCGGCCTCACCGGCGCCGGCACCGCCTCCTGGGGCTACAGCGGCAACCCCTTCGGCGACGACGAGTGCGGCAAGTTCTACGCCCGCGCCATGAGCGTCTGGTCGCTGTTGCTGGCCTGTCAGGGCTTCATCTACGACGGACCCGCCGGCCTCATCGGCTTCAAGCCGGTCTGGCGGCCCGACGACCACGCCTCCTTCTTCACCGGCGCCCAGGGCTGGGGTCTGTTCACCCAGCGACGCAGCAGAGGCAGGCAGACGGAGCTACTCGAGGTGCGGCACGGGAAGCTCAGACTCACGCAGATGGTGTGCGAACTGCCCCCGGGCAAGACCGCCCGGCAAGTCACCGCCAGGGTCGGAAAGCGGCGCCTCCCGGCCGAGTTCACCTGCATCGGCAGCGAGCTCCGGGTCACGCTCGCCGAACCGCTTGTCCTGGAGGCCGACGGCGAGCTGCGCGTTGTCGCATCCTGGTAAGTCCGGCCGCGTCCGAAAGCCCACAGGGAGGGCAGTTGTGTTCAGACGCAAACGCGGGCTCGTTCACCACGACCCAACCAAGTGCTACCGCAGCTACACGCTCTTCGCGCCAGACCATGGGGAGTACGTGTACCTGATGGACATGGAGGCGAACATCGTCCACCAGTGGCACGTGCCCAATGTCCACTTCGCCATGCTGCTGGACGACTATCACCTATTGCACGACACCAAGTGGGCCAAGCACTACCCCTCCGGCATACGTGAGTGCGACTGGGACGGCAATGAGGTCTGGTTCTACCGGTGCCTCATACACCACGACGCGCAGCGCCTCGACAACGGCAACACCATCGTGCTGGCACACGAGACCGTGGACAATCCCGCCGTCTACGCCGGCACCATCACCCAGAACACCAAGGTCGTCGAGGTTACGCCTGACCAGGAGGTCGCCTGGGAGTGGCACTCGGATCGGCACATCGAAGAGCTGAAACGGCTGGTCGGCGTCGAGTTCCCCCGAGAGGAGATGGACTGGACCCACACCAACACCGTGCAGGTCCTCCCCGACACGCCGGCCGCCCGCCAGGACGAGCGGTTCCGGGCGGGCAACGTGCTCATCAGCCACCGCAACCTGGACACCATCGCCGTGATAGACCGCGAATCGAAGCAGATCGTCTGGGCCTGGGGTCCGGGCGAGATAGACTACCCGCACATGTCCAACATGCTCCCCACCGGGAACATCATCCTCTTCGATAACGGCCCGCACCGCACTTACTCGCGCGTCATCGAGATGGACCCACTCACCGGCGAGATCGTCTGGGAGTTCAAGGACGACCCTCCGCAGCGAATGCACGCCAAGTACCTGTCCGGAGCCCAACGCCTGCCCAACGGCAACACCTTCATCTGCGCCGGCGGGACGAAGGATGGGCGTCTGCTGGAGGTCACCCCGGCGGGCGAGGTGGTGTGGGACTTCCGCAACCCGTGGGCGCGGCGGGCCCGGGGATGGACCAAGGTCTACCGAGCCTATCGCTACTCCCCCGAGTTCGTCGAGCCCATGCTCTAGGGCCAAACTCTCGGCCGCAGCTGGGAAGGTCTGCTACATGGGCCGGCCGAAGTCGCGCGAAGGGCAAGAGCTGAAAGGAGCGCAACTGTGAACCGTCGCCAGTTCGCCAGAATCGCAGGCGCCACCGCCTTCGCGCTCGGTGGCGAGGCCTTCCGGGCCGACGCCCAGGGCGGCAAGCCCAACATCATCTTCATCCTCGCCGACGACCTGGGCTACGGCGACCTCGGCTGCTTTGGCCAGGAGCGCGTCAAGACGCCCCGCCTCAACCGCATGGCGGCCGAGGGCGTGCGCTTCACCGACTTCTACGCCGGCTCGACCGTGTGCGCCCCCTCACGCTGCGTGTTGATGACCGGCCTGCACACCGGACACTGCCGCATCCGCGGCAACGCCAGGCATCCGCTGCTGCCCCAGGACCAGACGGTCGCCGAGCTGCTCAAGCAGGCCGGCTACGCCACCGCCCTGATCGGCAAGTGGGGCCTGGGCGAGGCCGACAGCACCGGCATCCCCAACCGGCAGGGCTTCGACTACTTCTTCGGCTACCTGAACCAGCGCCACGCGCACAACTACTACCCCGCGTTCCTGTGGCGCAACCAGGAGAAGGTCAAGCTCGACAACGTGGTCGTGCGGCCCGGCGGGCGTGAGGACGACCTCGGCGGCGCGGCCACCGACCGCCGCGACTACTCCCACGATCGGTTCACCGAGGAGGCGCTCAAGTTCATTGACGACAACAGGGACGGACCCATCTTCCTCTACCTGGCTTACACCATCCCACACGCCAACAACGAATCCAGGATTCTGAACCGCCACGGCATGGAGGTGCCCGACTACGGCGACTACCAGGATGAGGACTGGCCGGAGGCACAGAAGGGCACGGCCGCCATGATCAGCCGCATGGACCGCGACATCGGCCGCCTCCTGGACCGACTGGGGCAGCTCGGCCTAGACGACAACACCATCGTGTTCTTCTCCTCGGACAACGGCCCCCACCGCGAGGGCGGTAACGATCCCGACTTCTTCGACTCGAACGGCCCCCTGCGCGGCCTCAAGCGCGACCTCTACGAGGGTGGCATCCGCGTCCCCACCATCGTCCGCTGGCCCGGCCAGGCCCCCGTGGGCGCCGTCTCCGATCACGTCGGCTCCTTCGCCGACTTCCTGCCCACCGCGGCCGAGCTGGCCGGCGTGGACGCTCCCGAGGGACTCGACGGCATCAGCTTCCTGCCGGCCATCCTGGGCAAGGCCGAAGATCAGAAGCAGCACGACTGCCTATACTGGGAGTTCTACGAGCGCGGGTCCGCCCGAGCCGTTCGCATGGGCCGGTGGAAGGCCGTGCGCAAGCCGTTCGCCGGTGAGATCGAGCTATACGACCTCGCCAATGACATCGGCGAGCAGAACAACGTCGCCGACCAACACCCGGAGGTGCTCGCCCAGATTCGCGTGGCCATGGACCAGGCCCACACGCCCTCTCCCTTGTGGAAGGTGCCGGGCAGATGACGCTCCGCAATCCGGCCCGAGCGCCCGCCGGCGGCCCTCCCGGCAATGGTGCGCCCATGAGCCTCACGGTGGACACCGACTTCCCCGGCGGCAACGCCTGCGCCATCGAGATCGCCCCGGGAGTGGAACGGGGCCTGGTGCGCTTTGCCGCCGATCCCCACGGGGGCACGGAGGCCCTGTGGTTCCACCTGCGCGTGCGAGGCTGCCAGGGAAGTCCCGTGGAGCTGGTCCTCACCAACGTTGACTCCTGCCTCGGCAGCGGGGCCCAGTGGGAAGCGGTGCGCCCCGTCTGGCGTCAGGAGGCCGGCGGCTGGGAGCGCCTCGATGGCGCCAGCCTGCACACGCTTGACGACGGGCGCCACCAGGCCTCCTGGGTGGTGCAGCCAACTGGCCCCTCCTTCGAGCTCGCCCTCTGCTACCCGTACGGGCCCGACGACCTGGCCGCCACGCTCGATGACTGCGGCACGTACTGGCGCCAGGACGCCATCGGTGTCACCAGCGGCGGGCGCCCACTTCGGCGCCTGAGCAACCCGCCCGGCAACGTGGCTGACGCGGCCCCCGGCGTCTTCATCGTCGCGCGCCAGCACTCCGGCGAGACGCCGGGCTCGTGGGTGCTAGATGGGCTGCTGCGGCGGGCGGCGGAGACGGTTGATCCAGCCGACCTCGTCCTCTGGGCCATCCCCTTCGCCAACCTCGATGGCGTCCTCGAGGGCGACTACGGCAAGGACCCCTTTCCACACGACCTCAACCGCGCCTGGACCCGGCCACACATGCGCCACGAAGTTGGCGTGCTCCAGCGCGACCTGGCGCGTTGGACAAAGCGCTGCCGGCCCGCCTGCGTCGTTGACCTGCACGCCCCCGGCGCGACCGAGGCGGACGGCGCCTACTTCCACCTGCCCCGCGCCTCCCGGCCCACGGAAAGCCGCGAGGCTGCCCGCGCCCTCGCCGAAGCCGTGCTGCGCCATCTCCCAAAGGAGCTGATGCGTCCCGAGCCCCTGGAGCAGCCTACCTATGCCTCCCGCTGGCGCGACGACGGCACTCTGGGAGCGTACGTGTGGGGCACGCACGGAATTCCGTGCCTGGCCATGGAGACGCCCTACACGGCCAGCCGCGACGTAGTGTTCACCCGCGACACTTACCGCCAGCTCGGCGGCGCCCTGCTCGACGGCGTGCTTGGCTACCTGCGCCGATAGCCGAGAGCCAGATGGTTCCAGCCCCATAGCCCCAGGGACGCGGCCCTGACGCTGTGCTCGTCCAGTATCTCGCGCATCTTGGCTACCGTATCGGCCGTCAGCTCGCTGAACCCACCCCAGTAGTTGTACTCGATCCCCTCGAAGCCATGCTCCGCGGCGAACTCCGCGTCGTCCCTTACTCCTTCCAGGTCGTTGCGGCCAATGAACGCGAACTTCATCTGCTGGGCCTCCATTCGACGCCGGGATGGGGGGGCCTGAGCCTTACAGCCTCCCTGCCAGCCACTGGATTCCGCGCGACAGGACCGTGCGGAAGCTCGGGTTGGCGTAGGCCCGGTTGTCGTGCCCCGACTGTAGGCAGAAGACCCGAGCCTGCCCATGCCGTCGCGTCCACCCGATGCTCCTCATGCTCTTCGGGTGGTCCGTGGTCAACAGGACCTCGCTGCCCTCGCCGGGCTCATTGGTGACGTAGGTCTCGTCCACCGTCTCCCAGGAGGTCAGCCCCTGCGTGATGGGGTGGTCGGGGTCGGCGACCTCGATGGTGAGCGTCTCGCCGATGTGGAAGTCGAACTTGCGGTCCGCAATGCCGACCAGCTCTGCCCAGAAGGGCCATTCGAGGAACGCCAGGACGGCATGGTGCAGCACCAGTATGCCCTGCTTGGTCTCGCCCAGACGCTCGAGCGAGGTCTTCATCCCTCTCTCCCACCACTCGCCCTCGTCGGTCGGGGTCGCCTGGTGGAAGTTGTAGAACACCAGCACGTCGTACTGCTCCCGGACGCCCGCTGCATCGGCGGCGAAGTCCTCCATGTGCTGCACGTAGCAGGCGATCTCGGGGATGCTGGCCAGGGCGTCGTGAAAGCCCGGCACCTCGTAGGGGTGTCGGCCGGTCACCACCGCCGTCTTGATCTTCTCCGTCGTCTGGAACGTATCGCCCATGATGCCCTCCCTGCACGTCCGCGCCTATCGGCGCCGCGCCAAGTTCCCCGCTCGTCGCACCCAATCCTCCGGTCGGGCCGCTCGCGGTGCCGACCACAGGCCGCGCATCCCTTGGAGGATTGTGCCTGCGACTGTTGGAAGGGGTGTCGGCCGCCCGACAGCCCCAACGAACGGAGTCGCCCGATGCCATGAACATCCTCCTGATCGCCATTGACACACTAAGGGCCGACCATCTGGGCTGCTACGGCTACCATCGCAGCACCAGCCCCAACCTGGACGAGTTGGCCGCCCAGGGCGCCCTCTTCAAGCAGCTCCTGTGCGGCTGCGTGCCCACGCAGCCCTCCTACACGTCCCTGTACACGGGCCAGTACTCGGTCACCCACGGCATTGTGACCCATGGGGGAACGAAGTGGCCGGCGGACGGTTCCCCCTTCTTCACCCACGACTTGCAGCCGGCCGGCTACACCACCTGCGCCGTGGACAACCTCTACGGCATGCAGAAGTGGTTCGCAGCCGGCTACGAGTTCTACATCAACCCCACCGGCCGCGTGCACCACTTCCAGACCGTGGACTGCCAGGTCTACAACAGCCGCGCCATCCCCTGGCTCAGGGCCCACGCCAATGAGCAGTTCTTCATGTTCGTCCACTACTGGGACCCGCACACGCCCTACCTGCCCCCGGAGCGCCTGCGCGGGCTGTACTACGACGGCAATCCCTGCGACCCCCAGCACAGCACGATGGACCGCCTCTACGAGCAGCCCTTTGGCGACTGGTGGAGCGAGAGCTGGTTCAAGCGACTCCAGGACGACAGGATCACCGACGCCGAGTACATCGTCGCCATGTACGACAGCGAGATCAACTACGTGGACGAGGCAGTGGGCGAACTGCTCAACGCCCTCGACGAGACCGGACACACGGACGACACGCTGGTCATCGTCTTCTCCGATCACGGCGAGTTGATGTACCGCCACGACATCTACTTCGACCACCACGGACTCTACCGGGGCAACCTGCACGTCCCCCTGATCATGCGCTGGCCCGAGCGCATCCCGGCCGGCACCGTCGTCGAGCCGCTGGTGCAGCACATTGACATCGCCCCGACCATTCTCGAGGCAGCGGGGGCCGAAGTCCCTCAGGGCATGGAGGGCCACAGCCTGCTGGCCCATGCCACCGGCCGAACCGACGAGCGGCTCTATGACTACCTCATCACGCAGGAGTGCACCTGGCAGGCGAAGTGGGCCATTCGCACGGATGATCACAACTTCATCAAAGCCCGCGTGCCTGACGCCGGCGAGCGCCAGCCCGATCTCCATGGCATGCCGCCGCAGGAGCTCTACGACCTGCGCGCCGACCCTGACGAGCTCAGCAACATCGCCGAGGAGCGACCCAACGTCGCCGCCCAGCTGGAGCAGAAGCTCGAGGCCTGGATCGCGGAGATGATGGCCAAGAACGGCCTGGCCCAGGACCCACTGGTCGCCCAGGGCATCACGCTGGGCAAGCGCTGGCACGAGTGGGTGCAGGAGAAGGGCTACTGGTAGTGCGCCGCGGGGCCGCAAGGACTCACGACTATCGGCAGGAACGCCGCCGCTGGTGTGAACAGGAGGAACGCGATGACCGTGCGCGCAGCCGCACTCGCAGTGCTCGTCGGCTTGCTGTTGGTGGCCCTCTGCCTCTTCGCACAGGACGCCCAGAAAACCACACAGCTCATCCCGGCCGCGCAGGGCGGCAAGGTCAAGTCCCCCTCGGGCAAGGCCGTCTTGACCATCCCGCCCGGTGCGCTGGCGGCGGACACCGAGATGACCATGGCCGAGATGCCGAAGGGCGAGGGCCCCACCATCGGCCCCGTCTACGACCTACAGCCGGACGGGCTCAAGCTCCAGCAGCCGGCCACCCTGACCATCAGCTACTCCCGGGAGGACGTGCCCGAGGGGTTCGAGCCCGAGGATGTAGCCATAACGCAGGTGCTTCCGCCCCAGCAGCCGGCCCAGGCTCAGGGCCAGCCCGGTCAGACCTTGGTTCCCCCGACCGGCTACGACTACCTGGAGACAGCGGTTGACGCCGCTGCCGGCACCGCCAGCGCACAGCTCGAACATCTCTCCCGCTACAGCGCCAG
>JBHIEF010000109.1:0-14548 GCA_046760465.1 Armatimonadota bacterium | reverse complement strand
ACGCGCGATACGCCCACAGGATACTGGGCCACTTCGCCCTCGGTGATTGGCCCCCGCCAGTTCCCGACATGCAGGTTCTGGTAGTCGTAGCAGTAGCTGATGCGCTGCCCGTTGTTGTTGGCGTCGACGGGCGGATTCCAGGGGTCCCGGAATCCGCCGTTGTGCCGCGACGGGCACTGATAGATCTTCTGGTTCCTGGTGTACGGCCTGAGCACGTTGCTGACCCAGCCGCGATAGGTCGCCTCAATACCATCGTTGATGTCCGAGTTGGGGAGGGAGTGCCGGGGATACATCTCATCGTTGTCCGAGACGTACATGGCCAGGGCCAGGCCGATCTGCTTGAGGTTGGACAGGCAGGCTGTCTGCCTGGCCTTCTCCCTCGCCTGGGCGAACACGGGAAACAGGATCGCCGCCAGGATGGCGATGATGGCGATCACGACCAACAGCTCAATCAAGGTGAAGCCGGCACGTCTGAACATGGGGGAGGGCCTCCTTTCTGAGTTGTTCGCGCCGGCCTTCGTGGCGCCTCGCCCGTCCACCTCCTGCTAGCGGAGTAAGAGTAGCAGAAACCGTGAGACTGCATACCAAACATAGGTTCGCACGACCGTGTACCCGCCCGCCGCGACAACCGCCCTGTTGCTAGCGAGGCTCGCCCGGACCCTCGCCCCCGAACACCTCAAACCACGCGTAACCGAACTTGCCCGGCACATGGCTGGATGGGTCCGCGGTGGGGGACCAGCCGCTCTCCTCGACCGGGGCGCCTGCGCGAGCCGGCCGCGCGCGGGTGAGGTTCAGCCGCCATCCGCCGGCGAGAATCTCCTCGTCCTCCGGCAGGTTCATCTCCGCGAAGGGGATCGCCAGCTCCACCGTCCAGCCCTCCTCGTCACGCCCCGTCGCCACCTCGAGCTTCGGGTCCCAGGCGCCGGCATCCCTGCCGAATCCGTCGTACTGTGAGCCGCTCGGGTTGAAGATGACGTGGTAGTATGGCTGCTGGGCGTCCTCGCCCGGCTTCAGGAAGACCTCGACCGAGTCGTCCTCCCACAGAGGCCCGTCGCGCTCGCGATCGCGGGTGACCAGCCCCCCCGGATCGGGGTCGTCGCAGCGGAAGGCCACGTACAGCGTCGTGGCCGAGGTCGTCAGCCACGCCTGTGTGCCGAGCTTGGGTGGTCTCCTGTCGCCGTCCAGGCGCCGCAGCGTGAGCGGCTCCACGCCTTTCCAGCACGCATCGTCCAGGTTGCCGTCGAGGGTCGGCGCCTCGTTAGAGGCGGCCACGACCACGTACGGCCGCCCCTTGTAGCTCCCCGGGCCGGTGAACGTGACTGGCCCCGGCTGAGGCCGCCCATCCACGGACAGGATGCGCTGGTGCACCTCCCAGTAAGCCTTCAGCGTCAGGTAGTTGCGCAGCGTGTAGCCCGAGTTGCTCAGGCCCTCCTCGCTGAAGTCGTTGCGATACGCCTCCGGGTACGACGGGTGCAGCTCATCGCCCATCAGCGTGGTGCCGAAGTTCTCGGGCTGGCGCCGCATGATCTCGGCGTAGAAGTCAACCAACGGCACGTGCTTCTCGGCTGCCACCTCCCGGATCGCAGCCACGTAGCCCTCCACCCGCTCGGCCAGCCTCTCGTTCTTGCCCTGCGAGGCACGCGGGGGGATGGTGTACAGGATGGGAATCGTGCCCACATCGAGGCACTTCTGGATGATCGCGCGCAGGTTGTCGGTGTACTGCGGCGGCTGCGGGCCGTGCGAGGTGTCGTTGGTCCCCCACATGACCAGGGCCACCTCCGGCTCGTGCTTGGCCAGCCAGCCCTCGATGCCCCTCAAACCCCACTCCGTCGTCGTCCGCCCCTCGTTGCCGTGCTCCGGGCCCTTCCAGCCGCGCCAGCAGCGCTCGGCCACGTAGCCCCTGACCGCCGCCAGCGCCTCCTCCAGCTCAGGCGGGCAGTTCCTCACCTCATAGCGCAGCGGCGTCCAGAACGCCATGGTGATGGTGATGCTATCGCCGTACTGGGCGACTGTCCCCTTCTCGCCCTGGAAGCGCTCGTGCACGGCCTTCATCGGCGCCACCCAGTACGGCTCCTCGGCCTCTTGTGCAGCCACATGCGACCCCAGCAGCGCCACTGCGAGGACGCCGATGACGACGAACGCTCCCCATGGCTGGAACACGCTCACTGCTGGCACCTCCCTCTCGCGGGCGCGCTCAAGCCCGCCTCGGGAAAGAGTACTGCCCTCGGTAGTTCGAGTCGTTGCAGAACGGGTTCCGCAGCGGATACCGCTCCGCTGACGTGCTCGGCGGAGGGTCGGGCTTGTAGATCCAGATGGACTCGTAGTCCCACGCCAGTATCTCGTCAATCCCATCGCCGTCAATGTCCTTCACGTCCGAGCACAGCACCGGATGGCCGTCGTCCGGAAACATGACCACGCGCCGTCCATGTCCGTCAATCAGCCCACCCTCCTCTGGATGGGGCGACAGCAGGATGAGTTCGGTGTCGTCGTGGGTCCAGTTGACGGGCTGGAGCAGGCAGGCGTAGTGCATGGGCTCGAACTCCTCGAGCACGTTGCCGTTCTCGTCCAGTATCAGCGTGATCCCCGGCTCGCCCCAGTACGTGTTGACCGCGATCTGCACGCCGGGCAGGTCCGCGCGCAGCCTGGCCACGCAGACAGTCTGCGCATGGCCGATCGCCTGGCGGCAGAGCGTGTTGCCCTCGGCGTCGAGCAGGAAGAAGCCCGCATCGCTCCCGGCCAGCGCCATGATCGGCGGGCCCTCCGACCGGATGGGCCCCATGACGATGCTGTCGGCGTGGTCAACGGCATCGAGCTCCCACAGCGGCTCCCCGTCGCCGCGGAGCAGCGTGTACCCCATCATCAGCTCCTCGCGGCCGTCCCCGTCGAGGTCGTAGCTCGCCGGATAATGCCCGGTGGTGCAGCGACGGGTCCACCTCAGGTCCAGCCGCGCGTCGTAGACCCACGCCTGGTTGTACCGGTCCTTGAGCACGATGTCGTCCCGGCGTCCGCTCCCGGTCAGGTCGCAGAAGTACAGGCAGTCGCCGATGACCCGCGCCAGCGGATAGCCGCCCGCCGCCTGAGGCGGCTCCGTTGTCGGCGTCGCGATGCTGGCGCGCGTCTCGCCTGTACTCCCATCGGCTACGTTGAGGCGGAAGTCGCGCGTGTAGATAACCTCGGCGCGCCCATCGCCGTCAATGTCATGTAGTTGAAAGCACAGGTCTGCCGTTGTCTCCTCCGGCTGATGAGCCGGTTCTCCCAGCTGCCATAGCACGTCGCCATCCAGATCGAGCGCCGTCAGGCAACTGATGGCGCAGTAGTCGCCGCTCCCCAGATAGCGCGTGTGTTGAGCCAGCACGATCTCGTTCGCCCCATCGCCGTCGAGGTCGCCCACGCGCAGATTGCGGTCCGTGCCGAAGCCCTCGGTTGACAGCTTCCGCCACAGCTTCGGCTGAGGGTACTCCTCCCGCACAGCAGAGAGCCGCTGCAATGACTCGCGAACGCGGGCCCCCAGCGCCTCGGCCTGGTCCCCGGTCGTCGTCACCTCCAGGTTGGCGAAACGCGCAGGCGCATTGGCGATCAACCCCACCTGCCCGCCGGCGAAGTCGAGGTCGCTCACCTCGAGGGCTAGATCCCCGTCGAGCGCAGCGGTGATGCCAGTTGGCGTGCAACTGAGCCCCACTCGGTGGTAGGTCTCCGCGTCGAGCTGGCACTGAGCGCTTGCCAGTTCGGTCACCTCATCGTGCCGCCGCCTCACCAGCGTGAGCGAGTGCTGCTCTGCGAGCAGCGCGTAGAAGTCGCGCGAGTGACGGTAGCCCACCACCACTCCGCACGGCGCGGCGAACGACAGCAGGCGCAGGCCGACCTGCACGTCGTACTGCCGCCAGTCCGGCTCTCCCGTCACGATCAGCGGGTAGCTTGCCTCGGTGAAGATCGTCTGCTCCATTGCCCGCCGCCCAGTGTCCTCGATGATGCGCCAGGCGCCGCCGCTGTGCCGCCAACTGTAGTGAGTGGTCGCCTCCGCCCAGTGCCCCAGTCGCCCCTGGTCCGTGCGGCAGTGGTACTCGCCCCAGGGCGAATAGGAGTTGGGAATGCGCCCCAGCGGCAGGTCGGAGAAGTCGTCGGCCAGCAGTACGACGCGCTCCTCGCGCATTCGGTGCTCAAGCCCTCCGCTACAGCGGCGCCGTGACCGCTTGGGTCAGCCCCTCCCGGACAGCTTTGGGCACTCTCGACAGGATGAGCTCCAGCCACACCGTAGGTGTCGCGCCTCCCCGCCATCCCACGCGCAGGTCCGCGGCAATGCCCAGGAACCTGCGCGCGCCGTCCTCAGAAAGCCCCGCCAGTCGCATCAGCATCTGCACCATATCCGCTTGGGCCTTGTCCGCCGCCTCCTCCAGGTTGCTCCCCCAGCCGACGATGAAGAACCGGTCGCCCAAAAGGCCGTAGGGGAGCGGCAGCCCCAGTCCGCGCACCTTGCGAATCCGTATCCTCGCCACCGCCGCCGCCTCAATCCCCTGCCCACTCACCTCGCCATCGCCCATCAGGGCGTGCACGTCGCCCAGGCCCAGCCCCGCCCCCGGCGCGTTGACATTGAAGCACACGGTAGCACCGGCGCGCACGATGTTGCAGTCCATGTTCCCGCCGTGGTCGCCCGCGCGATGCGTGTCAACGGCTTGGCCTGCCGGCGCCACCCCGATCGTCCCCACCATCGGAGCCAGTTCGAGCGTGATGGCCCCCGCATACAACGCCGTGTTGCTCTTTGCGTCCATCGGTATGACGATGGGGTCGTCCTTCCCGCCTACGCATCCGTCGCCGACTGGGTTGATCTCCTCGATCGCCACGGCGATCGTGTCGCTGGGCCCGGTTCCCTCGATGGCCAGCGGCCCGGTCACCGGATTCGCGCCGAGCCGCTCTGAGGGTAGGTCGCGCCCCGGGAACCGCCCGAAGCAGTTCGCCAGTTCCACCTCCACCCTCTCCCCGAGGTCAACACTGTAGGGGAAGTCAATGGACGCTGACAGCACATCCGACAACTGCTCGCAGCTCAGCCTTCTCACGGTATTGGCTCCCCAGTGCCGGCGCGCGGCACGGGCTCGAAGCCCCGCCGTCCGGGCGGAAGCCCCAGCCTATCGGCCTCCTCGGCCGCCATGTAACTGGTGACGGCGACCTCGTCGAACAGAATGGCGCCGCTGCCAGGCTCTCGCACGCTGAGCTGGAGGCCGTCCAGCTTGAGCGGCAGGTCGGGCACGCCGTCGTTGTCGCCGCCCCAGTGCGCCTCGGCCCTGTCCAAGCTGGCAGCCAGTTGGATCCACGGCGGAGCGGGGTTGTCGCCCAGCCGGTAGGCAAACACCTCTCCCTCCGCGTCCACCAAGTGCACCAGGAGCGGCTGCCAGGCGCCGTTGCCGTATGTCCACAGGCTCACCAACACTGGGCACCCGGCCAACGGAGTCCCCAGGTCAACCAGGATGACGTTCGGCTCTCCCTCGACCATGCCGGTGATGTCGTAGCTCAGAAGCAGGCCGGCTCGGCCTCTCTGGCCCTTGCCCTCCTGCCGCCTCGCCTCGGCCGTCCCTCTGAAGACGCCCCGGACCCTCCATTCTCCCTCCTCCTCGAAGTCTGCCACCACCGCCTTCGCCAGCACCACCTCTCCGCGACCCGGCACCACGAACACGCGGCAAGAGGCCACCAGCTCTCCCGCAGTCGCCGTGATCGTGTCCGTGCCCGTTTCCCTCGGCGGAGAGTAGCTGGCCTCGGCCACGCCGTGCGACAGGGCAACCTCCCGCTCTACCTCGCCCTTGGCGGCCGTCAGGCGTACGATGGTGCCGTCCGGCAGCCCTGAACCGGTGGCGTCGTACCCGAACACGCCGATCTGGACTGTGCCCCCATGCAACGCCACGGCCGGAGGGTCGGGCCAGACAAAGAGCGCCTCTCGCGTCACCCTCACCGAGGCCACGTGCAGGTCTGGGTCGCCCTCCCAGCGATGCGACGCCAGGCAGAAGTCGCTGCCAAACCGTCCGCCCGCGAACCTCGCGTCCGGCAGGTAGAAGGTGACCGTCTTCCACTCGCCGCTGTCCCGCAGCAGCACCCCACCCCAGGCCGAAGTCGGCGCGCCCTGCGCCACGGCCCGCTTGGCGGTGCCGGCCTCGGGGGCGGTTGGGTCCGCGGAGTCGTACCAGAGCTCGAATCCGACCTTGCTCAGGCCCCGGTCCAGGTACTCCACCATCACCCTCAGCGGGACGTTGTCGTCGTAGATGTAGTCACCGTACGCGTTGAACCACAGGTACGAGTTCTGCGGCCCGTCGGTGGCGACGCACTCGCGGCCCGCTATCGTCGCCCTACGCGAGGCCCCCTCCGGGCCCTCTGGGACGTGCGTCAGCCCGTGCGAGTCCCCGCCCGCCTCGAACCACACGCCGCGCGGGAACCTCTCCGGATGCGCCACCTGCTGCGCGTGCAGCGTCGCCTGGAGAACCGCCACCGCCACAGCAGCCAGAACCGACACGCCCAGCCATCTCATCTGCCTCAGGCCCTCTCGCTGCCGAATCCCGCCGGCTACACGCCACTGCTCAGCTCGCGGCACTGGACGGCAGGTTTCCGCTCAGCCTACGCTCGCTCCAGCCTCAGCACCGCCCACAGACCCAGTTCGGGGACTCTGATCTCCGTCCCGCCCTCGCCCGCAACCACGCGCAGCTTTACCGGCTCCTTGCCCGGCGCAAAGAGCGTCGCGCCGCCGATCTCGGCCCCGAACAGCGACCTCGCCAGTGTGACCGTGAGATCCCTCTGCACTTCCATAGAGTCGCCGTCTGGCAGATAGTTGCCGTTCAGCAGATGGCACACGAACGGCGCCTGCCCATCGCCCCCATTGACCCTCGGCACCACGGTGATGTTCTGGGCATTCCCCACCACGATCTGCCGAGGCAGCAAATCGAAGAGCCGGTCTGTGTCCGGCCACACGACCGTCATCTCCTTCGCGCCGTCCAGAACTGCCTGTTGTTCCGCATCCAAATGCGTCGGCTCGGTCACCACCACTGCCTTCAGCCCCCGCAGGTCATCGCTGCGCAGTCTGTTCGGCATCCAGTCATCTCCGGCCGGCAGCAGTCGGAAGGGCACGTTCTGCCGCGCCAGCTCAATGCACGCCCCTTTGGCCTGCCGCTGGTGGCGTCTGAAGGCGGAATTGCTGTAGAGCAGCCCGACGTGCGCCACCGCGTCGTAGTCGTCGAACAGCTCGGCGTGCTCGCGCACGAAGCGATACAGGTAGTCGTAGTCGCCCGGCTGGCTCTCGTACCAGTGCGTCCCCTTCTCCTTCGTGTAGCACCACTGCCGCGTGGGCGTCATCAGCTGATGGCCGTATGCGTAGGCCTGCGCGATCCACGTGCGTACCAGGCCCGGCACGTTGTGCTCCTTCACATAGGCCCAGTCGTGGCCCGATCCGGTGCACACCACCGGCCGCTCCAGCGCGTCCCCGAGCTTGTAGCTGAAGATGGGCGCCCCAGGCACGGCCCGCGAGGCCGCTTGATGCGGCACCTCCCCCACGAAGTGCGTGATGGCGGGCGCGACGAACAGGTTCTTCGGATCGGACACCCCCGAGTTGACGCTCACCGCCAGCGGATGCCCCGCCAGCTCCTCCACATACTGGCGGTACTCCCGCACCCAGCGTTCGGCCCCGCCGTACTGGAAGGTCAGGAACTCCTGCGCCAACGGCAGCTTGGGCGGCCACCATCCAACCTCCTTGCGGAACTGCTCGCGCGTTACTCCGCGCGCGCGCAGGAACTCCCCGTAGTCGAAATCCTCCACGCTCTCGATGCCCAACTGCGCCAGTTCCTGCCGCGACACGTTCTCCCGTACGTACTGGCGGAACGCGGCCGTGCACCAGGTGCAGAAGCAGCCCCCCTGCCAGTCCGTGCCCGCCGTGCCGTTGTAGTCGTCAATGTGCAGCCCATCCAGATCGGTCTTGAGTGCCATCTGTCCCTGCCACTTCAGGTACTCGCGGTATCGCGGCGAGTTCGTGCAGAACCAGTAGGCCGGATGCCCCTTGTGCTCGTGGTCCCACAGCCACGGCACGGTGATGGGCTCCCCGTCGAGCCCGCGGCAGACCGAGTCCATGAACCGAGGGTCGAAGTCAATCATGCCAGCGAACGAGACGCGGAAGTCCACGCTGCCTCGGTGCGAGACGCCGACCTCGCGCGCCGCCTCGATGCGGCTGCGCCACCGCGCAACCGTCTGCTCATCGTCCTTCCGTGGACGCCCGCCCCAGGCTACCATGGTCGCCTTGTACTGCTGGTACGTCTCCGGGCTCGCGGCGTACATGAAGACGACGTCCGACCTCTTGATGGCCATGGCCTTCCCCTCATCCGCCCACGAGTTGCTCGCGGCAAGCACTGCGCCGGCCAGAAGTGCAGTTCGCATCGGCTCTCTCCTCAGAACAGTCGGTACTCCCTGACGGCCTCGATCATGGCCACCATGTTCTCCGTGGGCACGTCCGCCTGGAGCGTTATCCCCGGCTCCAGGATGTACCTGCCTCCCTGGGCCATTGCCTCCAGCGTCCGCAGCACCTCCGCGCGCACCTGCTCCGGCGTCGCATGCGGAAGCAGCTCCTGCGTGCCGATGCCCCCGCAGAAGGTCAGGTCGCTGCCGAACTGCCGCTTGAGGGCGAAGATGTCCATGGCCTCGGGCTGGATGGGGTGCAGGATGTCCAGCCCCATCTCGATCAGGTCCGGGACCAGCTCCACCACGCACCCGCAGGTGTGGTGCATGACCACCAGACCCCTGGCCTTTGCCGCGTCGTAGATTCTGGCCAAGCGAGGTCGCACCAACTCTCGCCAGTCCCGCCGGCCAATCACCAGCCCGCGCTGCGTGCCGTAGTCATCGCTGATGAAGATGCCATCTATGGGCAGCTCGGCCAGGTGCTCGAAGGTGCGCAGGTTGTACTCGCAGATGCCCTCCAACAGGTCCCCCACGAAGCCTCGGTGCAGCCGCACGTCCAGGCACAGCGCCTCCATGCCGCGCATGAAGGTGGCCCGCTCCCAGAGGTCGCCCACCACGCCGATGATGAACCGGTCTTGCAGTCGCTCTACTTGCTCGGCCAGATGGGCGAACCGCGCCGGATCGTCGGGATCGGGGAACTCGTAGCCCGCCAGCGACGGCTCCCGTAGCGGCGGCCCCACGGGCGAGCCCCGGTCAATGGCATTCGTGCTCCACACCACTCTGAACTGGTCCGTGATGGTCTCGCCGTAGACCTCGGGGTTGGCGTACAGCGGCTTGTCTGCCGGCCCCACCAACGCCATCGGCAGGTCCAGCGCCGCGAGGACGTTGTCCGCGCCGTAGTGCTCCTTGAGCCGTTGCTCGGCCGGAGGCGAGAACATGAAGTTGTATGGCACCCGGGCCCAGGGCCTTCCGGCCAGCGTGTCCCTGAGCCATTTCCTGTGATTGCCGCTCATCTTCGCTGCATTTCCGGTCGGCCGACGCCCGCTCCTCCTGTGCAGGACGCCCGCGCAAACTCAAGTGGGTCGGGCATTCCTGCCCGACATAGCCGTGAAGGGCTTCGCCGCGTCCGCAAGGAAGGGACTGCCCGATGACGGGACGCGCCGCCGAATAGCTGCGGCTCAGGAGGTTGCCGTCCGTGACCCAGCGACAGCTCGTAGCGGTGCTCGCAGCCGTCGTCAGCGTGCCGGCAGCGGCTCAACGAGGGCCATACGCCCTGGTTCTGGCTGAAGCGCCGAGGGCGGCCTCCCTGCCGGTGACCGTTGGGGCCGACTTCCGGCCGGTCGCGGAGGCCTTGGGCCTTACCGAGCCCATTGACCCCGCACGGATACGCGTGTTCTGGGAGCATCCTGACGGCGCCGTCGCCCTTCCGGCTCAGTTCACCCCTGCCGAGGGGTACGATCCGACCGCCAGCCCAGTCGGCAGCCTGTCGGTCGTCCTGCCCGCCGATGCCATCGGCCGCCTGAAGCTGCGCGTCTACTTCGCGGGAGAACCGGCTCAGCCGCCCCCAAGTCCTCCCGGCGCCCTGAGAGTGCAAGAGCGCGATGGCGTGGTGACGGTCGAGAACGACTACTTCCGCGTCACCCATGACCCGTCGGTCATGGCTGGCTTGCCTTCCCGCATCGAGTTCAAGGACACGGGCAAGGTCTTCACCGGCTACGGCGTGAACGACCGCGTCCACCACGCCGACCTGGGCAGCTTCCGCCTCTCCAGCGACACTGATCCGAGCATCGAGGTTGGGGCCCGCGGCCCAGTGCGCGCCGTGGTGCGTGTCTCTGCTGCCTACACGCAGGGGGACACGCGCCCCGACAGCCGCCCCCGCGCGGTCTACGAGTTCAGCTACTTCGCCGGCTCACCTTTGATCCACGCGACTGCCCACGTCGAGCAAGATGCAGGCTTCCCCTGGCAAGAGCTTCACTTCGTCGAGATCAACTTCCCCGACGAGACCTTCCCGAACTGGGCCGCCGACGACCCGGGCGAACTGACGCCCTTCGCCGCCGACGCCGAGAGCCACATGGGCCAGCAGTGGGGCGCCTTCGTCCAGGGCGACAGCGTCCTGGGCCTGCTGGGCTGCGGCACCGTGCGCATCTACGACGGCCGCGGCGGCTACGGCACCTACCTGCACGGCCCCTGGGTCTCCTGGGGCACCACCGAGCGTCGGTTCAGCGGCTACCTCTTCGCCAGCGGCCGCCCCGGCGCCCTGGCCGTCCTGAACACTGCCGCAGAAGGCATCGAGGCGTTGCGTCCCGCCGTCGTGACCGTCCCGGCCTTCGTCGCCCAACTTGAGGAGCTGCGGGCGACGGTCGCTCGGATGCCCAAAGGTCCCCTGCGCGGCGCCTACTCGTGGGCCTTGTCGCTGGCCGAGCGCCTCGGCCACGGGGAGGGGCGGTTGCTGGCCGCCATAGCCGCACTGGCCGACATCGCCCACGACCTGGAGGGGAATGCGCCCGACCCGCACAAGCGCCTCGACGCCTGGGCCGAGGGCACCTCCGTGTCCCTGATGCGGAGCGCCGAGGTCGGCGTCGGCTTCGCCCACGGGCCGGGGCAGGGCGTGCGTTTGGCCAGCTTCTACGACTTCCGCGCGGAGCGAGAGCTGCTGCCCCTCAGCGGCTCGGCCCCGCTCTTCGCCGTGGAGCTCTCCGGCCCGGACGGCGCCTCCGCCAGCGTTGGCGCCCATGGCCAATGGCGCCGCCAGGCGGTCCAACAGCGCCGCACGCCGAACGGCGCGCGTGGCGCCCTCATCTGGGCGCGCCCCGCTGAGCAAGGCCTGCCGGAACTGTCCGCCCGCTGCGACTTCGAGCTGTCGGGCGCACGCCTCTCAATGCGCCTGAAGATAGACAATCCGTCCGATAGGTGGAGTATCCGCCGTGTGGACTTCCCGCGCGCGTCCTGCGGCCAGATCGGGCGCTCTGCCGATGACGACTTCGTGGTCACCCCGCGCGCCAGCGGCGAGCTGCGCCGCGCTCCGCTCCTGCGCGGCTACAGCTTCCGCGGTACCTACCCCAGCGGCTGGGTCACCATGCAGTTCATGGGCTATTACGACCGCGACTGCGGCCTCTACCTGGCTACGCACGATCCCTTGGGCAGCACCAAGGACCTGCACGCCGACCGCACCAGCGACGGCGACGCCGTGGACCTGCGCATCAACTGGCCCAATGCGGACATGGGCGTGCCCGGCAGCGACTTCGAGCATCCGGGCCTGGCCGTTCTGGCGAGCTTCCACGGCGATTGGTTCGACGCCGCTCAGATGTACAAGTCCTGGGCTCGTCGGCAGGCCCAATGGTGGCCGCACACCACTGCGTCGGGCCGCCCGGATACGCCCGGGTGGCTGAAGAAGGTTGCCATCTGGGCCCTCAGCAGCGGCGAGCCCAAGAAGGTGGTCGGCCCCGTCAGGGATTTCGCCAAGTTCATGGGCGTGCCCACAGCCCTCCACTGGTACAGTTGGCACCAGATCCCCTTTGACGATGACTACCCGCACTACTTCCCCACCAAGGAGGGCTTCGCTGACGGCGTCAGGGAGCTTCAGGCCGCCGGCGTGCGGGTGATGCCCTACATCAACGGCCGCCTCTGGGATACTGACCTGGAGGACTTCGCCAGCACGGGCATCAAGGGTGCCACCAAGAACGAGCAGGGCGACTACTACACCGAGCAGTACGGCTCGGGCCAGAAGCTCGCGCCCATGTGCCCGACCACTGCTCTCTGGCAGGACACCGTGCAGGGGATTGTGCTCCGCCTGGTTGGCGATGAGGTCGGTGTGGACGGCGTCTACATTGACCAGGTCGCCGCCGCCAGCCCTCGCTTGTGTTTCGACGCCTCCCATGGCCACCCGCTGGGCGGCGGACACTGGTGGACGGTTGACGGCTACTGGCCCATGCTGCGCTCGCTGCGAAAACGCCTCCCCCCCGGCAAGATGATCACCACCGAGTGCAATGCCGAGAGCTACGCCAAGCTCTTCGACGGCTACCTGACCTGGCACTTCCAGTACCAGGACCAAATCCCCCTGTTCGCCGCCGTCTACGGCGGCCAGCTACAGCTCTTTAGTCGTGCCTACCGGGGCAACGACGGCCTCGCCCATCGGATGAAGGCCGCCCAGTCGCTGGTCTTCGGCGAGCAGATCGGCTGGATCAGCCCCGGCATCATCAGCGATGAGGTCAATGGTCCCTTCCTGCGTCGCATGGCCCGCCTCCGGCACGCGCTGCTGCCCTACCTGAGTTGGGGCGAGATGGCCCGCCCGCCCAAGGTCGCCGGGGACATCCCCGACGTCACCGCCGATTGGGCCTGGCGCGGCGAGTGGCCCATCACCGACACCGCCCTCCAGCGCGGCGCCTGGAAGAGCCGCGACGGCCGCCTGGCCCTCATCTTCGTCAACGTCACCGACCAGCCGCTAGGAGCGACGCTTCGCTTTGACGGAGAAGACTACGGCCTCGGCCCCGCGAAGACACTGACCATTACACCGCGCGACGAAGGAGGCCCGCGGCAGCCCTTCGAGCGCCCTTCAGACTTCGAGATGCCCATTGACCTGCCGCCTTACGGAGCCATCGCCTACGAGATCAATTGAGCACGCCGTTTGTAGGAGCCGCGCCCGCCCTGAGCGCGCGACGCGAAGCGTCGCAAGTCGAAGGGTCCCCGCGGCGAATCGCCGTTCGAGGTGAATCCCATGCCGACGCACACTCGCATCCTCTCCGCCCTGGCGGGTTGGCTGGTCGTCCTTTCCTCTGTCTGCCCGCCTACCTCCGCCGCCCCCCTCGGTGTTTACGGCCAGGCGCGGCGCAACGGCGAGCAGGCGGCCGAGGTCTTGGAGCGATGCCATCGCTTCGTCGAAGGGTGGCTCAATCAGGCCGACGAGAAGACCGGCCTGATCCCCCAGAACCTGAGGAGCGCCCCCGCTTGGACTCCGGAGAACTCCGCCGCCGACCTGTGGCCCTTCATGGTCTTGGCCTGCTACTGGACCGACCAGGACATGCTGCAGGGCAGGATGCGCGAGATCCTGGAGTCCGAGATCGAGCACACTAGCCGCGTGGGCGCCCTGCCGGACGCTTTCGACTTCACCAAGCAGGCCTTCGCGCGCGAGCAGGTGGACCACGGCCGCCTCATCTTCGGCGCCTCCGAGTACTGCAAGGACGGCCTGCTCCCCATCGCCGAGCTCATGGGCCCCGGCCCGTACTTCGACCGCCTGCGCAGCATCGCCGCTGACATCTGCGCCCAGAGCAAGACCGAGACCGACTTCGGGCCGATTCCCTCCGACAACGCAGAGGTCAACGGGGAGATGCTCCAGGTACTCAGCCGCCTGTACTTCGCCACGAAGGACAGGACCTTCCGCGACACGGCCTTCCGCATTGCGGACGCCTACTTCCTGGAGGTGCTGCCCAACAACAACTGGCTGCCCTGCCATCGCTGGGACTTCCAGGCTCACGAGCCCCGCGACGACCGCCTGCGCCTCATTGACCACGGCAGTGAGATAGTCGGCGGCCTCTCCGAGGCCTTCGTGCTGGCCCGCTACGCCGACCGCGACCGGTTTGCCCAGTACCGAGAGCCCATGGGCAAGATGATTGACACGCTCATCGAGCACGCCCTCAACCCCGAGGGCCTCTGGTGCCTGGAGCTTCGGACTCGGGAGCTGAAGGTAACCAACGCCAAGATCCCCGACACCTGGGGCTATGTGCACAACGCCGTCTACACGTACGGAATGGTCACTAACCAGTCGGCCTACTACGAGCACGTCCGCCGCGGTCTGGAGAGCATCCATCACCATCCCGAGTGGGGCGGCGCTGATGCCTTCTCCGACTGCATCGAGGGCGCGCTGGTGCTGCTGAATCGCATCTCCGTGGACTCCGCCTGGCAGTGGGCGGACGAGGCCATCGCCAGGATGTCTGCCAAGCAGCGCGAGGACGGAGTCATCGAGGGGTGGCATGGCGACGGCAACGTGGCGCGGACGTGGCTGATGTACGCCATGGCCAAGAGCGGCGGGGTCCGCGCGGAGCCTTGGCGACCGGACGTGCGCTTGGGGGCCGTGACCGAAGATACCGTGCTGCACGGCACCATCCTGTACCTACGCCTCACGGCCGACGAGCCCTGG
>JBHIEF010000108.1:0-14569 GCA_046760465.1 Armatimonadota bacterium | reverse complement strand
CCTGGGCGCCAACTCCGGAGTGGTCGGGGCAGCCATCCTGGCGCTGGACTCGGCCGTCTAGAGAAAGCCGGGCACTCACTCGTGCTTCGGCAGCTTGCCTGTCCTGAGCGGCGGACCTGTCGGTCCGCAAGCCGAAGGGCTGCCGAAACGGAACTCGAGGATCTGCCCTGAGGTTGCCACAGCCGGCCCTCACAGGAGGGATGACACCCATGTTCCTGAAGAACGCCCGCGACATCCCCGCCGAAGAGGTGGAAGAGGGAGCGACCGGCACGCGCATCCGCTGGGTCATCGGCGACAATGTCGGCGCGCCCAACTTCCACATGCGCCTGTTCACGCTGGCCCCCGGCGGCAGCACGCCTCTGCACGAGCATCCGTGGGAGCACGAGGTGTTCATCCTCAGGGGCGAGGGCGTGGTGGTCGGCGGCACCGATGAGCACGCCTTCGGCCCCGAGGACGTCATCTACGTCGAGCCCAGCGAGAGACACCAGTTCCGCAACACCGGCGACGGGGACGTAGAGCTCATCTGCGTCATCCCCACTCCGACCCGTGCTAGGTGAGACGATGCCTCGACCGCGCCAGTCCATGCCACCTCCGGGCCGGCTCCTTGCCTCGGCCGCGGCGC
Organism: Armatimonadota bacterium; assembly: GCA_046760465.1. GTDB lineage: Bacteria > Armatimonadota > Zipacnadia > JAUWAU01 > JBHIEF01 > JBHIEF01. The sequence goes on along the minus strand of JBHIEF010000108.1, from coordinate 13,947 downwards.
TGCTGTTGCTGGCGCTCGCCCTCGCCGCCTTGGTCTCGGCTCAGCCCGAGCCGCCAACGGGGACCTTCACCTTCGTGGTCTTCGGCGACAACCGGCCCGGCAACGCCACCGACCCTCAGCCCAAGGCCTTCCGCAAGATCGCCTACGAGATCGGCCAGTTGCAGCCCGACTTCGTGGCCGGCCTGGGCGACTACATCTTCGGCGCCCAGGACGAGGCCACCGTCCGCCGCCAGTGGGCCGACTTCTTCACTGCCATCGTGCCCATGCGCGCCGTCAAGGACGTCCCCTTCGTCCCCGTCGCCGGCAACCACGACATCGGCGGCAGCCTGCGCAATCAGCGCGTCTTCGCCGGCTACCTGCGCTACCTCTACTACTCCTTCGACTGGGGGCGCTGCCACTTCGTGGTGCTCAACAGCGAGCTCGTGGGCCAGGAGGGACGCATCGCCGGCCCGCAGCTCGCCTGGCTACAGGCCGACCTGGAGGCCAACCGCGACGCCCCGCTCACCTTCGCCTTCGTGCATCGGCCGCTGTTCCCCGTTGACGGCCACCTGGGCAGCTCCCTGGACCTCCGCCCCGACGAGCGCGACGCTCTCCACCAGTTGTTCCTCGACAGCGGCGTGGACTGCGTCTTCGCCGCACACGAGCACCTCTTCAACGTCTCCCAGCGCGACGGCCTCACCTATGTCATCTCCGGCGGCGCCGGAGCCGGCCTCTACGCCAAGCCCGACCAAGGTGGCTTCCATCACTACCTGGTCGTCAGACTGGAGAACGGGGCGTACAGGATCGAGGTCCGCCGGCCCAAGCAGCCGTACTGACGTGGGACCTTGCTGCGGCGGGTAGTCGCACGCCCGCGGCCGGCACGGCAGGCGCTGAGCCTGGGGCGGTGGCCCGCAGTGGTTGCCTCTAGGTTCGCAGCCGCGCCAGCGCCTCGCGCACCTTCTCGTCCTCCGGCGCCAGTTCGGCGGCCCTTTCCAGCGCGGCGATGGCCTCCTCGCGCCGGCCCAACTGCGCCAGGCACGCCGCATGCCGCAAATGCGCATCCACGAAGTCAGGAGCCAGCTCAATGACCGCCTGGAAGGCCGAGGCCGCCCGCTCGAACTGCTGCTGATAGAAGCAGGCCAGCCCCAGGTTGTACTGCGCGTCGGCGTCGGCAGGCTCCTCGCTGGCCCGGCTGGCGTACTCGGCCAGCATCTCGCCCACGGTCTCGGTGCCCCCGACGGTCTCCTTCAGCGCCGTCCCGCACTCGCGGCAGAACTTGTCCTCCGCGTCGCACTGGCGGCCACACGTCGGGCATTCCATCAGCTTGCCTCATCCCGGGCCGCCGGGCCCAGCCGACGCCCGTCTCCGCTGCGCTGGGTAAAGCCTGACCGATCCAGGTGCTCCAGCAGTGGGATCACGTACTTGCGCGTGGAGCCCGTCCAGTCGCGGAACTCACTAACCGTGAACGAGCCCTCCTCGCCCACGTGGTCGCGGATCATGTCCTTGGCCCGGCGGATCGTGTCCGCGTGGTACAGGCGATCCTCCACGGCCACCAGGTCTCCTTGGGCCAGGGCCGCAGCCAGCAGGTCCTGCGCGTCCGGCGCCTGCACGGTCGAGAGAAGCTCGTCGCGCGTGGGCGGCGCGAACCCGGCCTTCAGCGCCCGCGAGACCAGCCCCTCCAGCGCGCGCCGCTGCTCTGCGGAGAGCTGCACGGCATGGTCGGCCAGGCGCACGCCCGCGCGGTCGGCGGCGATCTCTCCGGCGGCCGCCAGGTCCTCGAGGGCCGCGTCCAGCAGCGCGGGCTCGGCGCTGCCTACGGCGCTTTGCAGTTGGTTCTTCGGCATGGCCCCGCGCAGAGGGAACTTCCGGTGGTACTGCGCCAGGCACTCCCGTATGTTGCCCCGCAGCGCCTGGTAGTGTGAGCGAGCGATGCACGCCTGGCCGCCGGGCAGGAGCTGCGCCTCGCCGGCGCGGGCCAGCTCCTCCACGGCTCCCTGGACCACGGACTCCTCCAGTTGCAGCGAGCGCACCAGCTCCTGCACACTCATCGGTGCGGCCCCCGCCCTCTCAACCGCGGCGGCCACCAGCTCCGCGGGCGAGGCCGTCTGCACGCCGCGCAGCGCCGCGAGCACTGCCTCGTCGTAGCGGCGATGTCGGCGCGGGTTGGGATCCAGCACCACGCCGCCCCCGATGGTGACCATGGGCGAGTAGCGCCGGACGACGAACCGCTCACCCCTGGAGGTCGCCGTGGGTTGCTCCAGGCGAAGCTGCACCAAGGCAGACTGGCCGGGCGCAATGCTGTCGGCTTCGAGGATGTAGGCCCGCCCCATGATCTCAGCCGTGCCCACGTGCACGCGGACCCGGTCGCGGTTCTTGAGGGCGATGTCGGGGCCGCCCAGCACGCTCAGCTCCGCGTCCAGCATGTAGGTGGGCTGCATGGACCCGGGCGCCGCCAGCACCACCCCGCGCTCCAGCCGTTCCGCCTCCAGCCGCGTCAGGTTCAGGGCCACCCGCTGCGCCGCCTCGGCCGACTCCGCCCTCTCGCCGTGCAGCTCGATGGCGCGCACCCGCGCCGTGCCGCCCACGGGCAGCATCTCCAGCGTGTCGTCGGTGTGCACCGTGCCGCGCACCAGCGTCCCCGTGATCACCGTGCCGAAGCCGCGCATGGTGAAGATGCGGTCCACGTTCAGCCGCGCCGGGCCGCGCGTATCCCGGCTGGGCACGGCGGCCGCGACCTGCTCGATGGCCCCCCGCAGGTCGTCCAGCCCCTCCCCCGTGACCGAGGAGGCGAAGACCATGGGCGCCTGCCCGAAGATGGACCCCGCCAGCTCCTCCCGCACCTCCTCGGCCACCAGCTCCCGCCACTCCGGCTCCACCAGGTCAATCTTGGTGATGACCACCAGGCCGGTCTCCACGCCCAGGATGGTGACGATGTCCACGTGTTCCCGCGTCTGCGGCATCACCCCCTCGTCGGCGGCCACCACCAGCATCACCAGGTCCACGCCCGTGGCCCCGGCCAGCATGTTCTTGATGAAGCGCTCGTGGCCGGGCACGTCCACGATGCCGGCCCGCCCGCCGCCCGGCAGGTCGAAGTAGGCAAACCCCAGGTCAATGGACAGCCCGCGCTCCTGCTCCTCGCGCAAGCGGTCGGGGTTGATGCCCGTCAGTCGCTCGATGAGCGCCGTCTTGCCGTGGTCAACGTGCCCCGCCGTGCCGATGACGATGTGTTCTGTCTGTGCCATGGGTCGCCCGATGCGGCACGATTGTAGCACATGCGGCCCGGCCCGAACAGGTCGCGGCGACCCGGTCGGCGGTGGGGTGGGTAGTCGCGGGCTCCAGCCCGCGGGGGTGGCCGGAGGTGGTATGTCGTCGCGACGGCACCAGCCCTCTCCACCTGCGCACACTGAAGTGTGCGACTACCCACCTCACGCTCCGCAGCACCCTGGCCCGCCTGGTCACCGGGCGAGACCGCGCAGGCCGGGCAAGGCGGGTATGCAGTTGTCAAGGTCCGGTACGCCGGGTACGCACAGGGCGACGGCGGGCGCCGTCATGCGCCCTCGATCGCCCGCCGCTTGTTTCCGCCCTTCATATACTAGAGCACGATTCTGGCCGTTTTGGGCTAGCTCTTGCGCCGCCCCAATCAGAAACCAGGCCCTGACGGGCTCCTGGGCGGCTCTGCGGGCAATTGTGTTCTGCCCTACTTCGGATACTCACGCGGAAAACTACCACAACGATGGCAATGTGGCAGAGGCTCCGTCCCGAGAAGACAGGGGCAGCAGGTTGTGCGGGCTTAGCGCTGGACCGGAGGTGGTGGGACCCCGCAGTACGGGCTGATGCCGATTGCCCAAACCCCCGTCCGGCCGACACGCCGGCCGTCCCGCGCCAAACCTGTGTTGAGCTGGTCGGAGCATCAGCACAACCTGACCACAAGGGACCTGATTCTGGAGGCCGCCGGCTGGGCGCCGCCAGTTGTCCGCCCCGCTCGATTCCGCTATAATGCCCTCCACCGAGGGCGCCGCCATGCCGAAGGACCAATCCCAGGAGATCGAGACGCTCATCCGCGCCCGCTACCCCATCGTCTACGTGGTCAGTTGGGAGGAGGAGCGCGTGGAGGCCTGCCTGCGCGCGGTGGCCCAGCGGCGGCAGAAGCGGCTGTTCCAGTGGGCCATCACCACCGGCCTGGTGGAGGACGGCGCGCGCGGCCACGACCGCCAGACCACCGACCCCATGAACGCCCTGGAGGAGGTGCTGGCCTCCACCGACTCGGCCATCTTCCTGCTCAAGGACTTCCACCCGTTCCTCAAGGAGCACGCCGTGGTCCGCAAGCTGCGCGACCTGACCGACGCCCTCAAGCGCAGCTACAAGACCCTGGTGCTGCTTTCGCCGGTGTTGGAGCTGCCCACCGAGCTCCAGAAGGAGATCACGGTGGTGGACTACGCCCTGCCCACCATCGAGGAGATCGGCGAGCAGCTCGACCGCGTGGTGCAGGCGGCCGGCGACCAGCCCGTGGACGTGAAGCTGACCGCCGAGGGCCGCGAGCAGATCATCAAGGCCTGCCAGGGGCTGACCGCCGTCGAGGTGGACAACGTCCTGAGCAAGTCGCTGGTGGAGAAGAAGTGCTTCGACGTGGGCATCATCCTGGCGGAGAAGAAGCAGATCATCCGCAAGTCGGGGGTGCTGGAGTACTTCGAGGCCCCGGAGCGGTTTCGCGACATCGGCGGGCTGGACGTGCTCAAGGGCTGGCTGCGCAAGCGGGCCGGGGCCTTCAGCGAGAAGGCGCGCAGCTACGGCCTGCCCCAGCCCAAGGGCTTGCTGCTGCTGGGGGTGCAGGGCTGCGGCAAGTCGCTGACCGCCAAGGCCGTCGCCTCGCTCTACATGCTGCCCCTGCTGCGCCTGGACGTGGGCCGCATCTTCGCCGGCCTCATCGGCTCCTCCGAGGAGCGCATGCGCCGCGCCATCCAGACGGCCGAGTCGGTGGCCCCGGCCGTGCTCTGGCTGGACGAGATAGACAAGGGCTTTGCCGGCACCCAGAGCTCCACCTTCTCCGACGCCGGCACCACCTCCCGGGTCTTCGCCAGCTTCGTAACCTGGCTCCAGGAGAAGCAGTCCTCCGTGTTCGTGGTGGCCACCGCCAACGACGTGACCATGCTGCCCCCCGAGCTGCTGCGCAAGGGTCGCTTCGACGACATCTTCTTCGTGGACCTGCCCTCGGTCCAGGAGCGCCGCGACATCTTCCGCATCCACCTGGCCAAGCGCAACCGCGACCCCGACCAGTTCGACCTGGAGGCCCTGGCCCGCCAGGCCCGTCTGTTCAGCGGCGCCGAGATCGAGCAGGGCATCATCGCGGCCATGTACGACGCCTTCGATCAGGGGCGCGACATCACCACCGAGGACGTGCAGGAGGTCATCAGCCAGAGCTTCCCGCTGTCGAGCACCATGCGCGAGCACATCGCCGCCCTGCGGGATTGGTCCCGCAGCCGGGCGCGGCCCGCCTCCAGCGCGCCCGAGGAGCCGCTGCTGCCGGACCAGGAGAACGCCGGGCAGGAGCGTCTGCCCCTGGAGGAGGCGGCCGCCGAGACCGAAGATGAGTGAACGCACGCGCTTCGATTACCTGGAGATAGGCGAGGTGGTCCGGCCGGTGCTGGGCGAGCAGACCGCCCGCCTGCGCGTGCCGCGCCGATCGCTGACGGCGGTGGAGGTCATAGGTGGACGCGGCACCGCGGCCGAGTTCCACAGCCCCGGCGGCGTGGCCGTGGACGGCCACGGCGCCCTGTACGTGGCCGACAGCCTCAACCACCGCATCGTCAAGATCAGCGCGGCCGGCGAGGTCTTCATCCTGCGCGAGAAGGGGGCCCAGATCGGGCAACTGCTCAACCCGCAGGGCGTGGTGGTGGACGGGCTGGGGTTCATCTACGTGGTGGAGCTGGGCAACAGCCGCGTCTCCAAGTTCTCCCCGCGCGGGGAGATCATCGCCTGCTTCGGCCACCGGGGCCGCCAGGTGGCGCAGTTAGACCGCCCCTGCGATCTGGCGCGCAACGACGTCAACAACCTCTACGTGGCCGACACCGGCAACGACCGGGTGCAGAAGTTCGACGCCACCGGCCGCTTCCTGGAGCTGATCGGCGACAGCCCCACCTCCAGCCTGCGCCGCCCGCAGGGCGTGGTGACCGACCGAGAGCACCGCCTCTACGTGAGCGACGGCCAGGCCAACCGGATACTGGTTTTCAGCTCCAGCGGGGAGGAGATCGCGGTCATCCCGCGGCCGCACAGCGACTACGAGCCCCTGGCCTCACCGCAGGGACTGGCGGTAACACCCGATGGGGTCGTCCTGGTGGCCGAGCGCGACGCCGACCGCATTCGAGGCTTCACTGCCGAGGGCGACGAGGTGTGCAGCTTTGGGCCTTCGGGGAGGCGGGCCTCGCAGGTCCGCGCGCCGCTGGGGGTGGCCGCCGATGCTGAGGGCAACGTCTTCGTGGCCGACAGCATGCACCACCGGGTCCTGCGGCTCAAGTACGAATAGGCGCCATGCCCTGGCGCTGGGCTTCCTCCGGCCGCTCGGTGCGCTCGGCCGGCGTCTCGGGCATGGCCACACCCACCGCCGTGACCTGTAGGGAGTCGCGGGCCAGGCGCTGCACGTCGTCCGAGGTGACCGCCTGCACGCGCTCGACGAAGGTCTCGTCGAACTCGGCCCCCACGCCCAAGATCTCGTAGCGCCCCAGCAGCCAGGCCTGATCGCGCCGGCTCTCGTGCAGGCGCACGTAGGTGTTGATGGCGTAGGCCTTGGCCTGGGCCAGCTCGTCCTCTTTGAGGGGCGAGTTGGCCAGGGAGGCGAACCAGTCGGTGATGATGCCGCGGACGCTCTCCAGGCGCAGCGGGTTGGCGAAGGCGTGCACCACCAGGCGGCTGCTGGTGGTGCCGGCCTCTAACAGCAGAGACTCGACCGGGGCCTCCTCATCGGTCACGTCCGGCGAGAGCAGCGCCCGAGCCAGGCCGCGGTCGCGCTTGAGGCGCCCGCCGGGCCGGCCCAGGGCCGCGTTGGCCACCTGTGCCGCGTAGATGTCGGGGCTGGCCAGCGAGGGCGCGGCGGCGCCCACCATCAGCGAGGCGGCGCCTCCCATCAGCCTGAGCAAGGTCATGCTGTCCACCTTGGCCCCCGGCTCGGCCCGCGGCTGGGGCGGCGCGGGCGCCTCGGGCACCGGGCGCGACTCGGCCGCGCTGAAGGCCTCGGCCACCGCCCGCAGGGCCTCGTCGTGGGGCAGCGGCGAGGCCACCACCACGCACATGTTGTTGGGCACGAAGTAGCGGCTATGGAAGCCCCGCACCTCTTCCAGGGAGGAATCCGGCGCCTGCGCGTATTGATCCACCGGGGGGACGGCGCCCAGGCGAGAGCCGGTGAGCGCCTCCTGAAAGAGCGCGTAGGTCCGCTCGATGATGCGCTGCATGGGATTGGCTCGGAGCATGCCCGCGCGCATCCGCAGCCGCGCCAGCGCCGTCTCCCGCGCCTCCTCGGTGATGTCGGGCTGGAATACGGCCTGGGCCAGCAGTCGGCACGCCAGCGGCAGCAGCTCGGCCACCACCGTGCTGTGGACGTGGGCGAACTCCCAGTCGGTGCCGGAGACGAAGACGCGCCCCGCGTGGGGCCGCTCCTCGGGGTTTTCGCCCTGTAGAATGCTGGCCAGGTCGGGCGGGAGCTGGTCCGCGTCGCGCATCTCCAGCAGGGGCGCGAACTCGTCTTGGCGCATGGCCTGCTCGCCGCTGGCGCCGATGATCTCCTGGAGCAGTGGGCGCACGCCCACGCCGGTGACGCCGGTGCGGCTCTCGCCCGCGGCCACGAAGGCGGCCACGCAGGCCACGGCGCTGCTGTCGTCCCGCTGGAGGATGACGGTCAGGCCGTTGTCCAGCTTGCGCCGCGCCAGGTCGCCGCGCGCACCTGCGTTCGCGGCAGCCAACAGGACGGCCGCCGCCAGCAGCCAGTACCTACGAGTTGAGTGCTGCCTCATGTCGTGCCTTTGCCTCTCTGGCCGGGCCCTCGCGGCGCGCACCGCCAATGACGATGGTGTACGCGTCCAGACGGAAGAGCTCTCGTGCCACTTGCTGGACCTGCTCGGCCGACACTTGGTTCACCAGGTCCACGTAGTCAACGGCGAACTCCCAGGTGTCAATGCACTCATAGAAGCCCAGGCAGCCGCTCTGGTCAGTGAGGGCCTCGTTGCTGAGTGCGTAGGCGCGCGCCAGCAGACGCTTGACGTCCGCCAACTCCTCGGGGGTCAGCTTGCCGGCCGTCAGCTTGGCCAGCTCGCCGCGGATGGCGTCGCGCACCTTGAGCTCGTTCTCCGGCGCGAAGACGCAGCTAATGACGAAGAGCCCAGTGCCCTGGCGGGTGATGAACTCCACGTCCACCATGCTGGCCAGCTTCTTCTCCTGCACCAGCAGTCGCGGCAGCCGCGCCCTGGGCCCCTGGCCCAGCACCGTGTAGATGATGTCGGTGGCGCAGACCTTGTCCTTGGCGTACATGCCCGGGGCATGGAAGCCCATCATCAGCACGCTGCGCCTGGCGCCCCTGGGCAGGTCCAGCCGATCCTTGCGGATGGTGGTCTGCCGTGGCTCGCGCGCCGGCGGCTCCCACTCCGCTTGGCCGCGGGGCAGCTCGCCGAAGGCCTCTTCCGCCGCCCTGATGGTCTCCTGCGCCGGGAGGGGACCCAGGATGAGCAGCGACGCGTTGTCCGGCACGTAGAAGGTGTCCAGATACTCGCGCAGCGCCTCGCCGGTAATGCCGTCTATGGAATCGCTGGTGCCGCGCAGCGGCTTGCCGTACGGATGCTCGCTGAAGGCCTTGGCCCACAAGGTGTCCTCCAGGTCCCGGACCACCGAGAGCGGGCCCGGGCCGGGACCGGGGCCGGGCTCGCGGGCCTCCGGCACGTCGCTGAGCATCTGCTGGCGGATGCGCTCGATGTCGGTGGTGCCCAGGTCGCGCCAGGACAGCGCGGCGGCCAGCGTGTCCAGGGCGAAGCCCAAGTCCTGCGGGGCCATGGCCAGGCGGCAGTAGGTGAAGTCCCGCGTGGTGGCCGAGTCCCAGAAGATGCCCCGAGCCTTGGCCCGCGCCTGCCGCTGCCTGGCCTCGCTGTCCTTGGCGCCCTGGAACACGAGCAGCTCGGCGAAGCGCGCCGTGCCGGCCGGCCAGTCGGCCTCGCTGCGGGAGCCGCCGCGCAGGTAGAGCGCCGCGACCATGTACTGCGCCGGCGCCTGCTTGGTGACCACCCGCAACCCGTTGTCCAACACCTTCAGGCTGATGGCGGCGCGGTCGAGAATGGGCACGGTCTGTGCGTCGCACGGGGCTGTCACCCCAACCCACGCCACAACCACAGTCGCGAGCAGCGTCAAAGCGAGGGGGGCAGCTCTCGCTGACGGTCTGGGCATTCTCCTACTCCTGTTAAGCGGGCCGGGCCTGGCGCCGGCTCAGAATGTCCGCATGGATCTCGCGCAGCTCTCGCTTCAGCGCCTTACCCGTGGCCGAGCGGGGAAGCTCCTCGTACAGCACGACTCGGCGCGGCACCTTGAAGGGAGCCAGGCGCTCCTGGCAGTGGTCTATCAACTCTCGCTCGTCGGCCTGCTGGCCGTCGGCCAGCACCACGCAGGCCACCGGCGCCTCGCCGCGCAGGGGACAGGGCACTCCAATGACCGCCGCCTCGGCGACCGCGGGGTGCTGATGAACGACCTCCTCCACCTCGCGCGGGTATACGTTCAGGCCACCGACGATGACCAGGTCCTTCTTGCGCTCGGCGATGTAGAGATAGCCGTCCTCGTCCAGCCGCCCCAGGTCGCCGGTGTAGAGCCAGCCGTCGCGCACGGTGGCCGCCGTCGCCTCGGGCTGCCGGTAGTAGCCCTGCATGACGTTCTGGCCGCGCACGACGATCTCGCCCACCTCGCCGAGCGGCGCCTCCCGCCCCTGCTCGTCCACTATCCTGACCTCGACGCCGGGGAGCGGCGGCCCCACGCTGCCGGGCTTGTGCGCGCCCTCCGCGGGCGTGCAGCTCACCACCGGCGAGGCCTCCGTGGGCCCGTAGCCCTCCAGCAGCTCCACGCCGAAGCGCGCGGCGAAGCCCTGCGCCACCTCGAGCGCCAGGGGGGCGCCGCCACTGACCACGATGCGCAGGGAGGACAGGTGGAAGGTCTCCTCGGGCTTGAGCGACAGCATGAGCCCGTACATGGCGGGCACGCCGGCCACCAGCGTGCAGCGCTCTGTCTCGATCAGGCGCAGCGTCTCGCGCGGGGCAAAGCGCGCCGCCATAGTCATGCAGGCCCCCACCAGCACGGGCAGAATCATGCAGACGGTGGCGCCGAAGGAGTGGAAGTAGGGCAGCACGCAGCAGAAGTTGTCCTCTTCGCTGAGCGGCAGCACACCGGTGCAGGCATCGGCGTCGAAGACCAGGTTGTGGTGCGAGAGCATGGCCCCCTTGGGCCGCCCGGTGGTGCCGGAGGTGTAGAAGATCACCGCCAGGTCTTCGGGAGCCACCTCCGGCAGCGGCGGCGCCTGCGCGGGCGCCTCGGTGGCGGCCTCGTCCACGAACAGCAGGTGTTGCAGGTCGGGCAGGTTGGGCCGGACGGCCTCGGCCAACTGCCGGAGCGGAGCAATGGTCAGCAGCACCTGGGCGCCGGAATCGGCCAGCACGAAGCCGGCCTCAGCGGGCGTCAGGGTGGGGTTGATGGGCACCACCACGCCGCCCGCGCGGGCGATGGCGAACAGGCTGATCGGGAAGTAGGGGCAGTTGGGCAGCATCACGGCCACGCGGTCGCCCGGCTGAACTCCGAGCGCGGCCAGCCCGGCAGCGGCGCGGCTGGCCAGGGCGTCCAGCTCGGCGTAGCTCAGGCGGACCTCGCCCATGGCCACGGCCGGGCGCTGGGGCCACTTGGCTGCCGCCTCGGTCAGGAGCTGTCCCAGAGTCCTGGGCACTGCGGCCTTCTTCCCTTCCGGCCTCTAGCCTCGGTCCTGCGCCATGAGCTTGGCGCTGGCGCTGGCGGCCACGCTGCCGTCCTCGAGATAGGTCTCCGCCGCGGCCTCCACGAAGGGCCCGCGGCGCTTGCGGATTCGCCCCCGGGTGATGGTCTTCCTGCCCAGGGGCACGGGCTGCTTGTAGCGGACGGTGAGCTCGGCGGTGGCGACGTGCAGCTCCCGCTCCCAGCACATGCGCGTCACCACCTCGTCCAGCAGGGTGGCGATGAGCCCGCCGTGGACGATGCCGGCCCAGCCCTGGTGCCAGTCCTGGGGGGTGAACTCGGTCACGTACTCGTCCCCCTGGAAGCGGAACTCCAGGTGCAGGCCCCGCGGGTTGTCGCCGCCGCAGGCGAAGCACTTGTTCTCGTCGGTGAGCCGCACGCTGCTACACCTCCTCCACGCGGGTCGGCGCCGCCGGCGTCGGGCAAAGAGAAAGCGGAAGGCCGTGGCTGTGACCCAGTCACAGCGGCCTTCCGCTGCCAAAGCGCGCTTTCCTGCGCCGCTGCTACGACTGCGGGACGCTGTCCAACTCCAGCACCGAGTCTATGATGTTGACTGCGGAGGCCAGAGTGGCATGGTCCCAGGCGTCCTTGCGGATGTCCTCCATGTCCACGCGCCCGGCCAGCAGGTCGTCGTCCATGGGCCGGATGTGCTTGGCCTTGACGACGGTCAGGTGCTCGCGGCCCCCGCCACGGGTGACATAGCTCTCCTTGTTGAGCGTGCCCATCACCACCAGCCGCGTGCCCTGCTTGACGTTCTCCGCTGCCCAGCGCCCCAGGTCGCTCCAGACATCAATGAGGAACAGGTCCGACACCGGCTCACCGGTGGAGCGGAAGAACGGCCGATCTACCTCGAAGCTGAACTCGGCCTTGATCTGCCCCGAGGCCTTCTGGCGAACGGTCGCGTCCTTGGTGGCCACACCGGTCAAAGCGATGAAATTCAGGTCTGCCAACACGCACACCTCCCACAGGATAGCCAGTCGCGCCCATGCGTCCCCCACCAACTGACCAGCCGCATGCTCTCTCACCGCGCCGGCTTGGCCACCCAGCCGCCCTGCCCTCCGGCCGACAGGCAGGCTCGAGCCAGTGCAGCAACGCTAGTGGCAGGTTGGGCTAAGCGCTTGTCGCCCCAAGGCGACACAACGCGGGTGATTATAGCAAATGCGACGACTATGTCAATACTGGCGGCCGCCGGTCATACAATCTAGTTACGTGACGGACGGTGACCGGCCCCGGCTCGGGCGGCGTGGCCGGCGACACGGCGGCAGCGATGTTCAGGTGATACCGTTTTTGGCGGCGGAGGAGGGAAGGCAAACCGCCCTGCGGAAAACACCCCTAGCCCACTTGAGCCAGAGGGAGCCAGCACATGACGAAGTACATCTTCGTAACCGGGGGCGTCGTGTCGGCGCTGGGGAAGGGCATCTGCTCGGCCAGCATCGGTCGCCTGCTGCGCAGCCGCGGCTTCCAGGTGACCATGCTGAAGATTGACCCCTACATCAACGTAGACGCCGGCCTCATGAACCCCTACCAGCACGGGGAGGTCTTCGTCACCGACGACGGCTCCGAGACGGATCTGGACCTGGGCCACTACGAGCGCTTCGTGGACATCCCCCTGACCAAGCTCTCCAACGTCACCACCGGCACCGTCTACCTCTCGGTGATCCAGAAGGAGCGCGACGGCGGCCACTACCTGGGCCAGACCGTGCAGGTCATCCCCCACATCACCGACGAGATCAAGGCCGACATCCACCGCTGCGCCGAGGCGGCCGAGGCCGAGATCATCATCACCGAGATCGGCGGCACGGTGGGCGACATCGAGGGCCAGCCCTTCATCGAGGCCATCCGCCAGATGCGGCACGACGTGGGGGCCCAGAACGTGCTGTACGTGCACGTGACCCTGGTGCCCTTCCTGGGCCAGGTGGGCGAGATGAAGACCAAGCCCACCCAGCACAGCGTGAGGGTGCTGCGCAGCATGGGCATCCAGCCGGAGGTGCTGATCTGCCGGGTGGCCGAGCCCATGACCAAGGAGAACCGGGCCAAGATCTCGCTGTTCTGCGACCTGCCCGGCGAGGCCATCATCGAGAGCCACGACGCCGACTCGGTCTACGAGGTCCCGCTCATGTTCGAGGACCAGGGGCTGGCGGACCTGATTGCCGGCAAGCTGGGCCTGGAGCCCCGGGAGCAGGACAACCGCGAGTGGCGGCGGATGGTGGAGCGCCTGCGCGCGCCCACCCACCGCGTGCGCGTGGCCATGGTGGGCAAGTACATGGACCTGCACGACGCCTACATCTCGGTGACCGAGGCGCTGGCGCACGGGGGCATCGCCAACGACGCGCGCGTGGACATCAAGTACATCGAGTCGGAGGACCTGGAGACGCACGACCCGGGCGAGCTGCTGGGCGACGTGGACGCCGTGGTGGTGCCGGGGGGCTTTGGGGTGCGGGGGCTGGAGGGCAAGATCAACGCCATTCGCTATGCGCGCGAGAACGGCGTGCCCTTCCTGGGCCTGTGTCTGGGCCTGCAATGCGCGGTCATCGAGTTCGCCCGCAACGTGTGCGGCCTGGAGGGTGCCAACACCAAGGAGGCCACCGAGGACACCCCGCATCCGGTGGTCATACTGCTCAAGGAGCAGGAGCAGGTCACCGAGATGGGCGGCACGCAGCGGCTGGGCGCGTATCCCTGCAAGATCAAGCCCGGCTCGCTGGCCGAACGTCTCTACGGCGCCTCCGAAGTGTCCGAGCGGCACCGGCATCGCTACGAGGTCAGCAACCAGTATCGGGACACGCTGGAGCAGGGGGGCCTGGTCTTCGGGGGCACCTCGCCCAGCGGCGACCTGGTGGAGATGATCGAGCTAAGCGATCACCCCTTCTTCATCGCCAGCCAGTTCCACCCCGAGTTCAAGTCGCGCCCCAACCGGGCCCACCCGCTGTTTGCGGGCGTTGTCAAGGCGGCGCTGGACCGGCAGCAGGTGGCCGC
>JBHIEF010000107.1:0-14591 GCA_046760465.1 Armatimonadota bacterium | reverse complement strand
TGCCGTTGGCGCCCGGCATGGGTGCAGATGGGCGTTGATGCCCTGAATGGGGAGGACAGATGTCACTACTGCGCGGCCCCTGTGTAGTGAGACGGACGTGAGTGCCGCTCGAGCTGGCGAGTGGAACAGGAAATGCCCGAGGCGAGCGCGAAGAGAGCCAGACAAGGAGAAGCCAAAATGAAGCGACTGCTCGGCGCGCTGTGCGTTCTTTGTCTTCTCGGCGAACCGTCCATGGCCGCCCCGCCGAACCTCCTGCTCATCACTGTTGATGACATGAGCTGCGACTCGGTGGGCGCGTTCGGCTGCCAACTGCCGGACACGACACCGCAGATTGACCGCCTTGCCTCACAGGGCCTGCGGTTCGAGTATGCGCACGTTCAGTGCGCCAACTGCATGCCCTCGCGCAACGTGATGTGGTCGGGCCGCTACCCGCACAACAACCGCGTGGAGGGATTCTACCAGGTGCGCGACGCGGATCACCCGCACCTAGTCGACTTGATGAAGGAGGCTGGGTACTTCACCGCCATTCGCCACAAGGTGTCGCATTCGACGCCCTACAGCCCGTACGGATGGGACCTGGTGCTTGATGAGTTGCCGGATGGGAGCAAGGCGCACGTCAAGGACGCGCGCAGCTACGGCGTCTCCACGGCGCGTGGCATCGCCGCGGCGAGGGAGGCCGGCAAACCCTTCTGCCTGGTCATCAACGTGGCCGACCCGCACAAGCCGTTCTACGCCGAGGGCAAGGGCGGCACCACTGTGCCCGACCGACACGTGCCGTCGCTGGTTTTCGCCCCCGAGCAGGTCCCGGTGCCGGGCTTCTTGTTTGACGATCCGGTAGTGCGCAAGGAGCTGTCGCACTACTACTCCTCCGTCCGTCGCGCCGACGACTGCGTGGGCGAGGTCCTCGCCGCCCTCGAGGCCTCCGGGCAGGCGGACAACACCTTCATCATGTTCCTGTCCGACCACGGCATGCCGCTGCCCTTCGCCAAGACACAGCTCTACCACCACAGCACGCGGACTCCGTTGATCGTGAAGTGGCCCGGGGTGACCAGGGCAAACTCGGTGGACGATGTGCACATGGTTTCGGCCGTGGACTTCATGCCCACACTGCTGGATGTGATTGGAGCGAAGCACCCGGAGGGATTCGACGGGCGGTCCTTCGCTCCCTTGCTCAAGGGTGAGACCCAATCCGATCGCGACTTCATCATCAAGGAGTACAACGAGAACGCCGGAGCGTCTCGCGACCCGATGCGCGGCGTGCAGACGAAGCGGCTGCTCTACCTGTTCAACGCCTGGTCCAACGGGGAGCGCGTGATGGCCACCGCCACCAACGGGACACAGACATGCAAGCGGATGGCAGAGCTCGCGCGGACGGACAAGGCGTTGGCCGCGCGGTACGACCTCTACCAGCATCGCGTGCCTGAGGAACTGTATGACGTGGCGAACGACCCCGACTGCCTGCACAACCTCATCGAAGACCCCGCGCGCCGCGACGAGCTGAACCGTCTGCGCGCCATTCTGGAGGACTGGATGGTCAAGACGGGCGACCATGCCTTGGAGGCCTTCCAGAAGCGGGACGACCCCACGGTGCGTGAGGCCTACGTCCAGGCGAAGGAGAGGGAAGCCGAGGAGCGCCGCAAGCAGAAGAACGCCGCCAAGAGGCGGGGGCAGGCGAAGGGCCAAGAGCTGATCTCGTGGGAGCTCCCCAAGTCCGTCACCCCGGGCAAGCCCGTGACTCTGCGGATCCCCCATCGCTTGAGCGCGGAGCTCGGCGAGCAGCTCGTCCATGTGACGCTGAAAGCCGGCCCGGACAAGAAGCGGGTCGAACGCAAGGTGCTCAAGGTGTCTGGCGAGGGCGTCCTCGAGGTCACCTTTGACATCCCCGACCCGGTGCCCGGCAACGTGGTGGCCTTCGCGGCGTTCATCGGCGAGGACTATCAGAAGAACCTGCAGTACCTCACCTCCGGTCTTCTGCCCGCGAGGTGAGCAGCTTGGCTCCCCGCCGCCGGCCTCCGGCTCCGCGCCGGCTTCTCTCCGCGAGTCACTGGCCATGGCTCGCCCTCATTGTGGCCGCACTCCTCTGCGGATGTGCCCGGCGACGAGCCGAGAAGCCAACGGACGCTGACTCCGTCACGCGCGAGCCGCACTTCGTCGGCGCAGCCTCCTGCCGGGAGTGCCACGAGACCTTCCACGAGCTTTGGTCCACTTCGCACCACGGCAAGGCGATGCAGGTGATGACGAGGGAGCTTGCCCAGGGGGAGCTACTTCCACAGGACCAGGCGATCGAGGTAGGCGGGAAGCGCTATCGAGCGGACGTGGCCGAGCTCTGCGTCTGGGAAGATGGCCCAGACGGACGTCGTTCGCTGCCGATGGAGCACGCATTGGGCGGAAAGAACGTGTACTACTTCCTCACACCGCTGCCGCGCGGCCGGCTGCAGGTGCTCCCCGTGGCCTTCGATGTTCGCAGGCGACAGTGGTTCGACACCACCGGCAGCATGGTGCGGCATTTCGCCGACGTCGAAGACGAAGCGCTCGACTGGACCGACCCGTTGCTGACCTTCAACACCGCCTGCCACAGCTGCCACGTGAGCCAGCTTCAGAAGAACTACGACCTCAAGACGGATACGTATCACACAACGTGGCAGGAGCCAGGCATCAACTGCGAGACGTGTCACGGTCCGGCGTCCGAGCATGTTCGCGTGTGCCGCGAAGCGCTCGGGGGCGAGACGCCGGACGACCTCAAGCTCATCAGCATGACGGACCTGACGCCCACGCAGCGCGACGACACGTGCGCGCCGTGCCATGCTAAGATGCGCCCGCTGACCCAATCGTTCCGGCCGGGCGAGCGCTTCTTCGACCACTACAACCTGTCCACGCTCGAGGATCGTGACTTCTACCCCGATGGTCGCGACCTGGGGGAGAACTACACGTATACGCTCTGGCGCATGAACCCGTGCGCGAAGTCGGGCGAGCTCGAGTGCCTTCACTGCCACACGCCCAGCGGGCGCTACCGATTCGCGGAGACGGAGGCCAACGACGCCTGCCTGCCGTGCCACGAGGAGCGGGTGGCCGACGCTGCCGAGCACACGCACCACCCGGCGGACAGCGAGGGGAGCACGTGCATCGGCTGCCACATGCCGATGACTGCCTTCGGGCGGATGAAGCGAAGCGATCATTCCCTGCGGCCGCCGATGCCCGCGGCCTCATTGCGCTTCGGCTCCCCCAACGCCTGCACCCTCTGCCACACCGACAGAGACGACCGGTGGGCCGACCGGCACGTCCGCAAGTGGTACGAGCGCGACTACCAAGCGGCCACGCTGCACGCCGGCGAGCTGGTCCTGGCGGCGCGCAACCGAGAGTGGGAGCGCCTCCCAGAGATGCTCGGCTACCTTGGCGGCGACTCTGGCGACGAGGTGTTTGCCGCCTCCGTCATCCGGCTCCTGGCCGCCTGCGACCACCCGGGGAAGCGCCCGGCGCTCCTGGAGGCCCTACGCGACCCGTCGCCTCTCGTGCGCTCCGCGGCGGCGACTACACTGGCGGGGGACCCTGATCCGAGGACTCTGGAGGCCCTGCTCGAGGCCGCCGATGACGCCTACCGCGTCGTCCGCGTGGCGGCCGGGGCCGCCCTCGCCCCCTGGCCTGACTCGGCCCTGGACTCCGCGGGCGAAGGGAGGCACACGCGGGCTCTTGCGGAGTACGAGGCATCTCTCCGCTCTCAGCCGGATAGCTGGACCGCCCACTACAACCTGGGCAACTACTACGCCGACCGCGGCGATCAGCGGCGCGCGCTCGACGCTTTTGAGACCGCCACCCGCCTCCGTCCCGACGTGGTTCCGCCCCTGGTGAACGCCGCCCTCGCGCATGCGCGCCTCGGCGAAATGGCGGAGAGCGAGACGCTCCTGCGCAAGGCGCTCGCAGTTGAGCCCGCCAGCCCCGCGGCCAACTTCAACCTCGCTCTGGCCTTGGCGGAGAATGGCGATGCCGCCGGGGCCGAGAAGCACCTGCGAGTCGCGCTGGGGTCGGACCCGACCATGGCCGAGGCCGCCTACAACCTCGGCGTGCTCCTGGCTGAGGAGCGGCTACCCGAAGCGCTCGAGTGGTGCCGCAAGGCGGCGGCGCTCCGTCCGCGCGAGGCCAAGTACGGCTACACCTACGCCTTCTACCTACGCAAGTCCGGCAACGTCCACGCCGCCATCGAGCAGCTCAACAGGCTTCTGGACGCCGGCACCTCAGACGCCCGAACCTACACACTGTTGGCAGCGATCTATGAGGAGGAGGGGCGAACTCGGAAGGCCAGAGAAGTGTGTCGGAGGGCGTCGGCCGACATGGCGCTCTCCGAATCCGAACGGGCGCGCTTCGGTAAGAAGGCCGCGGAGTTGAGCCGGTGAGGCTCAGCAGCGGCAGTGATCTCGACGGCGACAATCGTGCCGACGGGTCCGGCGGGAATGCGGGCCCGACCCAGTTTGGGCGCGGCACCTGCAATCATGGGATGACCACGCCCACGAGCTTGTCTCCTGCGCTCGCATGTGGGTGCTGCGGCGACGCCAGGTCGCAGTCGTTGCGATGACAGCCGTACTGTCACAGGTGGCCGGAGGCTGGAGCCACGACATCAACCGTCTCCAGGTCCTCATCGCGAACGATGTGGCCCAAGCGCTGTCCCTCCTCGGCACAGTCAGGTGTGTCAAGTCTCGCCTCGACGAACCGGCAGCTACGGGCAGCCTTCACTTCGTGTAATTGTGGGAACCGTCTTGCCGTCTGCGGGCCCTCGCCCGCTCATCGCGTACCCCACGCGTACCTCTTCCTGCGGGCCATTGCGGCCTTCGCCGGGGCCGGGAATCGTCCGAGTTGGCACCAGGGGCAGCCATCACCTTTAGCCTGCCCATCGGGCACTGAGCACTAAGGCCTGGGCGATGAGGTGAATCGAAATCTCCAGGAACTGCACGTGCGCGCCTCCCAGAGGGATGAGGGACGTCCACCGTACCAGAGCGGTCGCTTGCCGGCAAACGCCACGACGGTCTCACGGCCATCTGACCGGCACCGGGGGTCTCATCTGCCCTTGACCACCGCAGGGGGGCTCACGGGGAGTTGACTGGGCACCGGTCCTCTCGAGCCCACAGCCGCCTGGCCTCTACAGCACCCATGGCGGCCGCATCGGCCTGGCCAGCAGACCATCGGCCTCATCGTCGTTGACGAATCGCTCAGCGGCGGGATCCCAGCGGAGCCTGCGCCGCACGCGCGCCGCGATGTCGGCCAACAGACCGAGTGTCGAGGCCAGGTGACCGGCTGCCACGGGGGCGACGGGATCGCGTCGCGTTCTGATCGAGTCGAGGAAGTTGCCCGTGTGATTGTCGCTCTCCTGCAAGCGAAGCTCGTCGGGGCCGAGGGTCACGTCCAGCAGCGACTCGGGATGAGCCCGGATCCCCTTGCGATTGACGTGCACCCACCCCTCGTCGCCCTCGAAACGACAGCCCTGCTCGTGAGGATGCCCCGTGTCCGAGTAGCTCAGTCGCAGGCCGTTCGGGTACACGAACTCCGCCTGCCAGGCGTTCACGTTGTCGCACAGACCGTCGTTGCGGTAGTCCGCGGTGCAGGCGAGCTCGAAGGGCTGGTCGCCCAGCTGTGGGCAGCCCCAGAGCGCGATGTCGAGGTGGTGGACGCCCCAGTTGACGATGAACCCCGCGCAGTAGTCCCAGATCAGGTACCAGTCGGGCCAGGCAAGTCGGCCCGGGTTGTACGGTTTCATCTCGGCCGGGCCGACGTACATCTCATAGTCCAGCCCAGGAGGAACGGGCTGTGGAGTGGTGGGACCTCGGTAGCTTCTCTGGTAGGTCGGGCCGGGGGCGGCGACCTTCACGGTGTGGATGCTGCCCAGGTAGCTGTTGCGTGCAAGCTCGCAGGCGAGGCGAAACTTCCGGTCCGAGCGTTGCTGCGTGCCCGTCTGGAACACCACGCCATGACGCCGCACTGCATCGCGAATGGCCTGACCCTCTCGCACGGCGACGCCGAGCGGCTTCTCGCAATAGATGTCCTTGCCGCTCTCTGCTGCCCTCACGGCCATCACGCCGTGCCAGTGGTCCTGCGGCGCCAGCAGGACGGCATCAATGTCGTCGCGAGCGAGGATCTCGCGGAAGTCGCGCTCTGCTTTGCATCGGTCCGCCGCAGCGCCACCCCGGTGCCTGTGCACGATGGCCGCCGCGTCCTCGCGCCGGTCCTTCTGCACATCACACACCGCAACCACCTCGACCCCGTCGCGGCCCAGGAAGGTGCGCATCACCCCCGTGCCGCGCTTGCCTGTGCCGATGACGCCCAGCGCTATGCGGTCATTCGCCCCCCAAGCGCCGCCAGACAAGATGAGCGGTGCTGCCGTTGCAGTGGCTGTCCGGCGGAGGAAACGGCGTCGGGTCATTGGCCTGCGGCTCACGTTCACGGTCATGATTGGCCCTCCGCGGTGGCGTCGGCCACCTCCTGGAGCAACTCGAGCACCTTCCCTCGCACCTTTGGCTCGGCGTTGACTTCCAGGCAGCTCGACCGTGCCGGCCACGTCTCGTACCCACCCAGCGTGTGCGCCTCAGGGGTCGGCAGGTATCCCTGGTGACCATTGGCAAGCCCGATGGTGAAGACCGGCTTCATCGGGCTTTCAGTCTTGATGGCAAGGCCTGTGGCAGCGAATACCTCACAGGGCACGGCCACGATGCCGAGCTCGCCGATGCCCAGCGCCTGGAGCCGGAGCCTCACCGTGGGTGGATACTGGCTGAGCAGCAGCGCCTCCCGAGCATAGATGTTGCGCCACTTGTGCTCGCCCTCGGTGAGGGGCTTCGACAAGGCTGTTCTCGCCCATCTGAGTTGGGCTTCATCGGGGCGGCGGATACCGAGCTGCACGTCGGACCGCCGCACGACCAGGGGCACAACGTCTCGATGCGCGGCCTGCCGACACACCTCGGCCGCCTCGGTCGCCAGGACCTCGGCCATCGCCGCCATCTTGGGGTAGCCGCCACCGACCGCTGCCGTGTCTCCCGACGTGCCGTTCGACATAATGCCGACAACGTCCGCCCCCGAGCTCTCAGCGGCGAGAAGCTCTGCAATCCTCTGCGCGAAGCAGCCGAAGTAGTCGCTGCTCACGGTCCTCCGGCCGTATCCGCCGACGTAGTGAACGCTGTAGTTGGCCAAGACGGCCATCGGTCGTCCGTCGGCATGTCGCACCGAGACGACTGTTAGCTCCGGATCCACGGGGCCGGACGGCTTGGTTCCGATGCCCTTGCGATTGCCGTACATCAGCACATGGTCGGTCGTCTGCCCGAAGGGGTTTGGCGGCATGGTGCCCGGCTTGACAAACCAGCGGCGGTTCTCGGTGAACTGCGGCACGTGCGCCGATCCCCAGCCGATCATCGCCGGCGCCAGGCGCTCGACGGCTGCCTCGACGGCGTCCGCAATGCGCTGGCAGAAGAGCTCGTAATACTCCCGGTCAATGTCCGCCGTGGGGGCGCCCATCATCCGCGGTGCGGCGTGCGTGTGCGTGGCGGCCATCAACATGTGCTCGGTCGGGATGCCGGTCCGCTCGTGGGCCAGGAGCTTGGCCCTGTTGAGCACCCGCGCCTTCGCCATGGTGACATCGGCGACGACAATCGCCACTCGCGAGCGCGCATCGTCGAGTACCAGGCAACGGGCGCAGAGCGGGTCGTGGATCTTCTCGGCGGGCCCGATCTGCATGATGACGCCGTCCAGCGAGACCCCCAGTGCCGGGGTGATGTCCGAGACAGCCGCGCCGGCTCGAAGCCGCCTGGGCGCGTCCTCGCGCACGCCGCTGCCCTCGAGGCGTACTCCGCCGAGTCCGGCCGCAGTCAACATGGCCAGGAACTTCCGACGATGCATCTCACCAGGATTCCTGAGCGTCCGGTCGCATGCCACTGGTGGCGTAATGGCCGGCCGCTTCCTCAGCACTGAGCGCTCGGTCATAGAGGGCCACTTCGGTGATCCTGCCCTCCCAGTTCGCGAAGCCGTCACACCGCCCGCCCAGGAACACTCGAAAGGCGTCGGGCGGTCGAGTCACTTCGGCCTCGCCCGCGATCTCGGGCGTACGACTGCCGTTGAGGTAGACGGTCACTCGTTCGCCCTGTCGGACGAGCACGACGTGGTTCCACGTCCTCAGACCGAGGCGCTTACTGCCGCCGAGCACGTCGTTGGCGCGATTGCCGTTGAAGAAGAGGAGCTTGCCCTGACCGTGCGCGGTGCCCCCAATGCCGAGGTGATCGCCCGGGCAGGTCGCGTCGCCCTCGTGCCCTCGCGAGAACATGTAACCCGTCACGGGGCGTGCGTCGAAGGGGAGCCCGTTCCAGAACCACAGCTCGGCGCTGTAGGTGTCCGCGACGCCCGGCAAGGACGCCCACATGCGTCCTCCCGCGAAGTGTGGCGCCCGGCTCAAGCGCACCTCGCCCGAGAATGCCGCCGAGGGCGGGCCGCCGAGGTGGAAGACGACGAACTCCTCATAGTTGCCGTCATGGGAGTTGCCGCTGGAGTCAAGAGCCGTCGGGCCCTCGAATTCGTGCATGCGCCAGTAGGCGACGGGCTTCGAGGCCAGCACAGCCTTCGGGTACGTCCCCACGCGTGGCCTGTGCTCGCGCCGAGGTCGGCCCGCTACCTGCTCCAGGAGGCCCAGCACGGCGTCCACGATCTTAGGCTCGGCCCGGCGCTCGAGTCCCGCGGTGCGTGCGGGCCACGTATTGTAGCCGCCCAGGGGGTAAAGGGCGGGAGGGGGAATGTACCCTTCGGCCCCATTCGCCAGCTCGATGTTCATGGTCGGACGCAGCGGGCTCAACGCCTTGAGCTTCAGGCCGGTGAGACCATAGACCTCGCAGGGGATCGCCGTGATGGCCAGGCCGCCGATGCGGACGGCCTGTAGGAGGAGCTCGCGGGTCGGCTCTTCACGGAGGAAGAGCGCTTCGCGGGCGTACACCTCTGGCTTCGTCTGCGGGGGACCATCACCCATCTTGGCCAGCACCGATTGCGCCCAGGCCAGCCTTTCGGCGTCGGGAAGGCGGCGATCCAGCCTCAGCCTGGTCTGCGCCATGGCGAGCGGGGCCGGCGAGCGGTGCTCGATGGTCTTCCAGGCCTCATGGGCCAGATGGGCGAGGGCATCAGCGTAGGCGTCCAGGCCGGGCGGATCCTCCGGCTTGCTGTAATCCATCCAATGGAGATCGCCGCTGGTGCCGTGTGACATCATGGCCACGAAGGGAGGGTCGCCGCCATCGGCCGCGATGAGTTGCTCCAGCCGCCGACAGAAGGCACCGTAGTAGTCGGCGGATACCGGCGGGGCGCCGTAGTAGTGCATGGAGTAGTTGGCCAGCAGGGCCAGGGGCCTCCCGTCCACCGACTGGACCGACAGTATGGACAGCTCGGGATCAGCGGGCCCCGAGGGGCCGATGCAGTCGAGATTCTGGTAGCCGGGATGCATGTGCGCGCGCACGGTTCGCTCGCCGAAGGGGTCGGCCCGCATCTTGTCGGGTCGGAAGATCCAGCGTCGGCAATGGGTGTACTCGGGCGCGTCCACCGTTGCCCAGCCGACCTTGGCGGGGGCAAGGTGGTCTGCGGCGCGCTCGATCGTCTCCACAAGGCGAACGGACAGGTAGCGCTTGTACTCCTCGTCCACATCGGTCCCAAGCGCGCCCATCACTGACGGGCACGAGTGGGAATGCGTGGCTGAGATCAACATGTGGTGAGGCGGGATGCCCGTGGACTTGGCGGCCTCGGCCTTCACCCGGTCGAGCAGCCCCCGTGGCATCATGAGCGTGTCCACGACCGCAATCGCGATCTGCGTCTGCCCGTCGTCGAGAACGAGACACCGTGCGTGGAGCGGGTCATGGAGCCGGTCGGCCGTTCGACTGAGAAAGCCGCCGCTGACCAAGACGGGGAACGTCAGTGGTGAGATGTCCACAGCACATGCCCCGGCCCGAAGCTGGCGCTGGCGGTCGGCCATTGGCTCAGGAGCGGCGGCCTCTGTCGGACACGGCAGGATGAGCCCCATCAGTGTGGTGCAGAGGAAGCGACCCAAGGGACGGAGCTTCGGTCGCTCGTCTATGCTCAGAGCCCGGGTGCATGGAGCGGTCATCACTGAAGGACCACGTGTCCTGGGACTGCGATGCCAACGTCTCATTCCTCTTCCTGTGCAAGGTCTCCTGTAATGTGCCTCAGGCTGCGCGGGTGAAGGGGGTTGTGGCAGAAGGAGCGACTGCCCCGCGAGCCGACGCGCGCGGAGGGGCTGCCGTGCCCGAGGGGAAGCGGGCGTCCCGACGCCCTGCCCTTGGCCCCGGCCGCGGCCCGTTGCGGGCGCGCGGGCGTTGACTCGCGGTGACCTGGGTCGGTCTCTGCCCCGGTGGCGGCCATGGCGGACAGCGCGTGCAGAGGCGACGAGGCTAGCCCAACTCACTAGTCCGTCCCTGGCCGACGATCCAGCGGGCACACTCCGGCGGTCGTCATCTCAGCTATGACCGCCAGACAGCCTCCTGGAACGGCGCATGGGATGCCGAAGCCAATCGCTGGGCCGCAGAAGCCCGTGATGAGCTACGCAACCCACGGGCAACCGTACTTCTGAAGCCGCGTGGCAGCGGTCTCACGGCTGTCTGGCTGGCCCAGACGGTGCCATGCACCTCACACGCCCGTCAGCGAGCGAGAGGAAGAGCCGACCGTTAGCGACGGCGAGACCGTCCCAGGCCGGCGGCGCGTCGAGCGTGTACTGTGCGAGCTTCTCGCCGTTAGTGGCGGAGGCTACCCACAGAATGCCACCCATTCTCCCCTCGTAGGCCTTGGCGAGATCGCCCTCGGGGAAGACGACGGGGGTGCCGGCGACGAACAGGACATCGTTGGCCAGTGCCAGTGCTTTGCCGGTGAGCGGAATCGAGCTGCTCCAGAGCTTCTGCGAGGGGGCAACGTTGAGCGTCCCCCGTCGGGCGGCGCGCGCTCGGCTGTCCCTACCCTGGGTGCCCCCCGCCGGGGCGGGTGCGGGCTTGACCGACGTCCTCCCATATATTCCGGCGTAGACGGTGTAGCCGTTCTCCCGCGGGTCAAACCACGCGGTGCGACCGGGGGTGTAGCCGCGAACCTCGTAGAAGCGAGGACCGTCGATGACCAGGATGTCGCCATGCACGCCGCCCTGGCCTGTGGGGATGTCGTAATGCAGCATCGTGTCGATGGTCCAGAACGAGCGGTGCTGTGGGATCGCTTCCAGGAACCCGTGGGAGGGGATCAGATGGGGCTGTTTGACGTCCTGCAGCTTGACCGGCGAGAGGTCGGGCTTGAAGGCCTGATGGCGAAGGTAGAGCAGTTGATCGTCGGCGAGGAAGAGATCCCCCTTGAATCCCTCGATACTCATGCCTTTGACGACCTCCCGGTTCTCGATGGGGAAGCCGCCCTCGCCGTAGGGGCCATACATGCGTTGCTGGTGAACGACTTTGCCGGAGCGCGGGTCGAGCGCGTACAGGAAGATGCCGCCATCGGTGAACGAGTTTCTGCCGGCGGCGAAGTACGCCAGCCCGTCGCGAACCAGGACACTTCCGCAGATCGGCCACGCCGACTCGGGTTGCCCGTACGCGCAGATCAGCCGTTGCTCCAGTGGGACGAACCGCCAGGCCAGTGCCCCGTCGGAAGCGCGCACGCAGTAGACGGAACCGTCGCGAGAGCCGAAGAGCACGGCTCCCTGATAGTAGGTCGGGGGCGAATCCACCCGGCCCCCAGTCGTGAACCGCCAGCGGAGCTTGCCGTCCGCCTCGTTCAAGGCGCAGACGGCGTGACCGTCAACGTCTGCTACGAACACCGTGCCCGCGGCGATGGTCGGCGCGCTGATGCGGGCGCCGAGCTTGACCTCCCAGCGTTGTTCGAGCGCAGCTGGGAGCTTGCCCTTCGTGGTTCCTGTTCGCGCGTTGTCGTGACGGTAGGTCGGCCAATCGTCGGGTGATTCCGTGCTCGCGGCGCCGGCGGCCGGGAAGGCAGGGCCCTTCTGGAGGGAGTCCGTCACGCGCACGTTGATGGGCTGGTCCGACCTGGTGAGGCCGGGTTCTGTCGCCATGGCGTTGAAGCCATTGAGCATGACGCTGTTGCAGCAGGCGCACGAGGGCGGCCCGACGTAGTAAAGGCCATTGCAGGGAAGCGGCCCCACACCGCAGGTGCTACGGATCCAGGGGTTGGGGAACTCCGTCTGCGCGTTGAGGTCGAGGAAGTCGCTACCGCCGGTGACCGAGTTGATGTAGTACCGCGTGGTGATCCGGTTCCGGTAGCAGCGGTCATGTCCCATCGGGCCGGCCATGGTCTGCTCGAGTTGCTTGACGAGCTCCCCGGTCTCGGGATCGAAGCCATTGATCCCCAGGCGCGGGAGCCCCAACTCGGGCGCGGGTCGGCCGTTAGAGGCGTTGTACGCTGCTGCCCACACGAGGCCGTTCGCCACGAACACATCGGGCGGCTTGTGATGGTTGATGGTGACGGGTTGCGACCAGAGCGCCTTGCCATCGGCGAGACTGAAGGCGCGGAGCTTCTCAGAATCGGCCAGGTATGCGGCGCTCGGGGAAAGCACCAGCGCGACCGCGATGCCAGCCGGTCCCTTCAAGACGATGGGAGCGGGGACACGCCACAGCGCCTTGCCGCTGCCGCGGTCCAGGCAGACGAGCTCCTCGGCGGCTGCGAAGACCACGCGGTCGCCGAGGACCGCGAGCGAGGCTCCCGCATAGCCGCTCATGTCGGCTCCGGACTTCTTCCATAGCACGGCGCCCGATTCAGCGTCAACGGCGAGAAGGTCGTTTCTCGGGTTCTCGGGCTGCTTGAGTATGGGGCCGTACGCGCTGAGCGGGAAGAGGCTCGTCTTCAGCGCCCCACGCGAAACGGGGTCGAGAAGCGCCGCCGAGAACTCGGCCTGGTCGCCAGTGACGACGAACAGGACGTCCCGGTCGTAGACGAACTCCCGCGTCTCGGCGGTCGCAGTGAGCGTGCGAAGGACGGCGCCGGTTGCGGCGTCGAACGCCGTGATCGGTGCTGAGTAGCCCGGCGTGCAGTACACGACGTCTCCCACGGCCGTCAGGCGCCGCTGAAGCTGCACGGGCATCTCCTTGTTGCGGAGGTAGATCGGGTGCCAGTCGGGGAAGGGGACTTGCCAGAGGACGATTCCGTTGTAGGCGTCCCTAGCCACCAGCGCTTGCTTGCCTGGCAACGCCGGGTGCTCGGCCGACGCGAGGTCTTCCACGGTAAAAAGCCGCCCCTTTGCCGAGACCATGCTGTTGATGGAGGGCATCGCCAGGTGTGAACGCTGCCACTCCGGCTCGCCCAACCACTGGTATCGCCGTGGCGGACCGACCACGGTGTCCTCGGCAACGGCGTTGTTGTCGGCGCCGTGATAGTGCTGCTGCCAGTCGTCAGTGCCCGGCAACTGGGGCTTCACGGTCGCCGTCCACTTGCCGTCCCGCTTGACCGCCACTGCGCCATGGGGCCGGACCACTCGCAGGAGTTCGTCCGCTGGCGCCACCGTCGGGTCCTCACACACAACGAGCGTCGCCAGGTTGTCCACGTAAGGTAGTCTCTTCCCGCTCCAGTGCAGGATGGACACCGGGCCGTATAGTCCGAGCCCGCGGATGGCCGCCCGCGCCTCCTGGACTCGCTGCGCGTCAGCGTCCAGTCCCTGCACGACGCAGTTGTCCGCTAAATGCAGCGCGGCTGTGAGCCGACCATCGCCACAACCGACGTGGACGGCCAGGCCGCCATGGAAGCCGGTCAGAGCAGCAATCTGCTTGGCTTCATCCGCCGGGGCGGCGACGACGGTTGTCGCCGCCATCGCGAGCACGACGCCCACAGCCAACAAGCCACTAGGGGACGTCGTGCGAGTCGGCATCGGAGTTTGCATCGGGCCATCCTCCATGTTCATCCTCAGGCTCTGTGCGGCAGATCGGGCCTTGAGTGAGGTTGGACTTCGGGCGTTCCAGCTCCCTTGTCTTCTCCATCCGTGACCATCTGTCCTCGTCAAGCGTCACTGAGACCGGCGTAAAGGCGTAGGGATCGGCCAGGTCTTGCCATCCCTCCCTCCCTGCCAATCCACCTGTGGGTACTTGGCCGGTCGGGCGACAGGGAAGGGTTGTGTAGACGGCCCCGCCCAGCGGGGGAGCACGACGGGGCACCAGCACGGCAGCAGGGGAGCGGGCACGCGTTGCCCGGTCAGAAGGGCGTCAGGCGGCCAGGGGCAGTCGGTAGGCGGTCACTCGCACGTCCAGGAAGGTACGGCGCGCCAGGCCAACGGAAACCGTCTTGGCGGAGCGCTTGGGCCGGTGCCACTGGGCGCTGTGGTAGACGGCGTCGGGCGTGGCCGCACCATCCCCAGACCACCTGCCTGCCGGCAGGCAGGACTGTACCTCAACTTCTCAACCCCCATTTCGCCCCACAAACGCTGAGGAGCTACAGGCAAGCGCCCAGGGGTGCTTCGGCAGAACCGGGGCTGGCTCCTGCGTCTTTACCGAGGGGGGCAGCGGGGCACGAGGTTGCAGGTGGATGGCGTCGGCCCCGTGGCCGATCCGCCGGGGCATGCCGACTCTCATGCCTGCACGACTTCGAAGGGGATGGCGGGCAAT
>JBHIEF010000106.1:0-14623 GCA_046760465.1 Armatimonadota bacterium | reverse complement strand
GGATGACGCGGCTCCGGGCGAAGTAGCCCTCGATGAGGGCCTGGTAGGCCGCCAGGATCACCTCGTCCCGGAAGTCCCCAGGCTTCTTGCGCCCCACCACCGGCTGGATGAGCAGCCCGTCGCACAGGCCCAGCACGGTCTTCTGTAGGTCCTCGTGACCCACGTGAGGGACGTTGCGGGTCTGGAACGCCACCGCCGTGCGCCAGCCGCGTTCCTCGATGATCGCGCGGACCTGGCGGGGCGTCAGGTCGTGTCCCGCGAACTGGGCCCGGCGCAGCGGCACGGTGTCCACCAGCCCGGCCAGCAGCACCTCGCCCCTCGCCAGACAACGCCGCACGCCCGGGTGGCTGTCGTCATCCGTTCCGAATACTCCCTGGGCGAAGGCCCGGTGATCCAGATCGTGCTTCTCCTCGAGGGTCAGCCGTGCCGTCAGGCGCTCCCCGTCCGGCGCGTGCTCGTAGACGAGCACCTGGTCGCCTTCGCTCAAGGGGTCGGCCTGCTCGCGCGAGACGTCGAGAACGATCGGGATCGTCCAGGGCACTCCGGAGGCCAGTCGCCCCGTGGTCAGGATGGCCTCGAGATCGGCACTGCCCACGGGGCCGAGCAGGGGGCTGTAGACGCCCGTGCCGATGTTGCGCAGGTCCTGGGCGGTCTCGCTCGACACCGTGACCCGCGGCAGCTGATCCGCCGCCAGTTCGGCGGCCTCCTCGCTGGCGAGCTCGCGGCTGATCAGCTCGCCGCCGTGTGGTTCTATCACGGTTCCCGCAGCCCTCCGGTGACCTGGCTGTGCTGGACTGGCAACCCGCGCATTCTACCACTTCAACTACGCCAAGGCAATAGGCCCATTCTACGTGGCCCGCCGACGCCGTAGGGCCCCCGCCGCACCGCTAGATCTCGACCCCCATCGCCTCCGGTGCCAACCGTCGCAGCAGAGCTTCTGCCTCAGCGGCATGCTCGCCCCTGGGGCTGAGCGCCAGCGACTGGCGCAGCTCCGTCACGGCATGCTCCTGGTAGCCAGTGGCGTAGTAGGCCAGCCCCAAGTGGTAGCGGATGGTGGCCGACCACGGCAGCTCTCGCTTGGCCGCGGTCAGGGCCTCCAACGCCGCCTCTGGTTCCCCCTTCGCGTAGAGGACGGTGCCCAGAGTGTCTAGGAAGGAGCCGCGAGTAGCATCAGTCGCCACCGCCACCGCCTGCTGCGCAAGTTCCAGAGCCTCGTCCAAGCGCACACCCCGCTTGGCCCACAGGTAGGCTAGGTTGTTCTGGCCCGTCCCCTCCCCGGGGTCCAGCTCGATGGCCCGACGATACGCCGCCTCGGCTCGATCGTACTGCCCCTGGACTTCGAACAGCGCCCCGGAGTTCACGTGCGGGCGCGGATCGGTAGGGTCGAGCGCCATGGCCCTCCGGCACGCCGCGGCGGCCTGTTCGAGGCGTCCGGCGATCCGGTACGCCTCGCTGATGCTCAGTAGGGGCCCGACCTCCTCCGGCGCTTGCTCAGCGGCCTTGCGGAACTCCTCCGCCGCCCGCAGCGGGTCGTTCGCCTGAAGATACACGTCTCCCAGTGATTGGCGGACAGCGGCACTACTCTCGGCCACCTCGAGTGCCCGCTGGTGCCAGGCAACGGCGGCCGCGAAGTCACCGGCTGCCGAGGCAACGTCGCCCATTCCCACGAGTGCCTCGACGTTGTGCTCGTCCAGGCCCAGGACCTCCTGGAACTTCTCGCGGGCCAAGAGCGGCTCGCCGGCCTCCAGGTACGCTTGCGCCAGCCTGATCTTGTGCAGGATGGAGCCGGGGTGCTGCCGCGCTTCCCGCTCGCGTATCTCCACGAGGTAGTCGCGCTTCCTCACCTGCGGCGGCTGCGGACGCAGCCACACCGGCGCCACGCGCGCCCCACATCCCGCCAAGAGCATGACCAGGGCCAGAAGCAGGCAGGGAAGACAGGCGCGGAGGGTGCCCAGCGGCGGCAGCGAGGCAGTGCGGTTCAGGCCACTCACAGTTAGCTCCCCCCACCCTCTTCGGAGTCGCCCATGGCATGACGTAGCACGCCGCCCGAAGTCCAGTTGGGGTCTAACTCGAAGCCCTTGTAGCTCGCGGTCCGCCGCAGGGCGAACTGCCACCAGTCGCCCCGCTCCTCGCCCGGAGCGTACTCGCGGCCCGGCAAGGCGCTGGCGGCCCCGGTCAGGTAGAGCGCTCCCACGCCGATGACGTCATGTATCATGTCGAGCTGGCGGTCGGTGTTGCACAGTTCCACGGCGAAGCGCTCGGCCCGCCAGGCCACT
Source organism: Armatimonadota bacterium (assembly GCA_046760465.1). Taxonomy (GTDB): domain Bacteria; phylum Armatimonadota; class Zipacnadia; order JAUWAU01; family JBHIEF01; genus JBHIEF01. The sequence continues at coordinate 12,347 of JBHIEF010000106.1, read as the reverse complement.
TGCCAGGGCACGTCGGTCATGACGACGGTGTCGGCGGGGAGGACTGCGCGCAGGCGCTCGAAAGCCGCCACGTTCGGCACGGCCCGTTCGCGCAGACCTATGACGGCGCATACGAAGGGCAGGGCGATGAGCAGGCTCAGCAGGCCCAGGAGGGCAGTGCCAGTGCCCACCCGGAGCCGCGTGCTCCTCCGCCGCAGCTGCACCAGCAGTGGCGCCACGCGGCCCAGCCCGAAGGCTGCGATAGCGGGCCCGAAGGCGCTGACCAGGGCCACGCGCGTGGTGAGCAGACAACCGGTGGCCGTCGTTAGCAGAAGCGCCACCAGCAGCATGCCACGCAGGCGCCCCAGACGCCGCTCCTGGAACGGGAACAGCAGGCCGCCGGCGAACAGCGCCGCCAGCACCACGTCGCCGCTGTGCATCAGCCCCTGTCGCATGTTGGCCAGCCCGACACCCCACTTGCGCGGCATCTCGCGCAAGTGCAGGAGAGCAGTCACGGCGGGCGAGCGGATCTCGGCGTCCAGCTCGCGGTAGATGGACCTTCCCGGATAGGCCCAAGCCTCGGCCGCCAGGTCATAGGCCCGGACCGAGAAGAACGGATGCCGCGTGGCCGATGCCTGACGCACCGCCCAGGGCAGCACTACCACCAGGGCCCCGGCCGTGACCCACCCGGCGGCCCGCAGCCTGTGCAGCCGGTCCGGACCACGGGCGTACCACACGGCGGCGAGCGGCAGAAGCGCCAGGTAGTACTCCGTGAGCGTCGCCAGGCCCGCCAATGCGCCGGCCGCCAGCAGCGGGAGGCGGGCCCGCCCCAACCACTGCGTGGGTTCGTCGGCACCCTCCGGGCGGGGAGAGATGTACGACAGGGCCACGAAGAAGGACGTCACCAGTAGCGCCGACAGCGGCAGGGATGGGGCCGACAGCGCGGAGCTGACTGCGGGGAAGCTCAGCGAGTAGAGGGCGCCGATCAGCGCGGCGAGGGCCGCCCCGGCCAGCCTCAGGCCCAACCAGTAGAGCGCCAAGGCGCTCAGAATGAAGGCGGCGCCGGCGCTGACGGCGGCGGAGGAGTCGTTCGCGCCCAGGCACCGGAAGAACAGGGACATCCACCAAGGTCCGAGCGGAGGAGTAGTGGTATCCGCACGGCCCTCAACGCGGGGCTCGAAGGTCAGTCCCAGCGGCGTGGCCACGCTGGTCCTGAAGCCCTCCCCTCTGGCCAGGTGTCGGGCGATCTGGGCCTGATTCAGCGCCTCCGCACCCATCAGTCCCCGAAACCACAGCAGATAGGCGATGAGCCAGCTGAGGAAGGCCACCAAACCGACGAGGCAGGCGCCCAGAACGACGTGTCTGCGTGTCACGACCACCGATTATACAGGAATCGAACGCCTGGAGGAAGGCGCGGGCCGACTGCGGCCCCCGACAGAACTGGCGGCCGTGATAGGAAAACCACTCGTCGTGCTCGAACCTGACAGGCGTGCGATGGTGGCCGCGCCGTACGCGTGTCTGCGGCGCGTTTTTGTCGTCGGAGCATGGCTCGGCTGCCCCGCGGCCGAGCACGAGCGGCGCTATGCACCCGCAGGCTAAGCCCTGATGCTCACCCGGGAAGACAGCAAGGCGGAACCGCCGCGCGCCGACCTCTCGAGCGGCGCCGTCGCAGCACAGCCCGGCGCCGAGGGCGTGACCTGGCGCGCCGTGGGCATTGCCGTGATCCTGATGCCGCTGAACGCGTACTGGATTACGCAAATGGCCATCGTGCGCTATGAGGGCCACCCCACCACCGTTTCCCTGTTCTTCAACACCATCTTCATCCTGAGCGTGCTGCTGTGCCTGAATTGGCTCCTGGGCAAGCTCGGCCCTCGCTGGCGCCTGCACAGGCACGAGCTGCTGGTCATCTACTTCATGCTGTGCCTGGCCTCGGCTCTGGCGGGGCACGATATGATCCAGGTGGCCGCCCCGGCCATTCCCCACGCCGGCCACATGGCCACGCCCGAGAACAAGTGGGAGGACCTGTTCTTTCGCTATCTGCCCTGGCAGGTCAACCTGATGGACGAGGAGATCGTGGCGGGCGCCTTCGCGGGCAGCAGCACCCTGTACACCTGGCCCCGCATCAGAGCTTGGTCCGTCCCCGTGCTGAATTGGACGCTGCTGCTCATGCTGCTGCTGGTTACGCTCATGGGCATCAACGCTCTGTTCCGCAAGCGCTGGACGGAGCGCGAGAAGCTCAGCTACCCCATCGTCCACCTGCCCGTCGAGATGACCACGCCGCGCACGGACCTGTTCCGCAGCAAGATGATGTGGGCCGGATTCGCCGCGGCCGGACTGGTGGATGTCGTCAACGGCCTGCACGAGCTGTGGCCCACGGTGCCGTTGCTGAAGGTCCGCGTGGTCCACTTCGATCAGTACCTGCGGGAGGCTTTTCGGAACGCAGGACACCCGTGGAACGTGCTTTCCGGCACGCGCATTTCCTTCTACCCGTTCGCCATCGGTCTGGGGCTGCTGCTGCCCGAGGACTTGCTCTTCTCCTGCTGGTTCTTCTACCTGTTCTGGCGGCTTCAGTTCCTGGTGGCGGCCGCCACCGGTTGGATGCGCATTCCCGGCTTCCCCTTCGTCAATGAGCAGTCCTCAGGCGCCTACCTCGGCCTGTGCATGTTCGCGCTGTGGGCCGCTCGCGGGCACATAAGGGCGGCCGCCCGCCGGGCCCTCGGCAGGCCCTCATGGCTGAGCCAGGAGGGCGAGCCGTTGAGCTACCGGGGCTCCTTCGCCTGGGTCATCCTGGGCGTGCTGGGGGCCATTCTCTTCTCCATCTGGCTGGGGATGAGCGCCTGGGTTGCCGTGGTCTTCTTCGTGCTCTACTACATGCTCTCCATCGCCGTCACCCGCATTCGCGCCGAGCTGGGTCCGCCGGCGCACGATCTCCACTACGGCGGACCCGACCAGATCCTGGTCAACGCCTTCGGCACGCGCTTGCACCCGCTGGGGCCCCGCAATCTGGCCGTCTTCAGCATGTACTGGTGGTTCAACCGCGCCTATCGGAGCCATCCCAGCCCCCACCAACTGGAGACCTTCAAGGCCGCGGAGATCACCGGCCTTCCCTACAACCGCGTGCTGTGGGCGCTAATGCTGGCGGGCTTGGTGGGTACGCTATCGGCCTTCTGGGCCAACATCGCCTGCTACTACAAGTACGGCATGGAGGCCAAGATGAGCTTCGTGGCCATCGGCGCCTTCGGCCGCGAGCCCTTCATACACTTGCAGTCCTGGCTTCAGGACCAGGTCGGCACCGACTGGCCCGCCATGATCGCCTATCTCGCGGGGATCGGCTTCACCGTGCTGCTGATGGCGCTGCGGGTGCGCTTCACCTGGTGGCCCTTCCATCCGGTCGGCTACGCCATTTCCAGCAGTTGGTCCATGAACTGCCTGTGGGTGCCTCTGCTGATCGCGTGGCTGGCCAAGGTGATGATCACGCGCTACGGTGGCTACAAGATGTTCCGCAGCGCCATCCCCTTCGCCCTGGGCTTGATCCTGGGTGAGTTCATCGTCGGCAGCCTGTGGACGCTGCTGGGCATTGCCCTACAGATCCACACCTACTCGTTCTGGGTATGAGGGAAGTCTGTGCCGGAGGGGAACTCTGGGGGCACGGCCTACGACACCACGCGTCCCGCGCGCTTACCTCTCTGCTGCGCGGGCCTCCCTGCCAGCATCTCTTCCGACTGCCTGAACTGCACCCGGCAAAGGCGCTGGTACACCCCGCCGGCCTCGGCCAGCTCCAGGTGAGTTCCCCGCTCGACGATGCGCCCCTCATCAATCACCAGGATCTCGTCGGCGTTCATCACCGTGGACAGCCGGTGGGCGATGACGAAGGTGGTGCGGTCCTGCATGAGCTTGTCCAGGGCCTCCTGAATGAGCGCCTCGGCCTCCGAGTCCAGCGACGAGGTGGCCTCGTCGAGAATCAGCAGCTTGGGGTTGCGCAGGATGGCGCGGGCAATGGCAATGCGCTGGCGCTGCCCGCCGGACAGCCGCACGCCGCGCTCGCCGATCTCGGTCTCGTAGCCCTCGGGGAACTCCATGATGAAATCGTGGGCGTTGGCGGCCTGCGCCGCCGCCACGATCTCGGCATCGGTGGCGTCGGTCTTGCCGTAGCGGATATTGGCCCGGATGGTGCCGCTGAACAGGAAGGTCTCTTGCAGCACCATGCCGATGTGCTTGCGCAGGGAGCTCAGCTTGACGTCCCGCAGGTCGTAGCCGTCCACCAGTATGGCGCCGTCGTCCGGGTCGTAGAACCGGGGGATGAGGTTGACGAGCGTCGACTTGCCGCCGCCGCTGGGGCCCACCAGAGCAATCATCTTGCCGGGCTCGGCCGTGAAGTTGATGTCCTGGAGCACCGGCTGGCCGGGCTCGTAGCTGAAGTCCACCTTGCGGAACTCGACGCGCCCCTCGATGTCGTCCGGCAGCACCAGGGCGTCCTTCTTCTCCCGCACCTCAGGGGCCATGTCCAGGGTCTCGAAGATACGCTCGATCGCGTTGAGCACTCGCTGCACAATGCCACTGCTCTTCACTAGGGTAGTGATGGGCCTGTAGACCATACCCATGTACATGTTGAAGGCCACCAGCTCGCCCGGGCTCATGCGGCCGTGGATGATCACCTCGCGGCCGCCGAAGTACAGGATCGCCAGAGTCGCGCTGCCGGTGATGAGCTGGGAGCCGATGTCCATGAGGATGCTGATGCGCCGCGTGCGCACGTTGAGGGCGAACTGCTCGCGCACCTCCGAGACGAAGCGGCGGCTCTCCGAGCGCTCCCGCACGAAGGACTTGACTATCTTGACGCCCGAGATGCGCTCGCTCAGCGTGCCGTAGATGTCGGAGTAGCGCTCCTGAGCATCGGCCGAGGCCGCCCGCAGGCGCTTGCGGAAGACCATGAAGTTGACTGCGTAGAGGGGCATGACCACCAGCGCAACCACGCCCAGCCGCCAGTTGGTGGCCATCACTATTCCCAGCACGGCCACCAGGGTCACCGTGCTGACCACGACGTTGAGCAGGCTCCCACCGAGGATGGACTGCACCACGTCCACATCGTACAGCACCCGGCTCATGATGCGCCCGGTGTGCTGGGTCTCGTAGAAGCGCAGCGACAGGCTCTGGAGATGGCGGAAAAGGCGCTGGCGTAGGTCGAAGAGCAGGCGCTGGGCAATCAAGGTCAGGGTGAGATCGCGCGTGTAGGAGACGATCATGTTGCCTGCGCGCAATGCCGCGATGCACGCGCACACGATCAGCAGTACCCGGAGCGCGTCCTCCTGCCCCAGGCTCCTCTCCCGTGGGCCCAGGTCGGCGAACACCTTAAGGCTGTCTATGAACCAGCCGAACAGCCGGGGGCTGACCAGCGCCAGGCCCTGGGCCAGGAACACCAACCCCAGCCCCTGCGCCACGCGCCAGCGGTACGGCTTGAAGAACTTCAGGAAGCGCCAGAACAGCTGCATGACCACTCGCGCCGGCGCCGGCCGACAGCAAAAACAGGGGCCACCGTTCGTGCTCGCGCGGAGTGCGGCCGCGAGCCGGCGGGTGGCGAGGGTGACAGCTTCGATTTCGGTCTGACGACCGCCAATTCCATTATACCACCGGCTGACAGGATTGCAAGGGCGCCCGTCGCACCAGTAAGGGGTCTCGCTGGCGCACCCCTCGGTGCAGGGGTAGTCTGAGGGGGAGAGAACTACCAGGCCGAGTGACAATGGTGCCCTACTCGCGCATCTCCTACCGCTGTGCATGTGTACTGCTCTGGTGTCTGGCCTCGTTGGGCGGCCCCTTGGCCCAGCCTCAGCAGGCGACGCTCAGCGGAAGCGTGCTTGATGAGGCGGGTAGGCCCCTGTGGGCTCGGGTGACTGTAGGCCCGACAGCGGAGGAGGCGCTTGCCGTCGGCTTCACCGACGAGGACGGCAGGTTCGGGCTGCCCTCCCCGCCCGGCAAGGTGGTGGTCACGGCCTCCCGCGGGCCGGAATGGGAGCCGCAGGAGGCGGTCTTGGACCTCCCACCAGGGGGCGCCCGTTGTCAGCTGCGGCTACGGCGGCTGGTGGACATGGCAGGCCTGGGCTGGTACGGCGGCGACGGGCACATGCACTCCACCCACAGCGACGGAGAGCACCCGCCTGAAGTAGTGGCCCGGGCGGCACGTTGCGAGGGGCTGTCCTGGGCTGTGCTCACGGACCACAACAGCCTCGCTGGCGGCCAGGAGTGGCTATCCCAGAGGGCCGCCGACTTCCTGCCCATTCTGGGGGAGGAGATCAGCACTGATTTGGGCCATCTGGTCGCCTGGGGCCTGTCGGAGCTTGTGGACTGGCGCGTACAGAGACCAGAGGGGTTGAGGGGGGTCTTCGAGGCAGTCCATCGCCAGGGCGCGCTCCTCTTTCTGGCTCATCCCGTTATGCCGACCGCCAGCAAGTACCAGGGCTGGGATGTCGAGGGGTACGACGGCCTGGAGGTGTTCAACGCCGCTCTGCCTCCATACGGCGGCATCTTCGACCTGCTTCAAGCGCGCAAGCGATGGTACCGGCTGCTCTCGGAAGGGAGGAGGGTCGTCGGTGTGGCCAACTCCGACTGCCACGACCCGTATAAGCGCGTGGTACGGGAGGCCTTGGCCGATCTGGACGCCGCCAAGGAGAAGTACCCACAGGTGGCCCTGGGCCTGGCCTTCGGCGGCCCCCAGGCATTGCCCTACGCGCGGCGAAGCTACTACCTGGGCTCGGCGCGCAACTACGTGCAGGCCTCGCAGCTGAGCCAGCAGGCCATCCTGGCCGCAGTGCGGCAGCAGCGGATGTTCGTCACCACGGGTCCGCTCATCCTGGCCACGCTCGAGGGGCAGCATCCCGGAACCGAGATCAAGCTCACAGCCACCCGCCAGGGGCAGAGGGGCAGGCTGGAGTATCGAGCCGTTTCGAACCAGGACCTGGAGAAGCTCGTCGTGGTAATGGACGGCGAGCCGAGGGCCACGGTGGATCTGACCGGAGAGCGAGAGGCGAGCGGAGAACTGCTGTTGGATCTGGCAGGTGCTCGCTGGGCCACTGTTGAATGCTACGGGCAGTGGCCAGGGGTGGCGGTGACGAACCCGTGGTACATGGCGCCCTGAAGCAACAACGAACCAGGCAGCACGGGGGCGATGGGAATTGCTGAAGCTGCGCTGTCCCAACTGCGGCACCAACCTGTACCGGGGCTACTACCAGTTTCCCGTGTGTCATCGCTGTGGCACCAACGCGCTGTCTTGTCGGGGCTGCCTCAGCTTCGACCCCAAGGCCGGCGTCTGCACTGACGTCATCTCGCCCATTGACACCGTCCAGGATGCGGACGCCATGCCCGACTGCGGGCGGTTCCAGCCCCGCTACGAGGTGGTGGACGCAGGCGATCGCCCCCTGGGCCGCAAGTTCTGGCTCTACTCGGCTTTCGGCGCTGTGGTCCTGGTGTTCCTGGGCTTCCTGGTCCACCGGCTATTCCTGGCGCCGCCTCCGCGCGCCCAGCACGGCATGCGCGCACTCATCAGCGTTCCCTCGCAGATCTACCCCGGCGTTCCCTTCGAGGTCAATGTCCTGGTGGAGAACGGGGATGAGCAGTCAGACCACTCCTTCCAGGTGCGCCTGGCGCCGGAGACCCTCGAGAGCGCCAAGCTGGAGAGCGCCTCGCCGCCGCCGCAGAGAGACGTCACCCGCGGGAAGGCGAGGTACTTGGAGTACGACGTCGTGCCGTCTGGCGCTCAGCAGCGCGTGGTGCTGGCATTCACACCGGGCGAGCACGGTCGCGCCCGCCTGCGACTGCGCGTCCTCGATGAGCGGGGGCACTGGGTGGCCGAGGAGAGCGCGGACGTGAGGATCACCCCCTAACACGGCCCTCGGGAGGGAGGCGGACAGCCCATGCCGCTGGAAGACAAGCAACTGCGGCTGCGTGTGATGCGCGAGATCGCTCGCCGCAATGTGGACTCCTCGCGGCTGGACGTGGAGGCTATCGGCGATGTGGTCTACCTGCGTGGTCGCCTGCGCCCGCTGCGTTCCCAGCGTGGCAAGATAGACATGCAGAAGGAGCTGGAGACGATCAAGGACAACATCATGCGCCTGCGCGGCGTCCGCGACGTCTCGGACCGCGACCTCATCCTGCTGGAGAGCTAGCGGCCCGCGTCGGTGGGGCTGTGTCCAGGGCCCAGCAGGGGGAGCTGCAAGTCGTTGGCGTCCTGCACGGCGCGGCCGTAGCGTCCGCCTCCGCCCGGAACCAGGGCCAGTTCGCCGGTGCGCGCGCGCAGGATTAGGTCCGCAATCTGCGAGCCGACGGTCTGTACCAGATCGTCGGCTCTCGCTTCGTGCAGCACGGCCATCTCGGTCCCGAAGCGGTTGAGGAGCTTGTTCACGGTCACCGTGCCCACCTTGGGCACGAACTCCAGCGGAACCTGGTAGACGTAGGGCGGCCGGTGGGACGGATGCAGCGGCTGGAGGTAGTCCTGTATCTGCGCGATGCGGTCGAGCACGCCGTTGGTGACCCGCACGCTGCCGCAGGCCTTGCAGGTCAGCACCGGAGGCGGCTCCAGGGCCTTCCACCCGCAGTCCTCGCAGACGGTGCGATGGTACTTGCCCAATCGCGGGTCCAGGCCGTAGTTGGCCACGATCCGACGCTCCCCCTGGCGGCGCAGCGCCATCTCCACCTCGCCGAAGGTAGGCTCCTCCAGCTCCAGGGCGTTGTGCTCCCGGGCGATCTTGGGCAGCGAATGGGCGTCGGAATTGGTCAGGAAGGTGTGCCCGGCCAGCTCGGCGATGCGATCCGCCAGATAGCTATCTGCGCTTAGGCCCAACTCCACCGCCGGGATGGCAGCCAGCTCCCGCGGGGCGAACATCTCGCTCAGCCGCCGCACGCAGGCTCCGTAGACGCTCTTGTGCGGTGTGAATGAATGCGCGGGCACGAACATGCCGCCCACCTCGTGACACATGGCGAACAGCTTGGCGGCCGGCAGCCGGCAGGTCTGGCTGGAAAGCTCCAGGTTGGTCACGTGCCGCGCAAGCCTGGCCGAGAAGTCCCGAAGCTGCGCCACGGTCGGGAAGTAGCTGACATGGTGTGAGCCGTGGCCGGTGGGCTCCCGCGTCTCGAACTCAGCGCCCAGGATGATGGTCAGCTTGTCGCGGAAGCGCAGCCCGCCGCCGGGCAGCTCGACCATCTCGCCCGCCTCCAGCAGCGCCGCGATGTCGTCGAGGACGGGCGGAGAGGCACAGTCAACCACGCCGGCGATGGCGATGCCCTTGCGCTCGGCGCATTCGACGGCGATGTTGGCGAAGGTGAGGTCGCGAGAGGCCGTGATCTTGACCGGCTTCCCGTCACCGGCGCGACCGATGTGGATGTGAAGGTCGGCGTGGTACAGCATCACGGAGCCTGACCGGCAGACCTCCCCACGGCCGGCAAGGACGCCTCACCGTCGGCTAGCCCTGAGCAGGGCTACCGCGTGGCACTCGATGGCCTCGCCGCGGCCCACTGGGCCCAAGCCCTCGGTGGTCGTCGCCTTAACGCTGATCTGCTCGGGGGGCACGCCGAACGCATCGGCTATGTTCGCACGCATGGAGTCCACGTGTGGAGCCAGGCGGGGGGCCTGGCAGAGGACGGTGGCATCCAGATTGCCGAGGGTCAGGCCCCGCTCGGCGATGGTCTGGGCCACCTGTCGGGCCAGGTCGAGGCTGGAGGCGCCCTCGTACGTAGGGTCAGTGTCGGGAAAGTGCCGGCCGATGTCGCCGGCCCCGGCGGCGCCGAGGACCGCGTCGCAGGAGGCGTGCAGGAGAGCGTCTCCGTCCGAATGGCCCAGCAGGCCCTTCTCGAACGGGATCGCCACCCCTCCCAGAATCAGGGGCCGCCCCTCCACCAGGCGATGCAGGTCGTGCCCGTGCCCGATGCGCGCGGTGCCCTGGCCGCCCACCAAGGCCTCGGCCATGGCCAGGTCCTCCCGCGTCGTGACCTTGAGGTTGCTCTCGGTGCTGGCCACGATGGCCACCTCGTGCCCCAGGCGCTCGACCAGGGCCGCATCGTCGGTCGCACGGAACCCGTCCCGGCGTGCGCGTTCGTGGGCCGCCAGGATGAGGTCATAGCGGAAGGTCTGCGGCGTCTGCACGCGATGCAGTTCTCGGCGGTCCAGCGTCTCCGCCACGGTCCCGTCCGCGCTCCCCCTCTTGATCGTGTCCGCCACCGGAGCGGCGGCGATGGCGGCGCCCCCATCGCGGGCGGCCCGGATCGTGCGGCAGATAAGCTCGGGCGTCACCAGAGGCCGGGCCCCGTCGTGGATGGCCACTAGGGAAACTGTTGGATCGAGCGACTTCAGGCCCGCGTAGATGGAATCCTGGCGGTGTGCGGCTCCTGTGGCCACGTGGGTCACCTTGCCACAGGCGTATCGGTCGGCCAGGCGGCGCAGCTCTCGCTCTTGGCCGGGCGCGGCGATGGGCACCACAGCACCTACGCTCGGGCACTCCTCGAAGGCACGCAGGCTGTGCACGACCAGGGGCAGGCCGGCCAGATCGGCCACGATCTTGCTGGCCCCACAACCGAAGCGGCGGCCCTTGCCGGCCGCCGCTATCAAGGCCACCGTGTCCGGCGTGGGGGAACTCACTTGCGCTCGCCTTGGGCTGCCACCGACCGCGCCTTCGCCTCCTTGGGCTCGGCGAAGATCATCTTGCCGGCCACCGTCTGGTGCAGGCTGGTGACCACGACCACCAGCTCCTCGCCCAGACGGTCGCTGGCATTCTGCACCACCACCATGGTGCCGTCGTCGAGGTAGCCCACGCCCTGGCGGGGCTGGCTCCCCTCCTTGACCGGCATCACGGTGAGCTCCTCACCGGGCAGAAACACGGGCTTGATGGCATTGGCCAGCTCGTTGACGTTGAGGACCTCGACGCCGTGCAGCTCGGCCACCTTGTTGAGATTGTAGTCGTTGGTGACCACCACGGCGTGCTTGTCACGCGCCAGCTTCACCAAGCGCAGGTCCACGCTCTCCTGGCTGCCGTCCGAGGCGTCGTCCTCCTCGAACACCTCCACCACCTGGTCTACCTCTTTGCGCATGCGGTTGAGCACGTCCAGGCCGCGGCGGCCGCGAGCGCGTCGCAGGTTGTCGGCCGAGTCCGCGATGGTCTGGAGCTCGCGCAGCACGAACCCCGGGATGAGCAGCGGCCCCTCCAGGAACCCCGTCTTGCAGATGTCGGCGATGCGCCCGTCAATGATGATGTTGGTGTCGAGGAACTTCACCCGCTCGGCGGCCACGCCGGTCACGGGCGCGCCCTCCTCCTGCGAGAACGAGGGGAAGATGCGCGCCAGTTGACTGAGCGCGCTGCGGGCGACCGCCACGCCCAGTATGACGCCGATGACGCAGGCCAGAAGCTGAAGCGGCACGCCGAATTGAGGCATGCCGTGGAAGGGCCAGGTGACCAGCAGGCCGAACACCAGGCCCACGATCACCCCGGCGATGACTACGACTTTCTCCAGCAGGGGTACCCGCTCCAGCGAGGTGATGAGCTCGACCAGCCGGCGGAAGGAGACCTGGGAGAGCAGGAAGCCGGCCAGAACGCCAGCCAGGCACAGCCCCACGAGGGAGTAGACGGCCAGAGCCTCGCCCGGCACGGTGGCATCGGCGAAGAGGCGAGAGCCCACCAGGGCTTGGCCGCCGAGGTAGCCGACAATCAGGCCCACGACGGTGACGACAACGGTGTAGAGCGACCACAAGCCCTTGTAGACCATGCCAGATACCCTCACCCGCGCGCCGCCCGGGGGGCACCGGCGGGCTGATCCCTCGACTCAGACCGACTATTGTGGCGGGATCGGTCGAGTTGCGTTCAGGTCGTCAGCGACGGCTTCAGCACCTTGAAGTCAATGCGGTCGCCGGCGGCGGTGGCGATTACGGTCAGGGGTTCGCCCTCCGGCCGTCCCAGGATGTGCTCGGCCAGCGGATCCTCGATTAGGCGGCGCAGGGCGCGTCGCAGGGGCCGGGCGCCGAAGGCGGGGTCGTAGCCCTCCTGAGCCAGCAGTTGGCGGGCGCTCTCGTCCAGCTCGAAGGTGACGCCCATGCCGCTGAGCTGCTCTTGGAGCCGACCCACCTCGATGTCCACGATGGCCTCTATCTCCTCCGAGCTGAGGGCGTGGAACACGATCACGTCGTCCACCCGGTTCAGGAACTCGGGTGAGAAGGTCTTCTTCAGCTCCTCCATGACCTTGTTCTTCATGCGCCGATAGCGCTGCTCGGCGTCGTGAGCGTCCTTCTCCTCGCCGGCCTCGAAGCCGAGCTTCTTGGCCGCGGAGATGGAGCGGGCGCCCACGTTGCTGGTCATGATGATGACCGTGTTCTTGAAGTTGACCACGCGGCCATGGCC
>JBHIEF010000105.1:0-14849 GCA_046760465.1 Armatimonadota bacterium | reverse complement strand
TGGATCGAGCTGGGCGAGATGGAGGAACCAATGGGTCTCAGCCTTGAGGACAGGCCGCAGGCAGAGGGCCTCACCAGGCTGGCTGAGGTCGAAGGGCGCCCCTGTCGGGCCACGGACATAGCGAATCGGCAGTTCTACATGAACTTCGTCGCTGCTCCTCAGTTTGCGGCGGGTGGTCCCAACACTGTTGCCATTACGCTCGAGTACCTCGACAACGGTAACGGCCCGATCTACCTTCAGTACAGCTCGGCACCGGGCGGGTTCCCTTACCGCATGGCTCGGCCCATCAGACGGACCGATACGGGCGAGTGGAAGAAGGCAACCTGGCAAGTCGCGGACCCGAAGTTGGGTACCGCAAACGGTGTCCTCGAGTTCCGCTTCCACGGGGAGGGCTGGCACACGCCTGATCACGAACTCTATGTGGCGTCAGTCAGGGTGACGCGCGAGGTCATCCGCATAGAGCCCACACCGTCCGTGCTGCCCGCGGACGGGGAGAGCAAGTCGCGAGTCTCCCTGTTGGCGCTCGACCCAGCCGGTGACCCCATCCCAGATGGCAGCGAGGTGGCCATTCGCTGCCTGGGCGCAACGGCCCCCGAGGCCGTGCAGACCATCGGTGGGCGGGCCGAGTTCGAGATCACAGCCGGCGACGCCGAACGGACCCTCCGGATCAAGGCGACCCACGGGGGCCTAACTCGGGAAGCTTCGGTATACCAGGTCGCCGGCCAAGGTGAGATCGTCCCCTTCACACAGATCTGCGGTGCCGACGTCATCCGAAGCCAGCTTGAGCCGTGGGGAGGCAACAAAACGTCGATGGTGATCAGCGACCCCGGCGACCAAGAAGACCCAGAGTTAGTTGAGATGAAGTTCACGTTTCCCCCGAACGCCAACCCACCACGAGTCCTGGTCTCCCTGCGCGCTCCTATCATCGGGAAGCCATTTGCCCTGCGTGCCCAAGTCGGCGGGGATGGCACTCTGGATTCGATGCTGGTGCTGCTGGAGGACGCCAAGAGCGAACAGCTGCTTTATGCGCTCAAGCCGTACGGTACAAAGCCTCTGAAAGGTGAAGCAGTACTTGATGTGTCACTTGATGAGTGTCTAGCCTGCTACGGACGGGCGGCTGACTATGTGCCCGATCTTCCGTTGCGGTGGCGCATCCTCAGCTTCACCTTCACACCGGGGACGACAGAAGCATCTGTCCGCCTTCGCAGGCTCGAAGCCGACGTGCTCGCGACGGAATCGGTAGCGCGAGCAGCTGCGTCTCGGAGCGACCGCTAGCCCCTCGCCAAGGAACTCCGCCCCTCCACTGCGAAGTATCCCCGCACGACTCGCAGGTGTTTCGGTAGCCTGCTTGTCCTGAGCAGCGCCGAAGGGCTGCCGAAACCGGCAAGGAAGGGCCCCATGCGTCTGGTGCGCACCGTGGCAGTGCTCGTGCTCGCGGCGGGAGTTCTGGCCTCTCTGTACGTGGCGGCCATGCGCTGGGACCTGGAGCGTTCCCACGACCGCGTCGCCATCGTCATTGACTACGAGGACGCGCAGAAGCTCTCCCTGCTCTGCGGCCACGCCGCCGACCAGGTGCTGGGCGCCCTGCGCGAGGCGGGCGCCGAGGCCTGCGCCGTCTACGAGGACACGCTGGCCGGTCTGGAGGAGCAGGGCCGACTGAGTCTCCGTCGAGGCGCAGCCGGCAGCATGGTGGCCATCTCCCCGGACCCCGACCTGCTGCGCCGCATCGCCCGACACGTTCACGGTCGCCTCCCCGGCCAGGAGATCCTCGACCCGCAGCCCTACCTCTCCGGCCCAGGCGCCGCCGAGTACGCCCTCGACCTCCCGGCGGCGGCCGTCCAATACCCCGCCCTGGGCCTGGGCTTCGATCCGGCCGAGATCGTGTCGGTAGCCGGCGCGGGCCTGTCGCTGGTGGCGCGGCCCTCCGCGCAGGGCGTGGCCACGGCCCAGGGCGCGGCCTTCGTCATCGAGGAGACGGCCGCCACCGGCGCCGAGGCGGTCGTCTTCGCGGGAGCCTTCGTCCTGGGCTACCGAGACAACCTCAAGGACGTGGCCGAGCTCTTGGCCGAGCGCCAGTTGCCCTACGCCTCCCTGGAGTTCGGCAAGCAGTACGGCGACGCGGGGCTGTCCCGGCATCTGCGCGGGCAGGTGCTGCGCGCGCATGCCATTACCGAGACCGAGATGATCACCATGTCCCCCCGCGAGGCTGGCGAGCGCTTCCTGCGTGCGGCCCGCGAGCGTGGCATCAGGCTGCTCTACGTGCGGCTGTTCCTGCACGGCTCCTCGCCCGCCCTGGAGAAGAACTACGAGTACATTGCGGACATGTACAAGCGCCTGTCGTCGGCGGGCTTCACCAGCGAAATGCCTCAGCCGCTGCCGCGGATGAGGCTCAGCGTCACCTGGCGGCTGGCCGGTGCTCTGGGCGTGATCGCGGGCGGACTGCTGCTGCTGACGAACCTGCTGCCCCTCTCGGGCCGCACGCTGCTGCTCCTGGCCTGCCTGGGAGTGATGTTGGCGGCCTGCGGCCTGTCCACGACCCCCGTGCTGACCAGGAAGGTCTTCGCCCTGCTGGCGGCGCTGATCTTCCCCACGCTGGCCCTGGCGCGGCTGCGGCCGGGCAGCGCCGCCGAGCTGGACACGATTCGCCAGGCCGCCGGCACCGTGCTGCGCCAGTACCTCGCCTGCGCGGGCCTGTCGCTGTGCGGTGCGGCGCTGATTGTCGGCCTGCTCAGTGACACCAGCTTCATGTCACACACCGACCTGTTCAGCGGCGTCAAGGTCAGCCTATGGCTGCCGCTTCCCACGGTCGCCGTCATCCACCTGGGCCAGCTATACGGCCGCGGCGAGAGCGTGGCGGACCAATGGCGCCGGTCCCTACAGAACTGGGCCGGGGTCTTGCGCGGCCCGGTGCTCTACTGGCAGGTGGTCATCATCATCGGCGTGCTGGCGGCCGCCGCGCTCATCCTGCTCCGCTCCGGCCACGAGATGGGCGTGGGCGCCTCCGACGTGGAGATGAGGTTCCGCGACGCGCTGGAGCGCGCGCTGGTGGTGCGCCCGCGGCAGAAGGAGTTCCTGGTGGGGCACCCTCTGCTGATCCTGACCCTCGGTCTGATCGCTCTCGGGCGAGTGCGCGGCATGTGGCTGGGGCTGATGGGCGCGGCCATCGGCCAGACCTCCATGGTCAACACCTTCTGCCACATACACACGCCCCTGTCGGTCTCGCTGCTGCGCACCTTCCACGGCCTGTGGCTCGGGGCCGTCCTCGGCTTACTTCTGCTGATCGCGACCGTGGCCGTCTGGCGGCGCACGGTGCCGCCCCCTGCTGAAGGGCCCGACGAGCCCGCCCCATGAAGCGCGTTCTGCTCTCCGGCTACTACGGCTTCGGCAACCTGGGCGACGAGGCCATCCTCGAGGCCACCGTCAACGCCCTCCGCGCGGCCGACAGTGAGCTCGAGCTCGCCGTCCTCTCGGCCGACCCGGCGGCGACCAGCGCCGCCCACGACGTGGAGGCCGCCCATCGCGCCCGCCCCTTCAGCGTCCTCCGCGAGATCCGCCGCGGCGACCTGCTGCTGAGCGGAGGAGGAGGGCTGATCCAGGACGCCACCAGTCCGCGCTCGCCCCGCTACTACCTCGGCATCATGCGCCTGGCGCAGCTCGTGGGCCGCAGAACCATGGTCTTCGCCCAGGGCCTGGGCCCGGTCAAGCTGCCCCGCACCGAGGCCCTCACCCGCTCCGCCTTCCGCCGCGCCCGCGCCATCACCGTGCGCGATCAGGCCTCGGCCGACTGGCTGCGCGGCATCGGCGTCGCAGAGCCCGAGCCCCAGGTCACGGCCGACATGGCCTTCCTGCTGCGGGCTGCACCGGATGAGCAGGCCGACGCCGTGCTCGCCCAGATCGGGCTGAGCGGGGACCAGCGCCTCTTGGGCATCTCGGTTCGGGCGTGGGGCGAGCACACCGACTACCTGCACGAGGTCGCCCGAGCGACAGGCGCAATCTGCGCCGAGACCGGCCTACAGCCCGTCCTGCTCCCCCTGCATCCCGCGCAGGATCGCCCCTACGCACACCAGCTCGCCGACTCCCTGGAGAGCGGCGCGGTCGTTCTGCCAACCGACATGCGGCCCTCGCTGGCCCTGGCGGTCGTGCGCCAGATGAAGCTGCTGCTCGGCATGCGCCTGCACTCCCTGATCTTCGCCGCGCTGGCCGGCGTGCCGCTGGTCGGTCTGAGCTACGACCCGAAGGTGGATGCCCTCCTGGACAGCCTGGGGGAGCCGCCGCTGGGGCCATTGTCAACCTTGCACGCCGACGAGATCGTCGCCGCGGCCATGGCCGCCTGGCAGGAGCGCGAGGACCGCAAGGCCCGCCTGGAGCGCGCCGTGGCCGACCTCCGGGAGAGCGCCCAGGCCAACGTTTCCGCAGCTCTGGCCTGTCTGGCGCAATAGGCCGCCCACGCCGCAGTGTGCGCCATGGCCGTCCGGTAAGCTACGCCGAGGCGGTCCCATGCGCTATTGACAAAAGCCCCTCGGTGGCCTATACTCACGGCCCGTGTGGTGAGAAGCACCGGCGGACCGCCCGATCAAGTTACGGCTGACCTGCCTGCCGGCGGGAGCCTGGCTGGCAGTGGGGATGGCGGGCAGGGCGGCACGGGCGGAGGCTGCGGACGGTGCGCTTCGACTGCCTCCAGGAGCTGCAACGGGCCCAGGGCACGGTGACCTGTGACATCGAGGGCCCCCTGCCGCCGGGGGCCGAGCTCGAGGCTATCGGGCCCGTTCGCGGCCAGATTCGCCTGACCAATGTAGGCGGCGGCAAGATACACGCACGCGGCACCGTGGAGGTGGACCTCCGCCTGGAGTGCAATCGGTGCCTGTGTCCGTTGCAGGAGGCGGTGAGGGCGGAGGTCGGCGAGGGCTGTGCCCTGGTCCAGGTGGATGCGCCCGAGGCCTACGTGGCCGAGGCCGAAGAAGAAGAGGCGCTCCCCATCGTGGACGACGACATCATTGACCTGAGCGAGTTGGTGCGCCAGAACCTCGTCGTCAACGTGCCCGCCGTACCGTTGTGCTCGCCGAACTGCCGGGGCCTCTGCTCCCAGTGCGGCCAGAACCTGAACGAAGGCGACTGCGGCTGCCGCGCCGAGCGGGTTGACCCACGCCTGGCGAAGCTACAGGAGCTGCTGCCCAAACCGGACGATGCTGACCGGCCCGCCTGAGGACGGTCACGGCGGGGCGCCGCCAGATCCCTAGCGACTTGCCCAGGTTGCAGTCGTCACAGGGGCTTGCCAGCCGGCAGGAGGAGAAACGGCCATCATGGCGCTTCCCAAGCGACGACATTCGCGTGCGCGCGGGCGCAAGCGCCGCACGCATTGGAAGTTGAGGGCGCCGCAGTACGAGGAGTGCCCCTCCTGCGGCCAGCCCAAGCGCCCGCATCACGCCTGCACCAACTACAAGTGCGGCTACTACCGCATCGGCGGCGAACTGCGGCAGGTCCTGCGCTTCCGCGAGCGCAAGCAGCTCGACCAGAAGCAAAGCACTTGACGCCGGCCCGCCCGGCCGGCCCGCCGGCAGGAGGATAGTCCGGCGGGCGACGAGGCCCCGGTATGCGTATAGCTGTTGATGCCATGGGAGGGGACCACGCCCCCGCGGCCGTGGTCGAAGGGGCAGCGCTTGCTGCCGACGCGCTTTACAGCACCGGCGACGCCCCCCACGCTCAGCTCTGCCTGGTGGGCGACCCCCAAGCCATCGAGGCCGAGTTGAGGCGCCACCGGGTCGCCGACGGGTTCATCGCCATCGAGCCCGCCAGCCAGGTGGTGGGCATGCACGAGGCGCCCACCCGCGCCCTCCGCAAGAAGCGCCAGTCCTCCCTTGCCGTGGCCGTGGACCTGGTCGCCGCCGGCGAGGCCGACGCCGTGGTCTCGGCGGGCAATACCGGCGCCTTTATGGCCATGGCCTCGACCAAGCTCAAGCTGATGCCCGGCATCGAGCGGGCGGCCATTGCCGCGCTGCTGCCCTCGGCCGGGGGCCGAGCGGTGCTGGTGGACGCCGGCGCCAGCGTGGACTGCAAGCCCAAAATGCTGGCCCAATTCGGCTTGATGGGCAACGCCTACGCTCAGCGCGTGCTGGGACTGGAAAGCCCGCGCGTGGGCCTGCTCAACATCGGCGAGGAGGCCGTCAAGGGCAGCGAGACGGTCAAGGCGGCCCACGAGTTGCTGCAAGGCTCGGACCTCAACTTCATCGGCAACGTGGAGGCCAACTACATCTTCTCCGGCGGAGCCGACGTGGTGGTCTGCGACGGCTTCGTGGGCAACGTGGCGCTCAAGGCGGCGGAGGGCGTGTGCAGCCTCATGGTCGACAGGTTGCAGCGCGCCTTCCGCGCCAGCCTGCGCACGCGCCTGGCCGCCTTTCTGGGACGCCCCGCCCTGGCGGGACTGGGCAAGATGGCCGACTATGCCGAGTACGGCGGCGCGCTGCTCGTGGGCGTCAACGGCATCTGCATCATCGGCCACGGCCGCTCGGCCCCCAAGGCCTTCATGAACGCCATTGACCTGGCCAGGCGCAGCGTCGAGACCGAGGTGCTGACCCACATCGGCCGCTCGCACGCAGCTTTGGCCGACGCTTAGGGTGAGTTTGAGCGCCGACGGACCGAGGCCTTCTGGGGTCCGGTGGCGAAATACGTGGCGGCCAACAACCGCCGGCTGGAATGGGATGCGATGCAGCGATCAGCTAGGATCATGGGCCTGGGGTCGGCAGCGCCTGCCAAGGTGCTGACCAACGCCGACCTGGAGTCCATGGTTGACACCACCGACCAGTGGATCCTCGAACACACTGGCATCCGCGAGCGACACATCTGCCAGGACGGGGAGACCACCTCCACCCTGTGCCTGACCGCCGCCCAGCAGGCCGTCGAGCGCGCGGGGATTGGCCCCGAGGACCTGGGCATGGTCATCTGCGCCACCCTGACCCCCGACTTCCGCGGCTTCCCCGCCGTCGCTTCCCTGGTGCAGGACGGCCTCGGCGCCACCAACGCGGGCGCCTTCGACCTGGCCGCCGGCTGCACCGGCTTCGTCTACGCCCTCACCGTGGGCGCGCAGTTCGTCGCCACCGGCGCCTACGACCACGTGCTGGTGCTGGGCAGCGACGTGCTCTCCAAGATCACCGACTGGACCGATCGCGCCAGTTGCGTCCTCTTCGGCGACGCCGCCGGTGCCGCCGTGCTGGGACCCACCGAGAACGGCCGCGGCTACCTGGGCCACGTGCTGGCCTCCGATGGGTCGCTGGGCGATCTGCTCTGCATCCCCGTGGGTGGCAGCCGCACGCCCCCCACGCCGGAGAACCTGAAGACCCGCAAACACTTCATCCAGATGGAGGGGCACGAGGTCTTCAAGCAGGCCGTGCGGCGCCTGCCCGACATGGTGACCCGGGTCTGCGACCACGTGGGCATCGGCGTCGAGGACATTGACTACCTGATCCCGCACCAGGCCAACCAGCGCATCATGGACGCCGCCATCAAGCGCCTCAAGATCGCGCCCGAGAAGGTGCTGGGCAACCTGGAGCAGTACGGCAACACCTCCAACGGGTCCATTCCCCTCCTGATGGACGAGGCCGACCGGGCCGGCCTGTTCGAGGAGGATGACCTGCTGGTGCTGGTGGGCTTCGGCGCCGGCTTCACCGTCGGCGGCGTGGCCCTGCGTTGGGGCTAGCTTACGTGTCCCCCGGGCAGCGACAGATCGGGGGAGGGGCGAGACGGCGCGGTGCAGCGCGCCGCCTTTCGTTTTCCGGGGCAGGCGCACGCCCCGGCCAGACGTCCGAAGGGGAGTGACCACGGGTGGACTTCCGCTTCACCGAGGACCAAGAGGCCATCTTCGAGGCCGTGCAGGAGTTCTGCGACGAGCAGTTGGCGCCCAAGGCTGAGGAGATGGGCCGCTCGCACGAGTACCCCTGGGACAACGTGCGCCTCATGGCCGAGCTGGACCTGATGGGCATACCCGTTCCCGAGCAATACGGCGGCATGGGCATGGACATCCTGACCTGGACGGTGGTGGCCGAGAAGCTGGGCCAGGCCTGCACCAGCACCGGCGCCGTCTTCGGCGCCCACGTCCTGGCCGTCTACCCCATCATGGCCTTCGGCACCGACGAGCAGAAGCAGAAGTACCTGACCCGCCTGGCCACCGGCGAGAGCATCGGCGCCTTCGGCCTGACCGAGCCGGGGGCCGGCTCCGACGCCGGAGCGGTCAGCACCCGCGCCACGCGGGACGGCGACCAGTACGTGCTGCGCGGCTCCAAGGTCTTCATCACCAACGGCGGCGACGCCGAGATCTACGTCATCATCGCCAACGTGGAGCCCGAGCGCGGCGCCCGGGGCCTGACCGCCTTCATCGTGGAGAAGGGCACTCAGGGCTTCGAGTTCGGCAAGAACGAGGAGAAGATGGCCTATCCCGGGCTCTCCAACCGCGAGCTGATCTTCGACGACGCCCGCGTGCCCCAGGAGAACCTGCTCAGCCGCGAGCGCCGCGGCTTCCGCGTGGCCATGGAGACCCTGGCCGTGGGCCGCATCGGCATGGGCATCGGCGCCGTGGGCCTGGCCCAGGCCGCTTTGGACGCCGCCGTTCCCTACGCACAGACCCGCAAGCAGTTCGGCGAGCCCATCGCCAACTTCCAGGCCGTGCAGTTCCACCTGGCCAACATGGCCACTGAGCTGGAGGCCGCCCGTCTGCTATGCTACCAGGCGGCCTGGATGAAGGATCAGGGCCTGGACTTCGAAAAGCAGGCGGCCATGGCCAAGCTGTATGCCTCCGAGATGTGCAACCGCGTCTGCGACAAGGCGGTCCAGATCCACGGAGGCTACGGCTACACGCAGGAGTACGCCGCCGAGCGCTACTACCGCGAGGCCAAGCTGTTCGAGATTGTGGAGGGCACCTCCGAGATCCAGCGCCTGGTCATCGCCAACCGCCTGCTCAGGGAATACCAGAAAGCCACGTAGCGGCTGCCGTAACGACGTTGTACGAGCGGCGTCTCGCCGCGACTAGCCGTCTGCGGCCAAGCGCGAAGCCAACAGGGGTCGGCCGTGAACATCATCGTCAGCATCAAACAGGTGCCCGACACCGCCGAGGTCAAGATTGACCCCGAGACCAACACACTCATGCGCGAGAGCGCGGGCACCATGATCAACCCCTTCGACGAGAACGCCGTCGAGGAGGGGCTGCGCCTGCGCGAGCAGCACGGCGGCAAGGTCACGGTCATCACCATGGGCCCGCCCCAGGCGGAGAAGGCCCTGCGCGACGCGCTGGCCATGGGCGCCGACGAGGCCGTGCTCATCACCGACATGGCCTTCGCCATCGCCGACACCCTGGCCACCAGCTACACGCTGTCGCGGGCCATCCAAAAGCTGGGCGACTTCGACTTAGTCCTCTGCGGCAAGCAGGCCTTCGACGGCGACACCGCGCAGGTGGGCCCGGGCCTGGCCGAGCACCTGGGCATTCCGCAGATAACCTACGCCATCGAGGTCACCGTCGAGGGCAAAAGGCTGCGCGCCCGCCGCCTGCTGGACAACGCCTTCGAGGTGCTGGAGACGCGCCTGCCGGCGCTGCTGACCGTGGTCAAGCAGATCAACGAGCCGCGCCTGCCCCGGCTGAAGAACGTGCTGGCCGCCCGCAAGAAGCAGATCACCGTGTGGGGCTCGCAGGACCTGGACGTAGACCTGGACCGCTGCGGCTTTCGCGGCTCCCCCACCGAGGTCATCGAGACCTACGTCCCCACCCGCGAGCACGAGGGCGAGATGCTGGAGGGCGACGCGCAGACGGTGGCCACCGACCTGGTTGCCAGGCTGCGCCAGGGCCAAGTGATATAGAGCCGTTGTAGGAGCCGCGTCCTCGCGGCGATTGCGGTTGGCGGGCGCCTGGTCGCGTTGGGGATGGCGAACCATCCGCAGGGACGCCGCTCCCACAAACGGCTTGTCGTTTGGAGACCCAACCCCCCATGGCCATCAACGTCATCAAGGAGAAGTGCGGCGGGTGCTCGCTGTGCCTGGCCGCCTGCCCCTATGGGGCCATCGAGATCGTTGAGGAGGTGGCCATCATCAACGACAACTGCACGCTGTGCGGCGCCTGCGTCACCGCCTGCAAGTTCGGCGCCATCTGGCTGGACTTCATCAAGAAGGAAGACGTGGACACCAGCCAGTACCGCGGCGTGTGGGTGGTGGCCGAACAGCACGACGGGCAGCTCAGCAGCGTCAGCCTGGAGCTGCTGGGCAAGGGCCAGGAGCTGGCCGAACAGCTCGGCGTGGAGCTGGCCATGGCCATCGTCGGCGATGACGTGGCCCACCTGGCGTCCCAGGCCGGAGCCCACGGCGCGCAGAAGGTCTACCTGATTCAGCACCCCTGCCTGGCCCACTACCGCACCGGCCCCTACACGCACGTGATGTGCGGGCTCATCAACACACACAAGCCCGAGGTCGTGCTCATCGGCGCCACCAACATGGGCCGCGACCTGGCCTCCAGGATCGCCGCGCGCATCGGCGCCGGCCTGACCGCCGACTGCACCGGCCTGGAGATAGACACCGAGCGGCGGCTCCTGCGCCAGACGCGCCCCGCCTTCGGCGGCAACATCATGGCCACCATCCTGTGCAGCAACGCTCGGCCGCAGATGGCCACGGTGCGGCCCAAGGTCATGAAGAAGCCGGAGCCCACCCACGGCGCCCAGCCCGAGGTCATCGAGGTCCCCGTCCAGCTCGACGAGAAGAGCATCGCCACCAAGATCGTCGAGGTGATCGAGTCCGACGACGGCTCTGCGGTCAACCTCCAGGAGGCCGACATCATCGTCTCCGGAGGCCGGGGCCTGAAGAAGCCGGAGAACTTCGCGCTGGTGCGCGAGCTGGCCGACGTGCTGGGCGGAGCCGTGGGCGCCTCCAGGGCCACGGTGGACGCCGGCTGGATTCCCGCCTACCACCAGGTGGGCCAGACCGGCAAGACCGTGCAGCCCAAGCTCTACATCGCCTGCGGCATCAGCGGCGCCGTGCAGCACCTGGCCGGCATGCAGGGCTCCGAGGTCATCGTGGCCATCAACCACGACCCCAGCGCGCCCATCTTCCAGCACGCCACCTACGGCATAGTCGCCGACCTCTTCGAGGTACTGCCCGCACTCACCAAGGCCCTCAAGCAGGAGCTGTCATAGTGCCGACCTCTCGCCGCCGACGCCCAACGCGGCCCACCTCTGCGCGCGCCCGACCGGGGCTGCTGCCATGATCGCCTTCGTCTTCCCGGGCCAGGGGGCCCAGACGGTGGGCATGGGCGCCGACCTCTACCAGTCGGCGCCGGCCGCCCGCGAGGTGTTCGACCAGGCCAACCAGGTGCTGGGCTTCGACCTGGCGCGCCTGTGCTTCGAGGGGCCGGCGGACGAGCTCACCCTGACCAGCAACGCCCAGCCCGCCATCGTGACCGTCAGCGTCGCCTGCCTGCGCGCCCTGGAGCAGCGCGGGGTCAGGGCCGACGTCGCCGCCGGCCACAGCGTGGGCGAATACTCCGCCCTGGTCTGCGCCGGGGCGCTCAGCCTGCCCGAGGCCCTCTGCCTGGTGCGCAAACGCGGCCAGTACATGGCCGAGGCCAAGGCGGGCACCATGGCCGCCGTCCTCGGGCTGCCGCCCGACCAGGTGGAGCACATCTGTGTGCAGGCCTCCTCGGCCGGCGTCGTCGTCGCCGCCAACTTCAACGACCCCTCTCAGGTGGTCGTCTCCGGCGAGGAGCGGGCGGTGGCCGAGGCCTGCCGCCTGGCCAAGCAGGCTGGGGCCAAGCGCGCCCTGCGCCTCAAGGTCAGCGGCGCCTTCCACTCGCCGCTCATGAGCGAGGCGGGCCAGAAGCTGGCGCAGGACCTGGCCCAGGCGGACATCCGCGACCCGCAGATTCCGGTGGTGGCCAACGCTGATGCCCAGGAGAAGCGCACCGCCGAACAGGTGCGCCAGGCCCTCGTTCAGCAGGTCACCAGCAGCGTCCGTTGGCAGCAGTCGGTCGAGAGGATAATGGAGGGTGGCGGGGAAACCTGCGTGGAGGTGGGCCCCGGGAAGGCGTTGGCCGGCATGATCCGGCGCATTGCGCCCGAGGCCCTCGTGCACAACCTCGCAGACATGGCCACGCTGGAGGCGGCGGCCGAAGCGCTGGCTCGCGACTGATGGAACTCCCGCTGCAAGACCAGGTCGCCATCATCACCGGCGCCGGAGGGGGCATCGGCCGGGCCACGGCCGAGCTGCTGGCCCAGGCCGGGGCCGACATCGTGGTCAACGACTTCGGCAACCAGGAGGGCTGCCGGCAAACGGCCCAGGCGGTCGAGCAGGCCGGCCGCCGAGCCCTAATCCACGAGGCGGACGTGGCCGACCTGGCGGCCGTGGAGGGCATGGTGGCCGCGGCCCTGGAGCAGCTGGGCCGCCTGGACATCCTGGTCAGCAACGCCGGCATCACCCGCGACAGCCTGCTGGTGCGCATGGACGAGGAGCAGTGGGACCAGGTGCTGGCCGTGAACCTGCGGGGAGCCTTCTGCTGCACCAAGGCCGTGACCCGGCACCTGATGCGCCAGCGCAGCGGCAAGATCGTCTACATCTCCTCGGTCATCGGCCTCATCGGCAACGTCGGCCAGGCCAACTACGCGGCCTCCAAGGCCGGGCTGCTGGGGCTGATGCGCTCCACCGCGCGGGAGCTGGCCGGGCGCGGCGTCAACGTGAACGCCATCTGCCCGGGCTTCATCCAGACGCCCATGACCGAGGACCTGCCCGACCAGGCGCGCGAGCAGCTTCTCAGCACCATCCCGCTGAAGCGGCTGGGCACCCCCCAGGACGTGGCCAAGGCCGTGCTGTTCCTGTGCTCGGAGCCGGCCAGCTACGTGACCGGTCAGGCCATCAACGTGGACGGCGGCATGGTGATGTAGGCGGCGGGGCTGGAGCGAACCGCATACTCAACTAAGGAGAGGGCGTACAAGCATGGCACTGTTTGAGCAGGTCAAAGCGGTGATCGTACGCGAGTTGTCGGCGCCGGAGGCCTCCGTTACCGAGAGCGCCACCTTCGACGGCGACCTCAAGGCCGACTCCCTGGACGTGGTGGAGCTGGTCATGGCCCTGGAGGAGGAGTTCGACATCGAGATCCCCGAGGAGGACGCCGAGAAGATACGCACGGTGGGGGACGCCGTGCGCTACATCGAGGAGAAGCGCCAGGAAGTGGGCGCTTGAGCCGGTCTCTCCGGGCGGCAGCGGACCCCCCGCTCCGGCGTCAGCCCACAGGCCACCAGGCGGCAACGCCGGGCCGCCCGCCGAAGGAGGGCAACACGCATGAGTGACGACAGGCGCGCGGAGGTGTTCGCCACCGTCAAGAAGCTCGTCCTTGACATTGACGACAGCCTGGCCCCCGAACGCATCGTGGACTCGGCCAGCTTCATGGGCGACCTGAACTTCGATTCGCTCCAGGTAGTGGAGATGACCATGGAGCTGGAGGAGCAGTTCGACCTGGAGATCCCCGAGGAAGAGGCTGAAGGCATCACCACCGTGGGCCAAGCCGTGGACTACATCGTTGCCGCACTGGCCGCCCAGGAGGGCTAGGCTCGTAGCGCGGCACCCTCTGCTCACGCTCGTGGCCCGTGGCTAGCAAGGGCACCTATGGGACCCCAAGCAGGCGCAACCGATGGCGACCGGCGAGTCGTGGTCACCGGCATGGGCATCATCAGCCCTCTGGGCCACGACACCACCACCTTCTGGCAGGGCCTGGCGGCGGGGCGCTCCGCCGTGGGGCCCGTCACCCGCTTCGACGCCGACGATTACCCCTCCCGCATTGCCGCCGAGGTCCGGGACTTCGACCCCGCCGACTACATGGACCGCAAGGACGCCAAGCATGCGGACCGCTTCACCCAACTGGCCGTGGCCGCCTCGCGCCAGGCCCTGGAGGATGCCGAGCTGGAGATAAACGACGACAACGCCGACGACGTGGGCGTCATCATTGGCTCCGGCATCGGCGGCATGGAGACCTGGGAGACCCAGTTCGAGAAGCTGCTCACGCGCGGGCCCCGGCGCGTCAGCCCCTTCCTGGTGCCCATGATGATCAGCAATATGGCCGCCGGCGTGGTCTCCATCATCACCGGAGCGCGCGGGCCCAACGCCGCTCTGGTCAGCGCCTGCTCCTCGGCCACCCACTCCATCGGCGAGGCCTACGAGACCGTCCGCCGCGGCGATGCCCAGGCCATGATAGCCGGCGGCAGCGAGGCCGGCATCACCCGCTCCTCCTTGGCCGGCTTCTGTGCCGCCAAGGCCCTCAGCCGCCGCAACGACGAGCCGGAACGCGCCAGCCGGCCCTTCGACCGCGACCGCGACGGCTTCGTCATCGGCGAGGGCTCGGGCGTGCTGATCCTGGAGACGCTGGAGGGCGCCCGGGAGCGCGGGGCCCACATCCACGCCGAGATCATCGGCTACGGCATGAGCGGCGACGCCTACCACATGACCAGCCCCAGCACCGACGGCGCCGTCCGCGCCATGCGGCGCTGCCTCGAGGACGCCGGCCTGCGCCCGGAGCAAGTGGACTACATCAATGGCCACGCCACCGCCACCCCGGCCGGCGATCCCTCGGAGACGCAGGCCATCAAGATCCTATTCGGCGACCACGCCTACGACGTCCCCATCAGCGCCAACAAGTCCCAGATCGGACACCTGCTGGGCGCCGCCGGCGGCGTGGAGCTGATCGCCACCATCCTAGCCCTCCAGCACGAGCTGCTGCCGCCCACCATCAACCTGGAGAACCCTGACCCCGAGTGCGACCTGGACTACGTGCCCAACCAGGCCCGACCCGCCCAGCCCAAGGTCGCCCTCAACAACTCGTTTGGCTTCGGCGGCCAGAA
>JBHIEF010000104.1:0-14962 GCA_046760465.1 Armatimonadota bacterium | reverse complement strand
TCTTCCGCGAGATGTTCCGGCGCGTGAGCGAGGCCGGCGGCATGCGCGGCAGCACCTTCGACGTCAACATCATGAAGGTCGTGTTGGACGAGATGGTGACCGAAGCCGGCGTCAAGCCCCTCTACCACACGCGGGCCATCGGCGTGGTCACCGAGCCGGGCGATCCCTGGGACGGCGCCCACGAGCATCCGCGCGTGCACCTCAAGGGCCTGCTGATCCACAACAAGTCGGGCATCCAGACCGTGCGCGCGCACACCTTCGTGGACTGCACCGGCGACGGGGACGTGGCCGCCTGGGCCGGGGCGCCCTTCGAGTTCGGCCGCGAGCAGGACGACCTGGCCCAGCCCATGACCATGATGTTCCGCCTGGGCGGGTGCAAGTGGACCGGCGGCACTCCCAGGCATCCCGTCCTCGAAGGCATCCACATGAGCATCTACCACAATCCCAACCCGGGCGAGATCACCTTCAACATGACGCGCATCAGCGGGCTGAAGGGCACCAGTGGGGAGGACATGACCAGGGCGGAGATCGAGGGCCGCAAGATGGTCATGGAGTACGTCAAGCTGATCAAGGACAACATCCCCGGCTTCGAGGACGCCTATCTGGTCGGCATGCCCACCCAGATCGGCGTGCGCGAGACGCGGCACATTCACGGCGCGACGGTGCTCTCCGAGCAGCAGGTCCTGGACGGGGACGAGCGGGGCGACGTCATTGCCCGCTGTCAGTACAGCGTGGACATCCACAACCCGGACGGCAAGGGCGCACGCATCGTGCGTCTGAAGGACCCCTACGACATACCTTACCGCTGCCTCATCCCCAGGGGCGTGGACAACCTGTTGGTGACCGGCCGGGCCATATCTGCCGACCACGCGGCGCATTCGTCCCTGCGCATTCAGCCCACCTCGTACGCCATCGGCCAGGCCGCCGGGACGGCGGCCGCCATCTGCGTGCGCGAGAACGTGGGCCCCTGGGAGATGCAGCCGTGGCTGCGGGAGCTCCAGCGTACGCTCATAGGCAACGGGGCCGACCTAGGCCCGCTGGGAGCCATGCGAGTCGGTATGCTGGACGAGTGGCGCGACTGGCAGGAGCGCTACCGCACCGGGCGCATGCGCCCCTGGCCGACCAGCTTCACCGACATCCCCGAGGGGCACCCGGCCTACCAGGCCTCGGTGGGCCTGGCCAAGGCGCGCGTCTTCCAGGGCTACTCGGACGGCACCTTCGGCGTGACCCAAATCGTGCCCGCGCACATCGTGGCGGTGGTGCTCGCCCGCGCGCTGAAGATCGAGAACCTCGAGGAGGCCAAGTCGGTCAAGCTGCGCGACGACCTGGAGGGGCACTGGTGGACGCCGGCGGTCAGGGCGCTGGTCCACAAAGGCATCGTCGAGCAGTACGAGGTCGAGCAGATCGGCCCCGACGATCCGGTAGCCGCCTGGGAGCTGGAGATGATCCTCCAGAGGGCCTTCAACTGCGGCAGCCTGGGGACGCTTCCCGAGGAGCTGGCCCCCGGCGGCACCCTAACCCGCGGCGGCCTGGCCATTCTGCTGTGGCGGGCGATGGAGCAGGGGAAGGAATAGCGTGCCAGGCTGTGGGCAGGACATGCGGCGGGGAACACCCGGCCCACGGGACGCCACGCGCGATCTACGATGTAGGATGTACGATCTACGACCACGGCTAGTCGGCAGCTGGAGCTGCCTCCCACGCGTCTGGGGGGGCTGAGGACAACGCTGCTCAAGAAAGGCCGAGAGTTGGCGAGGAGAGCACGGATCGCCAGCCCTTCGACTCCGCTCAGGACAGGCCGGAGCTGGCTCCTACCTGCCTGCCTCATGCTCGCCAGTCTGCCCGGCTGCGCCGTGCGGTCGGCGGGAGGGGAGGCGGAGCGGCGGCTGACGCTGTGGCACCCGTGGGGCGGCCCCATGCGCGAGCGCTTCGATGCGCTTACCGAGCAGTACATGGCTGCCCACCCGGACCTGGAGCTGCGCGCGGTCTTCACCAGCAACGACCTGTCCACCAACCAGAAGTTCTTCACCGCCGTGGCGGCCAAGCGGCCGCCGGACATGGTCTTCGTGGATGGCCCGCAGGTGGCCGAGTGGGCGGCCCGCGGCGCACTGGCCCCGCTGGACGAGTACATCGAGGCTGCCGGGATTGAGGAGGCGGACTTCTTCCCGCCCTGCTGGCGACAGAACTGCTACCAGGGGCACGTCTACGCCCTCACCTTCTGCGCCGACCCCAACTTCGCTTTCGTCTGGAACAAGGAGGTCTTCCGCGAGGTGGGGCTGGACCCCGAGCGCCCCCCACGCACCATCGCTGAGATGGACGAGTACTCCGACCGCATCACCCGCGTCGAGGGCGGCAAGATCACGCGCATCGGCATCATCCCCTGGGGCATCTACGGCTCGGCCAACTCTATCTACACCTGGGGCTGGGCCTTCGGCGGACGCTTCTACGACTATGACGCGCAAGCGGTGACGGCCGGCGACCGCAACGTCCTGCGGGCGCTGGAGTGGATGCGCAGCTACGCCGACAGGTACGATGTCACGCGCATCACCAGCCTCCAGCAGGGCTTTGGCAGCGCCGAGCACAACCCCTTCTACATCGGCGAGCTGGCCATGACCTGCCTGCACATAGCGGGCCTCGAGGACATCTACCGCTACGCGCCGGACCTGGACTTCGGCGTCACCTACCTGCCCACGCCCGAGGGCGGCGAGGAGCATAGCTCCTGGGTGGGGGGCTGGTGCCTGGCCATCCCCACGGGCTCGCGCCAGCCCCAAGCGGCGTGGGATTTCATCCGCTGGGCCTGCGCCGACGCGGAGGGCACGACGGCCGTGGGCCGGCAGACGGGGCTGTTCCCAGGCTATCGGCCCTCGCCCTACTTCGACGAGGTGCGCGAGAAAGAGCACTACGACATGTTCCTCAAGATCCTGGAGGAGTGCCGACATCAGCGGCCGGTGATGCCGGCGCAGGCCTTCTACATGGGCGCGCTGACGCGGGCGGTGGACGGGTGCGTGTACGGGCAGAAGACGGCCCAGGAGGCCTTGCAGCACGCGCAGACGCAGACGCAGTATGAGCTGGAGATTGCGCTGAGGGGATGAGGCAGTGGGTCGGCCGATCTGGGCCGACATGCTCGGGCAGGAATGCCCGAGCCACATGGTTGCCGACTATGATCGCCAGCAGAGCTGGCTCCTACATGCCGACCTAGCGGGGAGGCAACTGCCACGCAGCGACAGCGGCTATGGCGAGGCGTCGTGTTCTGTGCGCCGGCTCTGGTGGGCCTGGTGTTCCTGTTGGCCTACCCCATCGTCGCCTCCCTGTACTACAGCTTCTGCCGCTACTCCGTCATCAAGCCCCCCGTATGGGTGGGCACGGCCAACTACGCCTCGCTGGTCCACGACAGCCTGTTCTGGAAGTCGCTGTGGAACACGGTGGTCTACGCCGCCTTCGCCGTGCCCCTGGGCATGATAGTGGCCTTCTGCCTGGCGCTGCTGCTCAACCTCAAGGTGCGCGGCATGGCCTTCTACCGCACCCTGTTCTTCGTGCCCTCCATCGTTCCCATCGTGGCCAGCTCCGCCCTGTGGCTCTGGCTGCTCAACCCGCAGTATGGCCTCATCAACGCGGGGCTGGGCTCGGTGGGCATCGAAGGGCCCGGCTGGCTGGCCTCGCCCGCCTGGACCAAGCCCGCCTTGATCTTGATGAGCGCCTGGGGTGTGGGCAGTTGGATGCTCATCTACCTGGCGGGCCTCCAGGACGTGCCCGAGGAGCTCTACGAGGCGGCCGACCTCGACGGCGCCTCCACCTGGCACAAGCTGCGGCACATCACGCTGCCCATGATGAGCCCGCACATCCTGTTCACGCTGATCGTGGGGCTGATTGGGGCCTTTCAGCTCTTCACCAACGTGTGGATCATGACCAACGGCACCGGCGGGGTGGCCGACTCAGCGCTCTTCTACTCGCTCTACCTGTTCCAGAACGCCTTCAGCTACTTCAAGATGGGCAAGGCCTGCGCCATGGCCTGGGTGCTGTTCCTGCTCATCGTGGGCGCCACCGCGCTGGTGTTTCGGACCTCGGCCAGGTACGTCTACTACCGGGGTGGGGAGTGATGGCACGTGCAGCTCAACTGGACTCGAGCACGAGGTTGTGCCGATTTAGCGCTGGACGGAGGTTTGGGGAGTCGGCACAACTGCGCACTCGCACCACCTCCGGTCCAGCGCTAAGTGCGCACAACCTGAGATGGACGCGACCTTGGGTGAGCGACAGATGGTAGCCGAGCGCGCCAAGCGAAGGCTCTGGTTCGGGCATCCGCCCCGGCGGGTGGTGACGGCGGTCGCCTCGCACGCGGCACTGGCCGCCCTGGGCCTGCTGTTCGTGGCGCCCTTCGTCTGGCTGCTCTCCACGTCGCTAAAGACGGAGGACCAGATCTTCCAGCGCCCGCCCACGCAGGTGCTACCGCTACTGGCCTATCTGGCCCCGCAGCCGCCAACCGCCGAGAACTACCGGCAGGGCCTGACCTTCGTGCCCTTCGCAACCTACCTGCTCAACACGGTCATCGTGTGCGGCATGAGCGTCCTGGGCACGCTGCTGTCGTGCTCGCTGGTGGCATACGGGTTGGCGCGCATTCAATGGCGCGGCCGCGAGGCGCTGTTCTACGTCCTGCTGGGCACCATGATGCTGCCCTACCAGGTCGTCATGGTGCCGCTGTTCGTGGTGTTCGCCAAGATCGGCTGGGTGGACACCTGGCTGCCGCTGTGGGTGCCGTCGTTCCTGGGCAACGCGCTGTTCATCTTCCTGCTGCGGCAGTTCTTCCTCACCATTCCGCGCGAGCTGACCGACGCCGCGCGCATTGACGGGGCCAGTGAGCTTCAGATCTACAGCCGCATCATGCTGCCCCTGGCCAAGCCGGCCCTGGCCGTGGTGGCGCTGCTGAGCTTCCTGGGTGCCTGGAACGAGTACCTGATGCCCCTCATCTATCTCTCGGACGACTCCAAGTACACGCTGTCGCTGGGCCTGGCGCAGTTCGTGAGCCAATACGGCTCCTACTGGGGCTGGCTCATGGCCGCCAGCACCATCATGACCGTGCCCATCATGGTGCTGTTCTTCTTCACCCAGCGCACCTTCATCCAGGGCATCAGCCTGACGGGGATCAAGGGGTAGGCGCCGCGGCGAAGGGAGCGCAGCGGTGGCGGGGGAATACCAGGGCCAGTATCGCGAAGCCGACGGGGACGCGCGAGAGGAGTGCGCAGGGACCATGACCGACAACGATTGCGGCTGTGAATGCTCGTGTGGCAGGGAGCAGACCGTTGCGCCGGAGGTGAGCCGGCGCCAGTTCCTCAAGTCAGTGGCAGCCACAACCGCCGGCGTGGCCCTGGCCGGTGAGCTGCTGTCGGCCTCCACGGCCGAGGCGCAGGGGGCGGCCAGCCTGACTCGTCCCGACCTGTCGGCGCTGAAGGCCTACCCCGTGACTCAACCCCGGCGCTACAGCGGCGAAAACCTGGAGTACGTGCTCATGCCCATCGGCGGCATCGGCACGGGCACCATCTGGCTGGACGGACAGGGGCGCCTGGCCGTCTGGCAGATCTTCAACAACTACAACGAGGACCGCATCCCCGACAGCTACTTCGCCATTCGCGCTCAGGCGCAAGGTCAGGAGGCAGTCACCCGCGTGCTCCAGACGGTCGAGGAGCCCGGCTGGCAGCCCGTGCAGGGCCTGGTCTACGAGGGCGGCTACCCGATCGCGCGCCTGGCCTTCCAGGACGAGGCGCTGCCGGTCAAGGTGCACGTGGACGCCTTCAACCCTATGATCCCAACCGACGCCGCCAACTCCTCCCTGCCCTGCGCCATCTTCCGCGTTACGGCTCAGAACACCGGGCCCACCCCGGTTGACGTGTCGGTGCTGGGCACCCTCCAGAACGCCGTCGGCAGCCGGGGCGCCGGCGGCATCAGCGGCGTCAACTTCGCTAGCTACGGCCGCAACCGCAACCGCGTGGTGCGCGAAGAGGGCATGACGGCGGTGTCCATGCAGCAGCCCTCGGAGCCCCCGCCCTCGGGCCGCATGAACATCCGCGACGCCAACGGCGCGCTGGTCGAGGGGCCGGAGCTGTTGTGGATGGACGCCCTGCGCGGGCCGCGGGAGACGGCCGCCGCCGGTCAGCAGGCCACGGCGCTGGTGGAGACCATGGCGCGCCTGAGCCGCGATGGCGGCGGCATCGTGGCCGCCGGCGTGACCGCCGAGTTCTTCACTGCTGCTGCCCAGGTGCGCGAGAAGATGGGCGCCTGGCAGGACATGGAGGTCTTCGAGGACTTCGAGAAGGGCACTTACGAGGGCTGGACCGTCAAGGGCGAGGCCTTCGGCGACGCGCCACACACCGGCACCAGCCCCGGCCAGCAGGAGGTGAGCGGCTTCTTCGGCAAGCGGTTGGTCAACACGTTCGTGCCCAACGACAGGCCGGAGGGCGAGCTGGTCTCCGACCCATTCACCATCGAGAAGCGCTACCTCGGCTTCCTGATCGGCGGCGGCAACCATACCATGAAGACCTGCATCAACCTGCGCGTGGACGGCAAGGTGGTCAGGACGGCCACCGGCCGCAACAACGAGCGCCTGGAGCCCAAGGCCTGGGACCTCCAGGATCTGGTGGGCAAGCAGGCCGTCATCGAGATCGTTGACGAGGAGTCGGGTGGCTGGGGGCATATCAACATTGACCACATCGTCTTCTCCGACGTGCCGCCCGATCGGCTGATGCGACTGGAGGGCCCGGTGGAGGTGGTGGCGACCGCGCTGGCGCTGGAGTGCGAGGGAGCCGAGGCGGCTAACTTGCCGGCGGGCTCCACGGCCAGGATCGCCGCCGGTGCAGCGGCTCTGCAAGGCGTT
This sequence comes from Armatimonadota bacterium, assembly GCA_046760465.1. Lineage (GTDB taxonomy): Bacteria > Armatimonadota > Zipacnadia > JAUWAU01 > JBHIEF01 > JBHIEF01. The sequence continues at coordinate 8,103 of JBHIEF010000104.1, read as the reverse complement.
GACGAGGAGTGGAGGGTCACCGACTACACGAAGCTGACGGGCTTTCGGCCGGGCGTCGCGGGGTACCAGGTGCTGGCCTCGGCGCCCAACGGCGACCCGCTCATCATCGCCGGGCCTCTGGGCGAGGCCCGTATCGTGCTGTGTCTGGCCCCCGGCCTGCCCTGGAGCTGGGCGCAGCGGCTGCTGGCGGAAGCCAGAGGCCGCCCGCTGGCGCAAGGCGAGCGCATCGCGGCCACTGAGCCCGGCTTCGGCACCATGGCGCTGATGACGCCCGACGGCGAGGCGCTCGCCAGTGCGCAGTGGACCCAGGGTGAGCAGTTGGCCGCGCAGTTCGCGCGGCAGGGGCGGCTCGCCGGCCCCGACGACTCGGGCGAGAGCCCCGCCGGCCAGACGTACAACGGCGCCCTGGCGGTGCCGTTCACCTTGCGGCCCGGTGAACGCCAGACTGCCACCTTCGTCATCGCCTGGCACTTCCCCAACGTCGCCCGCTTCGGCCACCAGGGCAACTTCTACTGCCGGCGCTTCCCGGATGCCTTGGCCGCAGCCCGCTACGTGGCGGGCAACTTGGACCCGCTCTGGGAACGCACCTGGCTGTACCACCAGACCGTGTACCAGTCGAACCTCCCGCCCGAGTTCATTGATGCCTTCACCTCGCAGAGCGTCATCTTCCGCGGGCCGACCTGCTGGCAGTCCGAGGAGGGCTACTTCGCGGGCTTCGAGGGGTGCTACGGATGCTGCCCGCTGAACTGCACACACGTGTGGAACTACGCCCAGACGCATGCGCGACTGTTTCCCGAGATCGGGCGCAACATGCGCCGCTCGGACCTGCTGACCTACATCCACGACAGCGGCGAGACCTCCCACCGCCAGCACCGCCCGCACAATGCCTTCATTGACGGCCACTGCGCCACCATCGAGGCCGCCCTGCGCGAGCATCAGCTCAGCCCGGACAACGGCTTCCTCGCAGCGGTGTGGCCCAACCTGAAGAAGGCGGTGGACTGGCTGATCGCCAAGATTGACCCCGACCGGAGGGGCGTGCCGGTGGGCCACCAGTGGAACACCTACGACGTCGCCGTCTCGGGCCCCAACACCTTCATCGGCTCGCAGTACCTCGCCGCCCTGGCCGCAGGAGAGCGCATGGCGGAGGTGATGGGCGACCGGGCCAAGGCGGCCGAATGGCGCCAAGTGCGCCTGGCGGGGATGAGGAACCAGAACGAGGCCCTGTGGAGCGGCGAGTACTACATCCAGACGCCGGAGGAGCCGCCCGCGCGCGACTACAACACCGGCTGCCACAGCGACCAGCTCCTGGGGCAGTGGTGGGCTCACCAGCTCAACCTGGGCTACCTCTTCCCCAGGGAGCGGGTACGGCTGGCGTTGGAGTCGGTCATGAAGCACAACTACCGCACCAACTTCGTGGGCTTCCAGCAGCGGCCGCGGCGCTACGTCCTCGACGACGAGGGCGGCCTGCTGATGTGCTCGTGGCCTCACGGGGGCCGGCCCGACCCCTTCATCCTCTACGCCGACGAGATCTGGACCGGCATCGAGTACTCGACCGCGGGCGCCATGATCTACGAGGGCATGATCGGCGAAGCGCGTAAGATCGTCGCCACCGCGCGCGGCCGCTACGACGGGCGGCGGCGCGACGGGCTGCGCTCCGGCCCGGGCGGCAACCCCTTCAACGAGCTGGAATGCGGCAAGTTCTACGCGCGGGCGCTGAGCTCGGGCTCGCTGCTGGTCGCGTCCCAGGGCCTGGTGCTGGACGGGCCGGCCGGCGTCATGGGCTTCAAGCCCAACTGGCAGCCGCAGGACCATCGCTCCTTCTTCACCGCACCGGAAGGGTGGGGTCTGTTCGCGCAGGAGCGCACCGATAGCGTTCAGACCAGCCGCATCGAGGTGCGGCACGGCCGCCTCTCCGTGCAGGAGCTGGTGCTGGAGGCGCCCGAGCACGTCGGGCAGGCTAAAGCCACCGTCGAGGTAGCGGGAAGGCCGACCAGGGCGCGGGTCACGCAGCAGGGCACGGAAGTGAGGCTGCGCCTGCCCCGCCGCGTCCAGGTCTCCGAGGGCCAGTCTATCGAGGTGCGGCTGCGTTCCTGACCGCGGGCGACGGCAGGTCGCCAGCAAAGCTGGCTCCTACGCACTCACGGGGTGAGCGGAAGTGAAGCCCTTGCGCAAAGCAGCACCCTCCCTCCGCCCAGGTCAACGCGTAGGAGCCGGCTCCAGCCGGCGATGCCGCTCGGCTACCCCAGCGCCCCGGCCGAGGGAGGTAGGCTGAGGCTGAGGGCGGAAATGGTCGCTAGTGACGATCCCTGCGCCGCGCGCGAGCGTGGCCTAGTTCCTGGTGAGGGGAGCGAACCATGAACGAATTCACACGTGGAGATGAAGGCAAGCTGGACCGCCGCGGGTTCCTGCGGAAGGCCGCGGCCGGAGCCGCAGCGGCTGGCGTGGCCCTGTCGCAGGCCGGGGGCGCGGCGGCCGGGCCCGTGGGGCCCAACGAGCGCATCAACATCGGCTGTATCGGCGTGGGCGGTCGGGGCAGCGGCCTGTGCCGGCAACTGCTGAAGCGGGCCAAGGACCCCAACCACAACATCGCCGTGGTCGGTGTGTGTGACGTCTGGGACAAGCGCACCCAGAACATGGTGGACGCCAGCGAGGGCACGGCCAAGGGCTTCCGCGACTACCGGGAGCTGCTGCAAATGCCCGATCTGGACGCCGTGACCTGCGCGACGCCCGATCACTCACACGCCAAGATCACCATTGACGCCATGAAGGCGGGCAAGGACGTCTACTGCGAGAAGCCGCTGACCCTATACTGGCACGAGGCCAAGGAGGTGGCGCGCGTCTCCAAGGAGACGGGCTGCCTGGTGCAGTGCGGAGCGGGCTCCGGGTCTGACGGGCGCTGGTGGACGGCGGGCGATGTCGTTCGCCAGGGAGGCATCGGCCCGCTCATCTGGACCCAAGGCGGCGCCTTCCGCAACAACCCAGGCGGCGACTGGAACTGGGCCATCCAGCCCGCCGACCCCAACACCGACCTCGACTGGGACACGTGGCTGGGCTGGCGCTGGGACCTGGCGCCCAATCGGCCCTACGACGCCGCACGCTACAGCCGCTTCCGCAAGTACTGGGACTACTCCGGCGGCCTGGCCACCGATCTGCTCTACCACACCTATGCCCATCTGTGCATCGGCCTGGACACTCCCATCCCCTACCGGGTGATGTGCTCGGGCGGCTTTCCCATCCACGGGCCGGAGAACGACGACCGCGAGACGCCCACCATCGTCCACCTGCTGGCCGACTACCCCGACCAGAGCACAATCCACCTGGTCGGCTCCCAGGAGCAGACCGACGGCCTGCCCGACTTGATCCGGGGCCAGAAGGCCTCGCTGGAGGCGGGCGGGCCGGGCGTTGTCGTGAGGCCGCAGGGGCCCTTCAGGGACGAGCTCATGGACATGGCCCAGGAGCTGGAGTGCTACAAGGACGCCAAGCTCATCACAGAGAAGAAGGGCGACAAGGAGGAGCTCCAGCGGATCGAGGTCCCCAATCGCTACAATTGGGGCGACCACATGGACAACTGGCTCAAGTGCATCCGCACCCGCGAGCAGCCGACGCTGAACGCGCAGCGCGCCTACATAGCCCAGATCCCGATCTCGCTGTCGGTGACCGCCTTCAGAGAGAACCGGGTGGTGTTCTTCGATCCCGAGAAGGAAGAGGTAGTGGATACTCCGCCACCCGGGGCCATCGGCTAGGCCGGGCCGGGCGCGGCGAGCAACGGGCCCCACTGACGACGGTGGGGCTCGTTTGTCAAAGGACACGGCCGCAGAGGCAACGCGCACGCAGATACGCAAGAGCAGCACCAAGCTGTCACCCTGAGTAGAGTTCTCAACTGTCACCCTGAGCGCAGCGAAGGGTCTCGTTTGGGCCGAGGAGGCTGTAGCGAGATTCTTCGCCTGCGGCTGCTAAGGGCGCGAGCCGCAGGACTCAGAATGACAGGGCGCCGTTGACGTCGGATCGGAGCACGGGACCCGCGGAATCAACCATGAACAGACGGCAGTTCACCAAACTGGCCTTGATGGGCGCTTTCGGAGGCCTCGCGTCCGCCGGCTGCCGTGAGGAGGACGTGGGCGGGCCGGTGGAGGTCACCTACTGGGAGAAGTGGACGGACTTCGAGGGCGAGGCCATGCGCGCGGTGGTGGAGGCCTTCAACGAGGAGCGCGACGACATCCAGGTCAAGCTCCTGACCATCAGCCAGATTGACCAGAAGACCCTCATGGCCACGGCCGGCGGCATCCCACCCGACGTGGCCGGCCTGTGGTCGCAGAACCTGGTCAGCTACGCCGACAAGAACGCCCTGCTGCCACTGGACGACTACCTATCGGCCGCGGGGCTCGGGCGGGAGGACTTCATCCCCTGCTACTGGGACATGCTGGAGCACCGCGGGCACATCTGGGGGCTGCCCACGACCCCCGCCTCGGTGGCGCTGCACTGGAACAAGCGCCTGTTCGACGAGGCGGGCCTCCCCGCGGACGAGCCGCCCCAGACCATGGAGCAGCTCTGGGAGTACACCCAGCTCCTGACCAAGCGCGACGAGCACGGCAAGATCGTGCAGATGGGCTTCATGCCCGCTGAGCCCGGCTGGTGGAACTGGGCCTGGGGCTACTTCTTCGGCGGCCGGCTATGGGACGGCGAGGGCACCATCACCTGCGACTCAGCGGAGAACGTGCGCGCGTTCGAGTGGGTGCAGTCGTACGCCAAGCAGTATGGCACTAAGGAACTCCAGGTCTTCCGCAGCGGCTTCGGCAACTTCAGCTCCGCTCAGAACGCCTTCCTGGACGGCAGGGTGGCCATGGAGCTTCAGGGCGTGTGGATGCACAACTTCATTGACATGTACGCCAAGCACCTGGACTGGGGCGCCGCGCCCTTCCCCCATCCCGCCGACCGGCCCGACCTGGCCAACACCACCATCGTCGAGGAGGATGTCGTCGCCATCCCCAACGGCGCCAAGCACCCCGACGAGGCCTTCGAGTTCATGCAGTTTGTCAACTCGCAGCGGGGCATGGAGCTGCTGTGCATGGGTCAGCGCAAGCACACACCGCTGCGGGAGGTCAGCCAGGAGTTCCTGGACCAGCACCCCAATCCGTACATAAGCGTCTTCATCGAGCTGGCGCGCAGCGCCAACGCCCTCACCACTCCCAAGCTGAGCATCTGGAACGAGTACGCCAACGAGATGAGCGCCGCCTTCGACGAGGTGTGGCTCGACCGCAAGTCCGGCGAGGAGGCCCTGCGCTACGTCCAGAACCGCATGCAGCCGAAGCTGGAGCGCGTGCTGCGACGCTGGGAAAGGCTGGGGTGGCGGAGTGCCTGATGGCCAGCGAGAAGCTAGAGGGCTAGCGTGGAGCGCCTCGCGGCGGCGCGACCTGCGCAACGGGCTGCTGTTCATCTCGCCGTGGATCATCGGCTTCGGCGGCTTCTTGCTCTATCCCATCCTGGCTTCCCTCTACTACAGCTTCTGCGAGTACTCGGTGCTTCAGCCCGCCCAGTGGATCGGCCCGGCCAACTACGCTGAGCTGGCGCGGGATGAGCTCTTCTGGAAGGCCCTCTACAACACGCTCTTCTACGCGGCCTTCGCCCTGCCGCTGGGCGTGGTAGTCTCGCTGGCGCTGGCCCTGCTGCTCAACACGGGCGTGCGCGGCATGACCGTCTTCCGCACCATCTTCTTCCTGCCCGCGCTGGTGCCGATGGTCGCGCTGGCCGTCATCTGGCTGTGGATCCTCAACGGCGACATGGGCGTGCTGAACCATTTACTGTCCTGGTTCGGCGTGGAGGGCCCGCCCTGGCTGACCGACCCAACCTGGGCCAAGCCGGCGCTGGTCATGATGAGCGTGTGGGGCGTGGGCCACGCGGTGGTAATCTACCTGGCCGGCCTCCAGGACGTGCCCGTCCAACTCTACGAGGCGGCCGACCTGGACGGCGCCTCCTGGTGGCACAAGATGCGTCACGTGACCATCCCCATGATCTCGCCCGTGATCCTGTTCAACCTGATCATGGGCATCATCGGCAGCCTTCAGTTCTTCGCCGTCCCCTACGTGATCTCGCCCAACGGCGCCCCCGCCCGCAGCATCTACTTCCTGACCATGTACCTGTATGACAACGCCTTTCCCTACCTGCGCATGGGCTATGCCTGCGCCATGGCCTGGATACTGTTTCTCATCATCCTGGCGCTGACGCTGCTGGCCCTGAAGGTATCGGCCAAGCGCATCTACTACGGAGGCGCCTGAGCATGCAGGCCAAGAGCCGGCGAGCCAGGTGGATCGTCTTCGGGGCCCTGCTGCTGGGTTCCGTCGCCTTCCTGTTCCCGCTGGTGTGGATGATCGGCACCAGCCTCAAGCCCATCGAGGAGACCATGCGCATGCCGCCGGTGTGGATCCCCTCCACCATCGAGTGGATCAACTACAAGGACGCCGTCTTCCACCAGAGCGGGGAGCTGGGGTTCATCCCCTTCCTGCGTTATGGGCTCAACACGCTGTACCTGGCCATCCTGGGCGTCACCGGAACCGTCCTGTCCAATGCGCTGGTGGCCTATGGCTTCGCGCGACTGAAGTGGCCGGGCCGCGACTACCTCTTCGCCGCCACCCTGGCCACCATGATGATCCCCTTCCCCATTCTGATGGTGTCGCTGTTCGCCATCTTCCGCGAGCTGCACTGGATCGGTTCCTTCAAGCCGCTGTGGGTGCCGGCCTTTTTCGGCGGCGCCTTCAACATCTTCCTGCTGCGCCAGTTCTTCCTGACCATCCCCGCCGAGCTCTCCGACGCCGCCCGCATTGACGGGGCCAGCGAGCTGCGGATCTTCTGGAACGTCATCCTGCCCCTGGCCAAGCCGGCGCTGGCCGTGGTGGCCCTCTTCCATTTCCTCTACGTCTGGAACGACTTCCTGGGGCCGCTCATCTACCTGACCGACCAGAAGATGTTCACCCTGTCGCTGGGCCTTCAGTTCTACCAGAGCCAGCACGGCGGCACGGAGTGGAACCTGATGATGGCCGCGGCCACCATCGTGGTCGCTCCCGTCATCATCCTCTTCTTCCTCACCCAGCGCACCTTCATCCAGGGCATCCAGTTGACGGGGTTGAAGGGGTAGCGGTGTGGGACACGCGTGCGCGCACTGGAGGCCATCTTGACGTCCGCCCGAGGATGTGTTAGCATTACAATATGATGTAATAATGTAGACACGAGGTCGAACTGATGCCTTACGTGAGAACGCAAATCCAGCTGGAGCCAGAGCAGTATCGGAAACTCCGGGAGGAGGCTTTCCGACGCAACATGTCCATGTCGGCTCTCCTCAGAGAGTTCGTGGCGCAGAAGATCGGCCCCCCTCGGCAGCGACGCGTGGACATGGAGAGGGCGATGGCCTTCGTCGGGATGGGGCATGATACGGCCACGGACGTTTCTGTCCGCCACGACGACTACCTGGCAGGTCTGGCCGAGTGAAGATCGCCGTCGATACGTCAGCCTACTACGCGCTGGCAGCGGCCGAGGACATCAACCACGCTGCCGCCAGGCTCATCTACGAACGCTTGCTGGCCGACGCCATCGAGTTGTGGACCGTTTCGTACGTAGTCGCGGAGAGCGCCGGCCTCATTGGCAAGCGGCTCGGCTTCGACACGCTGCATGCGTTCCGGGAGTCGCTGGACGAGTCAAGCAGCATCACATGGGTGGATAAAGCGCTGCACGTCGAGGCCTGGAACGAACTGGAGCGTCACGGACGCCGCGACCTTAGCTTGGTGGACTGCTCCCTCGCCGTGGGGGCAAGGCGAGAGGGCATCCAGGATGCGTTCGCCTTCGACCGCCACTTCGAGCTTCTGGGCCTGCGTCTGTTGCGATGAGCGCCCTGCGCAGCGCGCCCTGGCGAAGGCCCCCGCCTGACAGCCGTCGAACCTCCGTCCCGTCCGCCATTCCCCGCGCCAGACTTCACTTGTCGGCACCAGAGGGAGGACGCCATGAGCGACGTGATACGCGTGACCGTCTGGAACGAGGGCCGTCACGAGAAGACCAACCAGCAGATCGGCAAGCTCTACCCCGAGGGCATGCACGGCGCTATCGCCAAGTACCTAG
>JBHIEF010000103.1:0-14968 GCA_046760465.1 Armatimonadota bacterium | reverse complement strand
GAAGGCGCACGCGGCTGAGGTAGGGCGTGGTGTTGCGGCAGCTTAGCTGCCGAAACACGTCAAGGATCGTCTGCGTCCCGCGGTCATCCCGCGCACATCTCCGTGAGCCGCTCGAGCTGCGCGACCGTGCCCACGGCGATGAGGACGTGGCGGGGGCAGAGGACGGCATCGCGGGCGGGGTTGGTGTGTAGCTCTCCCTCCGCGTCCTTGATGGCGATAATCACCGCCCCGGATTGGTCCCGGATCCCGGACTTCTCCAGCGTGCGGCCGGCCAGGATGCTCCCCTCCTCGACTGCCAGCTCATCCATGGCGAGCTGCACATTGTCGCCGTGCATGACCACGTCCAGGAAGTCCACCACCGTGGGCTGAGTGGCGGCTGCGGCCAGGCGCCGGCCGCCTATGACGTAGGGCGAAATGGCCCGGTCGGCCCCGGCGCGGCAGAGCTTCTGCTCGCTCTCGGGAGCGTCGGCGCGGGCCACGATGAGGATGTCGGGCCTCATGCCCCTGGCGGTCAGGGCGATGAAGGTGTTCTGGGCGTCCGTGCCGGCCACGGCGATGAGGCCGCGGGCCCGCTCGATGCCCGCGTCGCGGAGCACGTCCTCGTCGGCCGCGTCGCCCACTATGTGGGGGATATCGCACTCGACCAACTCGTAGACCTGCTCGGGCTGGCTCTCCACCACCACGTGCGGCACGCGCTTGTTGCGGAACTCAGCGCTCACCTCGCGGCCCATGCGCCCGTAGCCGCAGACTATGTAGTGGTTGGACATCTTCTCGATAGCGCCGCGCATCTTTCGTCTCCTTAGCGCATCCCGGGCCACCTGGCTGACGGCGAACTCGAGGATGGTGCGTGCCGCCCAGGCGGCGATGCCCACCCCGAAGAAGAGCAGGCCGATGGTGAAGACCTGGCCGGTCGGCGAGGGATCGTCGCGGATGTAGCTGTAGCCGACGGTCGTCAGGGTGATGACCGTCATGTAGAGGCCGTCCAAGGGCGAGACGCCCTCAATGACCTGATAGCCCAGCGTGCCCACCAGGATGAGGAACAGCATCAGCAGCAAGGCTGCCTTGAGGTTTCGGTAGAGGTCTACGCCGTTCACGATGCTGCTCCACTTCCGCCAAGAGGCGGCGAATCCTGCACCGCAGCCGAAGCGGTGGCGGAGCTCACCCGCGCGGCGGACGCGCCAACGCTAGGAGCCCAGCAGGTCGGCCACCACGAAGGGCTGGAGCCACGCCCGCTGGCGGAAGGTCTTGTCGGGGTAGGGCTGCACGTCATTCTCTAACTCCACCCGCAGCCAGTGCTCCAGCCCGCTCAGCTCGTACGTCAGCTCGCGCCCCTCCACCAAGGCCAGCTCCGTGCCGCGCTCACCGATGACTCGGATCCTCGTCGCGTTGGGGGAGACCACGCGGATGGTCGTTCCCACCACGGCCACGAGGTCCACCTCCACGCCGCTGGAGGCATAGAAGCGCCCCGCCTTGAGGGCGGCGAGGATGTCCTGCTTAGTTCGCGAGGCGGCCCAGACCACGTTGTAGCCGTTGAAGGGAGGGTCGGGCCCCTGGGGGTCATAGGAGTGCGTGTTGTCGTTGGCGAAGCCCCACAGCCGCAGGCCGGCATCCAGGCAGCCGTCCCACAGGGCAGTCGCGATCCCGGCGTTGCCGTCCTCGTTGCCCGGGACCCGCGCGTCACGGGCGTAGTAGCCGTTGTAGACCTCCAGGCCATCTATGCGGCGCAGGTGCTGATTCTCGTGAAGCAGCGCCGGGGAGTAGTTCCATGCCGCCGGGTGTGCCAGGATGGCGAGCCCGCCGGCCTCCGCCAGGTCCGCCAGGAAACCGTACTGCTCTCGGGGAGAGGCTATGCGACCGGGCGGATGGCCCACGCACAGGATCTCCGCCCGTTCGGCGGCAATGGCCACGCCGTTGAAGACCACGAACTGGCCCGGCTGGTGGAGGTCCCAGTTGCGCCCCACCCAGGAGAAGGCGGGTCGGCTGTAATCGCGCACGTAGGCCTCGGCGCCGCTGCGGTAGATGCGGCGCTCGCGGGTCTGGCCGTCGCCGTTCCAGTCGTGCAGCTCCCGATCGGTCTGGTAGCGAGGGAAGAGCACGCCCCCGTCCTGGTCGCCGTAGGCATCGTGGTCGGCCAGGCACACGAAGTCATAGCCCGCCTCTTTGTAGAGGGCCACCGCCTCGTCGGCGTACTTGGCGCCGTTGCTGTGCATGGTGCGCATGTTGAGGTTGCCGCGGAGCTTGCGCAGGCCGGTCAGCTCCCGGTAGGGGGAGACCTTCTGTAGGCCGCCCGATTCCAGGATGGCCCGCCTGCGCAGTTCTTTGACGCGCTTCTCCACGGCCAGGAGCTTCTGGGCCTGTTTCGCCCAGTCTTCAGCGCTGAGCTGCCCGGCCCGCTCCAGCGGGCCGCGAAGCTGGTCCATGTCCGCCAGCACGGCCTCCAGGAGCTCGGCGGCGGGAGAATCCCTGACGGCCGGGCGCACGCTCTCGCCGCGATCCCGAAGCACGGCCAAGCGGTCCAACAGCTCGGCTGCGGTACGCTGCGGGTTGACGACAAAGTCGTCGAAGAGCACGTGAGCGTTTGACGCTCCCAACCCCACCTGCCCGCCCTGGTAGGCCTGCTCGCCGCAGTGATCGGTCCCCTGGCCCTGCGCGAAATCAGCTTCCACCTGCCAGCCCTCGGGCGGCTGGGCGCCCTCAGCGTAGGCCTTGGCAGCGAAGGCAGTGCCCCGGCTCTGCACCTGCACCAGGTACCACTTCTCCAGGTCGAAGGGCTCCCCGGCACCGGCAACCAGGCGCTGCCAGTAGCCGCGCTGGTCCGAGGGGGTGCTGTTGTACTCCCACACTTCCAGGGGGCCCGTCTGGCGGACTATCAGCGCGTAGTAGTGTCCCGGGTCCTGGGCGCGCAACACCACCACGGCGTACCCGGCCGTTGGGTAGCTGCGCCGCACGTCCACGAACTGGAGGCGTACGGTCAGGTCGTAGTCGTAGAGGTTGCCGCGGCGGAGCGCGACGGTCCAGTAGTCGTGGCTGGTCTGCTCGTAGACGCCGTCGCGGCAGGCCCAGTGGCCGCGACGGGTGTGCCAGCGCTGGGCCTGCTGGGGGCTCTGGAAATCGTCGGCAATGGGCCTGGGCTGAGCGGCGACCGGCGCCGTGCCCAGCGCGCAGGAGCCCAACATGAGCAGGCCGCCCCAGGCAGCGCTGCTACGAAGCTGGCCCACGGGATTCCCTCCGCCGGGGCAAGGTCGCCCGCCAACGGCGCGGGCTGTGAGGTGGGAGCTAGCCCGTCACGACGCGGTTGCCGCCGCTGCTCTTGGCCTCCGCAGCCGCCCGCAGAGCGGCCTCCAGCAGATCGCGGCCGGTCAGGTCCGATCCCGGCGCGAGGGCCACCAGGCCCAGGCTCGCGGTCACGTCTTTGCTCAGGCCCTGGCGTCCGCCCAGGGAGTCGTCGGCCGCCAGTTGGGCGCGCAGGCCCTCGGCCAGCCCGCTGGCCCCCTCCGCGCCGGTCTCGGGCAGAATGACGGCGAAGGTGTTGCCGGCGTAGCGGGCCACATGGTCCACTCGGCGACAGCGCTGCACGAGCGTCTCGGCCACGCCGCGCAGAACGTCGTCTCCGGCCGCGAAGCCGTGTTGCTCGTTGACGCGCTCCATCGCGTCCAGGTGGATGATCAGCAGGGAGAGCGCGGCTTCGTACCGCCGGGCGCGGTCTACCTCCTCGGCCAGCAGCGCCTCCAGCCGAGCGCGGGAGTGCACGCCCGTGAGCGGGTCGGCGGTCTCGTAGCGGCGAAGCCGGTCGCTGACCTCCTCCAGGCGCCGGAGGCAATCCGACACCTGCTCATCCTGGTGCTCGCTGGCCATGGCCAGCAGCGTACAGGACACGATCTTGACTGCCATCCACAGCTCCGCGCGCTCCACCTCGCCCGGCACCTCCACATCCACCGCCACCAGCGGCCAGGCCACCTCGAAGAATCCGAACAGCATGGCCAGAAGCTCGGCGGGCTCGACGCCGCGACTGCGGGAGCCGTAGAGGATCTCTTGAGCCTCCTGCCGCAGTCGCTCGTCATCTCCCTCGCGCAGCAGCGCCACGAGCGCGTCAAAGCAGGCCGCGACCTCGTCCGCCAGGGGGCTATCGGCAGGCAAGCGCTGCCGCCACGCCTCCATGATGACGTCGGCTTCGCGCTCGATCTCGTCAGCTACGCGCTTCGACATCCGCCCCGGCCTCCTCCAGAATCTGCCACCGGCCCCGGCGCGAGTTTAGACAACCTGGATGGGTCTCCCGTTCCCGCAACGCGCCTCCGCTCGGGCAATGGCCGATGGTAGCAAGCCCTGCCTACCGCGTCAAGAGCACCGTGGCTCAGACCCCATGCGCTACCGCAGGGCGCGGGTATAGCAATGGCGTGACCAGCACGTTGGTCAGGAGGGCCACCATGGATAGGATTGCGGCTGGGCTGGCGGTGGCGCTGATCGCGGCGGGCCTGCCCGCCGATGCGGCCCGCCAGGAGCCCCTGCCCGCCGGCACGCAAGCTCCGGAGATCAGTGGCACCACGCTGGACGGCCGGTCGCTGAAGCTGTCGGCTCTGCGAGGGAAGAAGGTAGTCGCCGTCGTGTTCCTGTCGCACCTGTGCGCGCTGTCCACGCGGGCGCTGCCGGACTTGCAGAAGCTGCACGCGGAGCTCTCGCCTCAGAAGGGCTTCACGCTCGTGGGCGTGGCCGTGGATGACGAGGCGAAGGCAGTCAAGAGCTACGTGGCCGAGCACGGGGTGACCTTTCCCGTCATCCGGGATGGCGAGTACCAGGTCGTCAAGGCCTACGGGCCCCAGGTGACGCCCACAGTGTTCCTGGTGGGCAGGAGTGGTAAGATCCTGCGGTGGTACGCCGGGTTCACCAAGCAGACGGTTCCTGCCCTGCGAGCCGACGCGAAGGCAGCCGTGGCCGGCAGGCCGCCGCGGAGCAGCAAGCCGGTCCGGGGGCTGGGCTGCGTCATCGCGGTGGACTGAGGGCGCGGCGAGGGACTCCCTATTTCCGCCTCCGGCTCTTGCCCGACTGGGCGGGCACGGGGGAGGCCAGCGCGTAAGAATGGTGCACCTCGTCCAGACGCACGCGGCAGGGGTCGGAGACGGGCGGCAGGTCATCCGGCAACTGCACGATGTAGCCCTTGACGAGGGCGACGGGGGGGCGCGGCGGCTCCGTCAGCACGTCGCGGGGCTGAATCTCGATTACCCGCCCCGCCTTGTAGGGCAGATGCTTGCGCTGGATGGCGCGGCGCTTGCCGGGCTCGATGTCAAAGCGCTCGGGGTGCATCCGCTCATCGGCGCGAACGTACACGGCCCGGCCCAGATGCTGCTCCAGACGGTCGGCGTCTCCACCCCCCTCTCCGACCAGCGCCAGGGCCACCTGGGGACTGGCTGTTACCAGGAACGCCTCCGCCTTGGTCTTCTCGGCCATCTTCCGAAGCTGTGACTCCGCCTGCCTGGCGACGCTCTGCGGGGAGAGCACGTATCCTCGCCCCTCGCAATGCTGGCACGAGGCGGTCATCTTGCCGGCCAGGCTGTCCCCGGTGCGCTTGCGCGTCATCTCCACGAGCCCCAGCGGGGTAAGGTGAACGATGCGCGTCTTCATGCGATCGCGCCGGAGGCGCTGGCGCAGGGCGTTCATGACCTCGCGCCGGTGCTTGCGGTTGTCCATGTCTATGAAGTCAACGACGACGATGCCGCCGATGTCCCGTAGCCGGAGCTGGCGGGCGACCTCCTCCACGGCGTCCAGGTTGGTCTGGAGCACGGTCTGAGCCAGGCGCTTGGTGCCGGTGAACTTGCCGGTGTTGACGTCTATGACGGTCAGCGCCTCGGTCTCCTCGATGACGATGGAGCCGCCGTTCTCCATCCACACCCGGGGGCGCAGGGCGCGCTCGATCTCGGCATTCACGCCGTAGGCGTCGAAGATGGGCTCGTCTCGTTCGTAGAGGCGGATGCGGGGGCGGAGCTTGGGCGCCGTGGCCTGTACCAGGCTGACGATGCGCTTGTAGGCGTCCTCGTCGTCCACGACCAGCTCGCTCACGTCCTCGCTGAACACGTCACGAATGACGCTGTAGACGGGGCCCACGTCCTCATAGACCAAGGCGGGCGCCTTGGCTTTGGCGGCACGGTCCTGCACGCCGCGCCACACCCGGCGCAGGAAGCGCACATCCCGGCTGAGCTCGGCACTGCTGCAACCCTCGGCCCGGGTACGGACGATGAGTCCGAAGTCCTTGGGGCGGAGCTTCTCGGCCATCTTGCGCAGCCGGTCACGTTCCTTGGGGTCCTCGATCTTGCGGGATACGCCCACCTTCTTGCCGCCCTGAGCCATGAGCACGCAGTAGCGGCCGGGCAGGGATATGCGTGAGGTTACGCGGCCGCCCTTGCGGCGGATGGGGCCCTTGGTGACCTGCACCAACAGCTCCTGGCCGGGGCGCACGACCTTGCCTATGGGCGGCAGGTCGTTACTGCGGCGGGCGCGCAGAGGTGGCTCCTCCTCCATGGCGTCGGCCACGTGGAGGAAGGCGTTGCGGTCCAGGCCGATGTTGACGAAAGCGGCGTCCAGGCCCGGGACTACGTTCTCTACCTTGCCCTCATATACGTTCCCTACGCTGCTCTCGTGCCGGTCAATCTTCAGTTCGGCAAGCTTCCCGTCCTCCAGGAGCGCGACGCGCGTCTCGCGCACTCCCGCGTTGACAACAATCTGCTGCTCCATCGCAATCCTGCTCCTGTCCTCTGCATGCTGCTAGTCCTCCTGGGCGAAGAGCCGCTCGCGGTGGATGTGCACAACCTCCAGCCCTCCCACCTGTTCGGCAAGCAGGTCCACCACCTCCGACGGCTTCGCCTGACGTTGGGCATGTGCCGCCAGCAGCATGCTGAGGCTAAAGTTGGGCGGCGAGTGCGTGCTCGCCGTCAATGCGTAAATGAGGGGGCGAAGGTCTACCACCCTCTCACCGGCCTTGGTCTCCCGACGGATCTCCAGGCGCTCCCGGGCCAGCAGCCGTTGGCAAGCCCGTTCCAGCTCGCTGAGCTCCAGCCCCTCCGCACCGGTCACGGCGACCCGGTAGTGGGCTCTGGAGATGTCGGCAAAAGGCGATCGCTTGCTCCTGGGCAGAACGCGCGCCTCGACTACACTCAGTCCCTGGGGTAGCTGCTGGTCGAGGGCGCGCGCCAGTTCCTCGGGGGGCATGCGCCGCGTAAGGTCTATGGCCACCAGCTCTGCTCCGCCGCTTGCGCCCAGGGGCAGCGCGGAGGCAAAGCTGATCTTGGGCCGGGGGTTGAAGCCCTGGCTGTAGGCCACGGGCAGCCCGGCCCGTCGCGCCGCACGCTCCACCGCCCGGGCCAGCTCCAGGTGCCCCAACCAGGCCACCTGCGGTCCCTTGCTGAGGACCACCCGCGCGTAGAGCCGCACCGGCGTCGGCTGCGGCGGCCGCATGGCCCGACGGGGCCGGCGACGCCGCCTCCAGACGTGCTTGGCTGTCGTTCGTGGCGCCAGGCTCATCCCGTCCCCCGATACTCCGCCGGGCAAGTCACCAGCTTATCCACCCCACAACCCACGCAGGCCTCCAGGAAGCAGTCCGGCGTCATCAGGCCCTCGGCGGCCCGCTGGGCCTCCTTCGCCAGGAACTCATCACCCAGCCCAGCGTCAATGTGAGCCCAGGGCAGGGGCTCCCCCACGTGCCACTCCCTGGTGGCGGCCTGCTCGGCATCCAGCCCCACCTCCGCGAAGGCGGCCAGCCAGTTCTCGTAGTCGAAATGCTCGTGCCAGGAGTCGAAGACGGAGCCCCGCCGATAGGCCCCCAACACCACGTCTGCCAGTTCGCGTCCGCCGCGGGCCAGCACGCCCTCCAGCAGGCTCTGCCGCGGGTTGGCCCAACTGAGCTTGAGGCGCCGGTCACGCAGCGCGCCCTTGAGCAGGCCCAGCTTCTGCCCCACCTCGTCGGGCGAGGCCTGCCGGGCCCACTGGAACGGCGTGTGCGGCTTGGGGATGAAGGTGTTCAGGCTGAGGGCGATGGCCAGCCGCGACTTGCGCTGGCCCAGGGCCTCGTCGCCCAAGTCACGTACCGCGTTGGTGATGCGGGCGATCTCCAGCACGTCCTCGTCGGTCTCGGTGGGCAGACCGACCATGAAATAGAGCTTGAGTCGGTGCCAGCCCCACTCGAAGGCGGCGGCCGCGGCGTCGAGGATGTCCTGCTCGGAGACGTTCTTGTTGATGACCCGGCGCAGGCGCTCCGAGCCCGCCTCCGGCGCCAGGGTCAGCCCGCTCTTGCGCGGTCGCTGCACGCGCTCGGCCAGGCGCACGCTGAATTGGTCCACCCGCAGCGAGGGCAGGGAGGCCGAGACGCGCTGCCGTGCGTAGGCCGTAGTCATGTGCTCGAGCAGAGCCTCGATGTGCGGGTAGTCGGGGCAGCTCAACGCCAGCGGGGCGATCTCCTCGTAGCCGGTGCTGGCGATGAGTCGGTCGCATTGCTGCTTCAGGGTGTCGAGGCTGCGTATGCGCGCGGGCCGGTAGACCGTTCCCGCCTGGCAGAAGCGGCACCCCCGCCCGCAGCCGCGCATGATCTCCACCATGGCGCGGTCGTGCACGATCTCGGCAAAGGGCACGATGGGCGACGTGGGGTAGGGCGCCGCGTCCAGGTCTGCCACGATGCGCCGCGTGATGCGTTCGGGCTGGTAGCCGTTCAAAGGGCGCCCGGCCCAGCGACGGCCCTCGGGCTGCCGGTGCTCGTCCCACAGACGGGGCACGTACACGCCAGGCACTTGCGCCAGCCGCCGCAGGAGGTCTTCCCGCGCGGGCGCGGCGCGGGCCTCGCGCGCACCGGCCGCCTCGGCCCAGCTCAGATAGTGATCCACCACCTCCTGTACGACCTGCTCCCCCTCGCCCATGACCAGAGCGTCGAAGAAGTCGGCCACCGGCTCAGGGTTCAGCGCGCAGGGCCCGCCGCCCAGGACCAACGGATCTTCAGGGCCGCGGTCCGCGCTGCGCAGCGGGACGCCGCCGAGGTCGAGCAGAAACAGCACGTTGGTGTAGGTCAGCTCGTGCTGGAGGGTGATGCCTACGATGTCGAAGTCGCGCAACGGGCGCCCGGACTCGAGGCTGCGCAGCAGGTCGCCCCGGTCCCGGATCAGTGCCGCCATGTCCGGATAGGGGCAAAAGACACGCTCGCAGGCCACGTCGTCGCGCTCATTGAGCACGTGGTACAGGATGCGCAGGCCCAGGTGGGACATGCCCACCTCGTAGGCGTCCGGGTAGGCCAACGCCATCGTCAACCTCACTTGCGTGAGGTCCTTCTTGATCTGGTTCCACTCCCCGCCACAGTAGCGTGAAGGCCTTTGGACG
Source organism: Armatimonadota bacterium (assembly GCA_046760465.1). Taxonomy (GTDB): domain Bacteria; phylum Armatimonadota; class Zipacnadia; order JAUWAU01; family JBHIEF01; genus JBHIEF01. Next base: position 5,620 of record JBHIEF010000103.1, on the reverse strand, counting down.
TGTCGGAGAAGGTCGGCAGTGGTTATCTTGCGGGTCATGCGGTGGTACGATCGGCCCCGGCTGCCCGCCGGGGCTATGCGCCCGCACCAGCGGGCCGCCGTCCTGTGGCCAATCGTCCTCTCTTCTGGGTCCAGCATAGCACCCGACTGGCCCAGTGTCAAGGCAGCGCCGCACGGGCGCCCAGGCGCCGCGCAGAGGGCGCATTGCGCGCGCGCATGCGGCCCTCCGGCGGGCCAGCGCGGGGACTGCACGTGGCTATTCGGCGAGGTCCTGGAGGGCGCGGCGCAGCCGTCTCAGGGCCCGGCCTCGGTGGCTGAGGGCGTTCTTCTGGTCCGGGGGCAGCTCGGCCATGGTCTGGCCCAGATGCGGCAGCAGGAAGACGGGGTCGTAGCCGAATCCGCCCGTGCCGCGGGGCTCGGCTGCGATCTGGCCCTCACATGTCCCCTCCCACGTCCCGACGTCCCCCTGGGGTGCGGCCAGCGCCACCACGCAGACGAACCGGGCCTGTCTACGGTGCGAGGGCGTGTGTTTCATCAGGGCCAGGAGCTTGCCGATGCGCTCCTCGTCGGTGGCCTCCGGGCCGGCAAACCGGCTGGAGCGGACGCCCGGCAGGCCGTCGAGGGCCTCCACCTCCAGGCCGGAGTCGTCGGCCAGCGCGTACCGGCCGGTGGCCGCCGCCGTGACGCGCGCCTTGTGACGCGCGTTGTCGGCGAAGGTCTCGCCCTCCTCGGCCAGGCGAAGGTCGGGGGCGGCATCGCGTACGGGAACGAGCTCGATGGGCAAGCCCTTCAGGCAGGCCTCGATCTCGCGCAGCTTGCCGGGGTTGCGGCTGGCGACGACGATGGTTCTGGGGAGTAGCCCTAGCATTGACCGCGGGAACCGTGGCTACTCAGCGTTGAGCAGCCCGAGGTACTCGCTCAGGCGCTGGAGGTTGGTGATGAAGGTCTGGGTCTCGATCTTGCCGTCCGTCAGCCACCGTCCCTTCTCGTCCAGCGACTCGATGATGCTCCGCACCTGCGGCTCCAGGCCGCGGGCGCGGGCCAGTCGCTGCCGCTGGCTCGGCTGCCGGTTCTGCTGGGCCAGGTAGCGCTGGCGGCCCATCTCGGTGATGGTCTGCCAGCGACTGACGACGCCGGCGACTCCGTAGCTGCCCTTCCAGCTATAGCCCGGGCGGATGTTGACGAACTCGTAGACCACCTCCCGGTCGAGGTTGACGTACAGCGGCTTGTTGGTGCCGGGCTCGTAGAAGCGCGCCCACTCGTCGTCGCCGATCTTGGACTGGTCCAGCCATTCGACGGCGGCGGGGATGGGCTCGAGGTACTTGTCCTCACCCGTTTCCAGGTACAGGGTCAGCAAAGTGCCGATGTTGCGGGAGGTGACGGCGCTGCACATGGCCGGCGGCTCAAACCAGCGGGCCCAGGCGGGCTTCAGCTCGTGGTCGTACTGCTGCGCCCAGCCGGCCTGGGGCGGCTGGCCCTGCGACAGGATGATGAAGTCACCGCCTTTGCGGGCGCTGTCGAGGTACTCCTGCTTGCCGTACGTATGGTAGGCGTCGAGCATCACCTGTACGCAATCGTTGATGGCGTTGTCGTTGAAGGTGTAGTAGGAACTATAGCCCTTGGGCAAGGGGAAGCACTGCGGCCAGGCACCGTTGTCGAACTGGCTCCGCAGCATGAAGTCGAGCCCGTAGATTGCGGCCTCGTGATACGGGTCCTGGAACTCCGTCGCCTCGTCAACGGCCATCAGCAGGCGGAGGGCGCTCTGAGTGGTGTTGTCGTCGAAGACGGAGTAGTTGCGGCGCTTGGCAGCCTCTTCAGCGCTGATTCTGCCCACATCGCGTCGGTAGTACCAGCGCCTGCTGGCCCTCTGGTCGAAGTCCACGCGGTAGTCCCACCCGCCGCTCTGGAGCTGCCCCCAGATGAGGGCCTCGGCGGCCCCTTTGGCGGCCTCCAGGTAGCGCACGTCCTTGGTGGTCTCGTACGCCCGCAGGTAGGCAAAGCCCACGGAGGGCGTGCCCGGCGGCTGTATCCATATCTGCGTGGGCGTGGCCGTGCCCTCGCCGGCGCGCTCGGAGAGGTCCTCGCTGTACCACCACAGATAGCCGCCGTGGCAGGCGATCTCGGTGGTGAAGTAGTCCGTGGCCCTGGCCAGAGCCTGTCGCGCCTCGTCCGCCAGATCGGCGCGGGCGGCCCCCGCGAGGGCCAACGGGCAGGCGAGCGTGTAAGCCAATTGTCGCATTGGCCTCCACTCCTACGTGTGAGCGTGCTCTCGCTGGGACCGTTTTCCCGCTGGCGGACGTTCCTCCTTCACGAGCGGCGGGCTACGCTCCCCCAGGGAGGCGGTGCGCGAGCGAAGGAATGGGCTGGCGAGGGAGGGAAGCTGATGGGGGCTGGAGTCGGGGGCGTCGGGACGTGCGTACGGAGGACGGGGCACAGAAGGGAGCAGAAGCGATGCGCGCGGTCTCGTTGGTGTCGGTTCTGGTGATAGCAGGAGCGTTCTGGGTGGGTGCCGCTGCGCCGCGGGCTCAGGAGGAAGCCCCGGACGTGCCCGCGGGATACCGCCTGCTCTACTCTCAGGACTTCGAGGACGAAGACGCGATTGGTGACTTCGAGTTCACCGATCCGACGAAGTGGCGCTTGAGCGAAGAGGAGGGCAACCACGCCCTCGAGTTCACCGGCACGGGCGACTACAAGCCCGAGGTGCGCTCGCCCAACATCATCGGCCTGCTGTCCGACCGCGTCTTCGGGGACTTCATCCTGGAGGCCGACCTGCTTCAAACGGGCCGCGAGTATGGCCACCGCGACATGTGCCTGTTTTTCGGCTTCACCGATCCCGCCAAGTTCTACTACGTGCACATGGCCAGCAAGGCCGACGCCAACGCGCACAACATGTTCATCGTCAACGACGCTCCGCGCACGAACTTCGCCGAGAAGACGACGAGCGGCATTCAGTGGGGCGAGGAGCAGTGGCACAAGGTGCGCCTGGAACGCAAAGCCGCTGAGGGCACGATCAGGGTCTTCTTCGACGACCTGGAGGAGCCGATAATGGTCGGCGAGGAGAGGACCTTCAAGCGGGGCTACCTCGGGTTTGGGTCATTCGACGATTCGGGGATGGTAGACAACGTGCGCATCTGGGGCCCGAGCGTGGAATCGAAGCCATCTGGGTTCTTCGAGAAGAAGTGAGCCGCCAAGGAATGGCGCAAGGAGGACAGCGACGATGGGACTGAGCCGCAGAGGCTTCTTACAGAAGACGGCGGGCGGGCTGGCCGCCGCGGCCGTGTCGGGCGTGGCGCGACAGCCGGAGGGGGAGGCGGCGGTCCGCGTCGGGATGTGCGACTGGAACCTCCGCAACACCGGCAAGGTGGAGGCGATACAGGTCGCCAAGCAGACCGGGCTGGACGGCGTGGAGGCCAGTGTGGAGCCGCAGCGGGGCGACCGCGGACTGCGCGATCCCGAGCGCCGGGCAGCCTATCGCGAGGCCGCCACGGCCGCCGGCATCGGCATTCCCTCAGTGGCTCTGGGCGTGCTCAACGGCGTGCCGCTGAAGAGCGAGCCCAAGGCAGCGCTGTGGCTAGCCGACTCCATCGAGGTGGCCCACGAACTGGGCGCCAAGTGCATTCTCATCGCCTTCTTCGGCCGGGGCGCGTTGCGCATGGAGGACCAGGAGGACATCACCCGCGTGGTGGATGTGCTCAAGGAGCTCGCGCCGCGCGCGCAGGAGGCCGACGTGATCCTGGGGCTGGAGAACACCCTCAGCGCCGAGGACAACCTGAAGATCATGGAGGCCTGCGGCGAGCCCTCTCACGTCCAGGTGTACTACGACTTCAAGAACTCGGCCGGCCCAGGCCGCGACGTGGTGGCCGAGGTGAAGATGCTCGGGGGGCGGATCTGCCAGGTGCATCTTAAGAACGGCCCGAACCTGCTGAGCGACATCACCAACGTGGAATGGCCGGCCTGTGCCCAGGCCCTCAAGGACATCAACTACCGGGGCTGGTACATCCTGGAGACCTCCGCGCCCAGCGGCGATTTGGTGAAGGACACGCAGGCCAACGTCGCCTACGTGAAGGAGACGTTTGGGTAGGGGCTGCTGCCGGGCGCTGCCTGACCCGTTAGCGTGCGTGCTTTCTCGTCAGCTCCACGCCCTGCCGGATCTCGTGGGGGCGGTGCTTGGTGAAGAAGCCCACGCACACGGCGTCGCTGGGCTTGAGGTGCCGGAAGGCGAAGCTGTAGGCCTCCTCGGGCTCGTTCAGGCCGGCCGCCATGACCTTGTAGCCGATGCAGGGCTTGGGCAGGCTGCGGATGACTGCCACGGCCTGGTCGCGGTCCGGCGCCAGGTACTGTTTGGGGTGCTCGGCGAGGTTGTAGAAGCACTGCATGTAGAAGTCCGTGGGCAGGCCCAATCGCTCCGCTTCGGGGTGAACGTCCGGCCGGTGGGCGGCCAGGCCAGCGGGCAGTCCCTTGCCCTTGATGCGCTCCAGCCGCTCGGCCAGGTCGGCCAGGCGCCCCTCGCCATAGATGCGGTCAACCCGGCGCCCCTGGATGAAGGCCGCCTTGGCGCCCGCATCTGCCGCTCGGTCTATGTTGGCATCCATCTGCTGCTCGGGGACGTCAATCTGGGCGATCCAGTCGCGCAGGCCGCCGCCCTCGGCCCAGTACTCGGTCAGCACGCCGATGATGTGGTCGTTGGCCAGCGCGATGAGCGTCTTGATGCCGCGCCGACTGCCCTCCTCGAGGACCTGCTTGATGCGCTCGGGCGTGTAGTACTCGACCATCTCGCGGCTCAGCTCGGCGGAGAGGTTGCTGTAGCCCGAGAAGGGATTGCTGCCCATGATGAGGCGGGTGACTTGCAGGTCGCCCAGCTTGACGGTGGGAAGGGCGGTGGTCTCCTCAGCGGCAGAGCCCCTCTCTCCCCCGGCGCTCCACAGGCCGGCTGCACTGACGGCCGCCAGGAAGTTGCGGCGCGAGAGCATGGAGGTCATCTCAGACCACCTCAATGTGGGACGTGCGTGTAGAATGCCGCCGTCGGACGACCCACCTGGGAGCATGGTAGCACAGGCAGCGCCGAGGGCGCAATGGCCCTGGCGCCGCGACTGCTGGGTGCGAAAGGGAGCGCGCGGCCGGATGGTGAACTGAGGGGGAGAAAGGCGCCAGCAGCAAGCACGGGAGGCACTGCCCATGGCGGCCGGACACCTGGACAAACCAGAAACCTACACGCGCCTGGTTGAGGACTCGGATGTGCGCCGGGGGGTGGAGCGGCTGGTCAAGCACCTCACCAAGGCCCTGCAAGAGATTGACCAGCGGCTGGAGGCGCTGGGCTCCCCCACCCCGGATGCGGATGAATCGAAGGGCCCGGCGTTCGAGTGGCTGGAGTCGGAGTAGGAGCGCCGGGCGCGGGGGCGAGTGCCGCCGTCAGGCGGGCTTGTGCCTCTCCAGCGCCTCCTGTAGGAGGTCGAGAAGCTGCGTGCGGAAGCGGCCGACGTCGAACTGCATCGCGTGACGGCGAATGGCCCTCGAGTCGAACTGCGCTGCGTCAAAGCCGCGAACGGCCTGCGCCAGGGACTCGGCCGTGGGCTCGCGGAAGAAGAGGCCCGTCTCGCCCTCCTTCACTGTCTCCAGAGCCC
>JBHIEF010000102.1:0-14980 GCA_046760465.1 Armatimonadota bacterium | reverse complement strand
CCGAGCAGGGGTCGGCCACGGCGGCGCCGGCCGACTCGGCCGCACGTGCTCGCGCCAGGGAGATCCTGAATGCCACCGGCGTCAAGGGAGGCCTGGTGGTCCACCTGGGATGCGGCGAGGGGAGGCTGACGGCGGCACTGCGCGCCAACCACAGCTATCTGGTCCACGGGCTCGACGCCAACGCGCGCAACGTGCAGAAGGCACGCGAGCACCTCCGGTCGCTGGGCCTGTATGGAGCCGTGTCGGTTGATCAACTGCGCAGTGGTCGGCTGCCGTATGTGGACAACCTCGTCAACCTGCTCGTGGCAGAGGACCTCGGCGAGGTGCGCATGGAAGAGGTGCGGCGGGTGCTGGCGCCCCAGGGCGTCGCCTACCTCAAGATCGGCCGCGAGTGGATGAAGAACGTCAACCCGCGGCCCGACGACATTGATGAGTGGACCCACTTCCTGCACGGCCCCGACGGGAACGCAGTTGCCCACGACACGGTGGTCGGGCCGCCGCGGCATCTTCAGTGGGTGGGAAAGCCCAAGTTCGCCAGGGCCCACGAGCAGTTGGCCAGCCTGAGCGCCTGCGTCACGGCAGGAGGTCGCATCTTCTACGTCATTGACGAGACGCCACAAGCCGACATCCGGCTTTCCTCAGCGTGGTACCTCGTAGCTCGCGACGCCTTTAGCGGCGTCGTTCTTTGGGCGCGGCCCATCCCCGACTGGGCGGACCAGCTCCGCAGGTTCCGTTCGGGTCCGCCCGACCTGCCGTTTCGGCTCGTCGCATGGGAGGATCGAGTCTACGTCACTCTCGGCATCAGCGCTCCCGTGAGCGTGCTGGACGCGGCAACCGGTGAGACGTTGTGGACATATGAGGGGACGGAACACGCCCGTCAGATCTTGCGGGTCGGGGGCAAGCTGGTTGTGCTCGTAGATACACAGCCGCAGACTACGAGCCAGGCGGAATCCGAGATTAGGCGCGGAGTGAAGCCAGCGCCTGGCGCCCGCAGCATCCTGGCGGCAGACGCGTCGAGTGGCGAGATTCTCTGGCGGAAGCAGGTCGAGTCACTCGTGCACCCCACTCTCGCCGCTCAAGACGGCCGCCTGTTCTACCAGACGACGAACAGCGTGGGCTGCCTGGACTTGGGCAGCGGGGACGACTTGTGGCAGGCGCCGGCCCAGTTCGACCTCAAAGGCCATGAGGTCGGCTGGGAATCGCCAACGCTGGTCGTTCAGGATGGCGTGGTCTACTCCGCCGACTTCAAGCGGGTCACCGCCCACGCGACGGAAGACGGCGAGCAGCTGTGGACCGGGCCCTCCTCGGCGGGCTACAACTCCCCGCCCGACCTCTTTGTCATCAATGGGCTGGTGTGGATGAAAGGCAAAGGTGCAGCGCTGGTAGGCCTCGATCCGGCCACGGGCGCCGTGAAGAGGGAGGTCGCGGCGCAGAGGGGATACATGCACGCTCGGTGCTACCGCAACAAGGCGACCGATCGCTACGCACTGCTGGGCAATCAGGGCGTGCAGCTCGCCGATCTCACGTCGGGTGAGATATGGTTGAACTACTGGATCCGCGGCACCTGCCAGTACGGCATCCTGCCCGCCAACGGGCTGCTGTACGTCACGCCCGACTCGTGTGCCTGCAATCTGAAGACGAAGCTGAACGGATTCTACGCGTTGGCGTCGGGACGGCAGCCCCAGGCCGACGCGCCCAGGTCGCTGGAAGCGCTTGAACGCGGCCCTGCGTACGGGCAGGTCGGGGGCACGGAGCCCACCGCTGAAGGCCTTGCCGATTGGCCGACGTACCGGCACGACGCCATGCGCAGCGGAATGACGAAGGCGCACATCCCTGCTCGGCTCAAGCCGGCATGGCAGACCGACGTCGGCGGCAGGCTCTCCGGCGTGGTAGTGGCCGGCGGCAAGGCCTTCGTAGCCTCGGTGGACGATCACACCGTCCACGCGCTGGACGCCACGGACGGCAGCGGGCTCTGGCACTACACGGCGGGCGGCCGAGTGGACTCCCCTCCCACCGTGTACAGGGGGCTGGTGCTGTTCGGCTCGGCAGACGGATGGGTGTATGCCTTGCGCGCCTCCGACGGCCGGCTGGCTTGGCGCTTCCGTGGTGCCCCTGAGGACCGCCGGGCGTTCGTCAACGGTCAGTTGGAGTCGGTCTGGCCCATCCACGGCAGCGTGCTTGTGAAGGACGGGCAGTTGATCGTGGCCGCGGGCCGTTCGTCCTACCTGGACGGCGGGATTCGCCTGTGCCGCCTGGAGCCCGAATCGGGCAGGCTGATCTCCGCTACGGTCATATACAGCCCGGACCCGGAAACCGGGAAGCAGCCCGCGGAGGGTGGCAAGGAGATGCGCGGCGTGCTGTCGGATGTCCTCTCGAGCGACGGCAGCGATGTCTACATGCGACACGCGAAGCTGGACCTGGAGACGGGAAGCGAGACCGGAACGGGCGTTCATCTGTTCACGCCGACCGGCTTTCTGGATGATACCTGGTGGCACCGCAGCTACTGGGTCCTTCATGATGAGTTCCGTTCCCATTGGAGCGGCTGGTGGCAGATCGGCAACCTGGTGCCGTCGGGTCGCATCCTGTCTTTCGACCAATCGTCCGTCTACGGCTATGGGCGCGACCAATACGTTAGAGGGAATACGGGGCAGTGGCGCGGTGGGGAGAAGTACCAGCTCTTCGCCTACGATAGGACGAGGCAGGCCGAGAGCGCCCAGACGACGCGACGAGGCGGTCCTGCGCCGCCGCTGGAGTATCTCTGGACGTCGCAGGTCCCTCTGTTCGTGACCGCCATGGTCGTGGCCGATGACGCCATGTTCATCGCCGGGCCGCCCGACGTGTTCCGGGCCAGGGGACCGGAGGGCGAGGACGCTCTCCTCTTGGAGAATCCGGAGCAGTCCCTCAGGGCTTGGCGAGGCAAGGCGGGTGGCGTTCTCTGGGCCGTTTCGACGGCAGACGGCGGGAAGCTGGGCGAGATTCGGCTGGAATCGCCCCCCGTGTTCGACGGGATGAGCGCGGCCAATGGGCGCCTCTACCTCGCCACGAGGGACGGCAAGGTCCTGTGCTTCGTCGGCGAGTGAATGCGGCGGTTCGTGCCAAGGCAAGGGGCGCGACCGTCAGGCGCCGACTCGACGTTTCTGGGCTGTGCGCAGACAGGTGTGGGACACCACGGGAGCCCCGGCGGCCGCTTCCGCCGCCGCCCAGGCGGCCGGCCCGGTGTCAACGCCAGTCGCCATAGAGGACGAAGGGAGCCCAGAAGTAGGGGTGGGCATGGCGGCCATCCCTCAGTACGCCGAGTTGGGCCTGGCGCAAAGCCTCTGCCCTGCTGATGTCCCCATCCTTGAGCAACCGCTGGTAGAAGCGCACCATCAGTTCGGCCGTGGACTCGGTCTGCACGGCCCACAGGCTGGCCAAGACGGCCTCCGCCCCACTCTTGATGAAGGCATCCGCCAGCCCCAGCACCTCGACGCCGGGCTGCTCCTGGCCGGGGAAGGTCTGGCAGGCCGACAGCACGGCGAGGTGCGTCCCTCGCTCCCCAAGTCCCAGCCCGTAAACCTCCCACTGCCGCAAGCGACCGTCCGCCAGCACGAGGTAACTCTCGTTGAGGTCTTGGCGGTTCAGCACGCCGTGGGTGGCGAAGTGCACGACGCCCGTGTTGCGGGGCAGGTCCAGAGCCGCCGCCCGGTCGGCATCTTCTCCGAGGTGGACCTCACGCTGGCTCCTGGGCAACAGAGCAGCGATGCCACTCACTTCCCGATCAGCACTGGGCAAGCTGCCGTCCGGATTCGCGAAGGCAGTCAACACGGACGGTTCCTGGAACGTCGGTGGGGCAACCGTTCCCAGACCGTAGGCAGTCAGCTCGTTCAGGTAGGCAATGGCGATGTCCTCGGACAGGAAGGTGACCTCGTCGGGCCCCGTCTCGCGGGCCAGTGCGGCGAACGGTAGGTAGTAGAGCATCCCGTACGGCAAGATGACGAGGACTTCGGCGCCGCGGAGGTCGGCCTCGATGGGTGCAATCAGGTCGGCGTGCAAGCGCACCAGCAGATCCCGCAACTGCCGGTCCATGGGCGCGCCAGTGGGCCGCCCCTCCGCGCCTGCTTCCCGGAGCAGCCCCCGGACACGCTCGATGCGACTGCTCAGTTCGGCTCGCCCAACATCCACAGAAACGAACTTCGGTCGGCCCTCCCGACGAGCGGCGAAGATCAAGAGCTGCGACTGGGCGGGAAGGTACTGCACCAGCAGCGCGCCCCTCGGCAGCACGTCTGGGTCCATCACCCAGCGCGCCGGACTGGGCCGGGCGAGGCTGCTGATCTCCGGGGCGATCTGGTTCATGGCAGTCCAAACACGGTGGACTTCCGCGTCTCTGCCGCGACTCAGCTCGGTCAGGCTCTGAAGTCGCTCGGGGCTCTTCTGCGCCTCGGGCCTGGCCAACTCCTGGGCGAGCAAACTGAAGATCCCATCGCGCTGGCGCATCAGCTCGTCATAGCGATCCAGCAGCTCGTCAAGGGCCTCGTCGCCGGTGCTGATGGCCGACAGGCGCAGCCGGTCGGTGAGCGCCGCATAGCGCGCCCGCTGGAGATACTGAAGGCCGTCCTCTGCTTCGCCCAGTTTGCCCAGCAGGCCCACCATGTCTTCATAGACACGGTACTTGTCGTCAACGCCGAGGAAGGTCCCCGCAAACTCCGTCTCTCGCAGCCGGAAGTGCATGCCCTCGATGGCCTCGATGCTGTCGTCATAGGCCACGCGGGCCGCCTGCCACTGCTCCCTTCGGCGCGTCCCGGCAGCCCTGTCGCCCTGGGCCTGGAGCGTCAAACCTACGCCATACGCGGCTCGCCAGAGCGTTTCGCGGTCGCCGATTTCGCCCGCCACCTCGCGCGCCTGGCTGAAACCGAACCACGCCTTCTCCAGCGCATCCGGTTGCCTCGCGCCGTCAGCCTGCCAGAGTCGAACACACGCCATGTTGTGGCGAATGACGGCCTCTCTGGACCGAGCCCCGACCTCGACCGCAATGTCGAGCGCCCGTTCGTACTCGCGCAGCGCCCGAGCGTAGCGCTCCTCACCGGCCAGCAGGCACCCGAGGGCGTTCAGGGCCACCGCCCGCAAGCTGCGATCTCCGAGCGCCTCGAGAAGGTCGGCGGCGCGGCGCAGGCGCTTGCGTGCGTCGCCGGGGCGGTCCTCCGACATGTCCAGAGTCGCGAGGTTTAGCTGCGCTCTGGCCACCTCGCCCGGCAGTCCCAGCGCTGCTCCCAACTGGGAGGCTGCCTGCAAGCTCTCTCGTGCCTCGCCATACCTGCCCAGGGCCGCGTACACGGAGCCGAGGTTGCCGAGGGCCCTGGCCTCCTCCGGGAGGTCTCCCAGCGCTCGGTGGAAGGCACGTGCGACCTCCAGGTATTCCAGGGCGTCCCCGTGGCGTCCCATCTCATGCTGGGCAATGCCGAGGTTGTTGAAGCACGCGGCCAATGAGTTCGCGAGGCCGGGTCCGGAAGCGGAGGCTGAGAGGGCCATCAGCCTTCTCATGATGCTCTGCAGTCCGCCCTCGCACGCCGTATACTCCTTGTAGATGTCGAGCGCCTCGCGGTACGCCGCCGCAGCCAAGTCATACTCCCCGATGGCGAGGCGCACGTTGCCCACGCCCACCAGGGCGTCGGCCTCCGCTACCAGCGGAAGGTCCGTAGCCTGGGCAACGGAGCGGGCGCGCCCGAACTCCTCCAGGGCCGCATCGTAACGGCACAGGCCGTAGAGAGCATGCCCGAGGGTGACGCGTGCCGCGGCCTCGACCACCGGCGCGGCGACGGGATCTTCGCCCCTGCCCGCTACCGCAAGCGCCACTGCCCTCTGAGCCTCGGCAACGCTACGAGAGTAGTCCTGCTGACGGTAAGAGATCGCGGCTGCGCTCTGCCGACACCGGGCCGTAAGCAGATCGCTCGCGAGTCGCGCGGCGATCTCGCTGGCGATAGCGTTCGCCCTCAGGGCGGCCGAGAACTCGCCCCGTCGGGCCGAGCCCGTCGCCAGAGCCAGCAGTGACTCTGCAAGCTCGGAGGTGACGGCGTCGGGGTTGGCATCAAGCAGGTCTCGCCAGGCAGCTTCGTCGCGCGCCCCCAGCATCTCGCCGACGAGGGCGTGCAGCGGATCTGCCTCAGTCTCAGCGGGTTGGGCGGAAAGCGGGAGAGGGGACGCGACGACGATCATCAGCACCGGCAACGGCATCCTGGCCAGGCCAAGCACGGCCCGCGCAGGGCCCGTTAGCGCCAGGGAAGCGAAATGCCTGCTCGCACGGCCGAGGCCTGCTTCCCGACTGCGGCACCCGGACTCGATTCCCAGGCTGCTCAGGTGGCGGGGCATCCCACTTGCCATCCCCCGAGGGGTCAGGACATTCGCCAGGCAGCATTCATGGCACGCGAACCTACCCACAGAACGCCCTTGGTCAGCGGGCGGAGGTCGCCCGACCGGCCGTCTCGGGCGCCGGCCTCTCCGTGGAGTCGCGCCCTGTCTCGCAGCAGGCCTCGGCGGCGACCACAGCCGTCGTCCCACCGGAGAATCTGCGCCTGTCTATCGGGGTCCAGTTCTCCCACATCGTGCTTTCGGTTCGCCCACACAGACCACTGCCATGATACCATACGGAGAGGCATCCGCACAGCAGAATCGGCTCAGGGACGCCTTGGCCCACCTCTACCTCCCGGCAGCAGTTGGGAACGGCGCAGGGCAGCCCGTAGCCCTGAAGCCACCTAGGCGCTGAACGGGATACACCGGGGGAAGGGCCTCCGTCGGCGCCAGATCCCTGACCACACGGCGCCAGGGGCTTCCGGCACAGTGGACGTGGGGGGGGGGTGAGTTGATATGGCCAGTGCGGGGGACGCAGCCATCACGCGGACGTGACTTGGAGGGGCGCCATGCGCGGCTCTCATGCCATCTCGCTGTGCCTGCGGCGGACGACATGCCTGCTGGCTACCGCGTTGCTAGTGGCGATCTTCGCCACCTCGCGCCCGCGAGGACGGGCGCCAGCCCCTTCCGAGACTGCGGATGACCGGACCCAGAGCCGACGGGTGAGAGGCCTGCCATTGGGGTCGGACATGCTCATTGCACCTGCGGCGGGCCGCCCGAAAGCACGTGAGCCGCCGGCAGCGCAGAGCACTATTCGTCGAAGCCGTCCGGCTTCCAGTGCCAGAGGGTCTCGCCTTTCGGAATCGGCGCGAACGCTTCCCGACCGGCATCGCTCAGCCGGTCGTAGTCGTCCTGGTCCATCTGCCACCCGAGGGCGCCCGCGCTGTCGGCAATCTGGTCTGGCCGCCTGGCGCCCGCGATGGCGCAGGTAATGCCAGGGGTCGCGAGGACCCAGTTCAGCGCGACTTGCGCTGGCGACTTGCCATACTTGCCGGCGAACTCAGTTACCATGTCGGAGACCGTCAGCACCTTGTCGAACACGCCTTCATGCGTTAACACGTTGTTGCTCCGACAGTCCTCCGGCAGCTCATCCCTGCTCTTGTACTTGCCCAGGATCAGCCCCTGCGCCATGGGGCTGTACGCCAGGACCGCGATGTTGTGCCTCACGCAGAAGGGCAGGATGTCATCGTCAATCTCACGCCAGACGATGCTGAAGGGTGGCTGAAGGCTGTCCACCTGGGCAACCTCGACGCACCGGGACAGCAGGTCCGTGCCGAAGTTCGATACGCCGATGGCGCGGATCTTGCCCTCCTCCTTCAGCCGGGTCATCTCGCCCAGCGGCTCCTCGGGAGGGATCTCTCGCCACGGCCAGTGGATCTGGTACAGATCCACGTAGTCCGTCTGGAGTCGCTTCAACGAACCCTCAAGCGCCTCCCGAAGCGCATCAGGCTTGAGGTGACTGTGACTCACCTTGGTGGCGATCACAGCCTGGTCACGCCGGCCCTTGAGCGCTTGCCCAATGACCTCCTCCGAGTGGCCTCCGCCGTAGCCCTCTGCCGTGTCGAGGAAGTTGATCCCAAGCTCGAGCGCGCGGTGGATCGTGGCAATGGACGCGTCGTCGTCCGTGTCGCGCCAGTCGCTGATCCCCATCTGCCAACACCCCAGACAGATGCGCGGCACCCGTATTCCCGATGCGCCCAGCTCAGTCGTCTCCAACGCTATCACTCCCGTTCTAGGAATCGCCCCTCGGCGGATACTCGGCGAACACCAGTCGGTCTCGGCCGCCCTTCTGTCCGCCGAGGCGCGCCAGTATGCGTGAGCCCGTGGCAGTCGGCGACTGGCCACCCCATCAGGCCTTGCCGGGCACAGCCACGACGTTCTCCTGCGGGATCTCGACCGTACCCGTCTCGAAGTCCTCGGCCGTCGGCTTCAGCGTGAGATTGTAGAGCTCGGGCTTCTTGTTGGGGTCAACCATCATCTCTTCCCACAGGACCTGCCCGCCCGTGTAGGCGGCGGTGCGTCCCATGATGGCCGCCGCCGTGGACTCCGCGACGGCACCGGCCTGGTCCAGTGGCTCGCCCTTGCTGACGTGATAGAGCACGTCAATCTGCTCCTGCACGTGGGCGCTTGGGCCTTCTACGAGGTCCGCGGGAATCGGCGACTGCTGCGGGTTGGGATGGTCCTTGCCGTTGGTCCTACCCTTCTCATAGATGAAGTCGTGGCCGACCCAGTTCCAGCAGCCGGTCACTTGGCGGCACATGGAGTGGATGTGCACGCCCTGGTCGTATTCGTAGTCCACGCTGAAGAAGTCGTACATGTCGCCAGCGCGGCGACGGGCGCGGCCGCCGAAGCCGACTGCGCTGACCGGCGGCCCGCCACAGAACCAGTTGGCGACGTCTATGTTGTGGACGTGCTGCTCCACGATGTGGTCGCCCGAGAGGGCAAGCCAGTTCTGCCACGTCCGCACCAGGTCATCCGCGCTCCGAGGGTTGATGGCTCGGCTCGAGAACATGTGACCGATACAGAAGGAGACGCGGCCCGCCAGGAGCTTGCCCAGGGCCTGCTCGACGGCGACCGCCTGACGGGTCTTGATGAAGCCCCACTCGTGGCGCATTTCAGTGCCCGCGGCAATGACCAGGCCCTTCCTCTTGGCCTCCTCACCGGCCGCGATGACGCGCCGACAGCCCGGCGGGTCCACGGCAACGGGCTTCTCGATGAAGACATGCTTGCCCGCCTTGACGGCGGCCTCAAGATGCAGCGGACGGAAGAGGGGAGCCGTCGCCATAAGCACGATCTCTACATCCGTCTCGATCAAGTCCTGATAGGAGGTCGGCCCGCCGAAGCAGCGCTGGTCCGGCACCTCGAACATCTTGCCGGCCCGGAGCGCCCGGTCCCTGAAGTAGTCGGCAACGGCCACCACCTTCACGTCGAAGCCCAGGATCTTGCCCGCCTCCAGGGCGTCCGCCGTTGCACCGCGGCCGCGACCGCCGCAGCCGATGAGGCCGACCTTAAAGGTCTTGGCTTCGGCTCTGGCTGCGCCGCCGAGGATGGTCTGAGCACTGAGGGCCGCGCCCGCGCCCAGCGCGGTTCGCACGAAGCCACGTCGGGACACTCCGCCCTGCTTCATCAGAGCTCACCTCCGAAGGGTCGTCTGCTCCTGCTCAAGGCGGGCGAGCTGCGCCTCAGGACGACGCGCTCGCCTCACGCCTATTCGACCGCCACCGGCGCTCTCCTGCATGCTTGGCCGTGCGAGCCTCATTGCTCGATCCGCTTGCTCTCGAACCAGGCGGGGCCGCCCCACTTGCCGGTGACGACTATGTCGAGGTCGCCGTCGCTGTCTAGGTCCTCCACACAGAGGTTCACTCCTGAGCCGATGCCCTCGTCGTAGGAGACGACGTGCTTGACCCACGAGGGCGCCGTCCCCCTGCGCAACTCATACCAATAGACCCCCAGCGGGGCAAATGCATCGGGGTCGCCCCCGTTGTGTGCCATGAACCGTTTCCCCGTCGCCAAGTCCGGGTCGCCATCGCCGTCCAGGTCGCCAAGGGCCAGGCTGTGGGGCTGCGACCACGTATCGTCAATGACGTGCTGCCGCCACTCGATCGCCTGGCCCTCCCGCTTCTGCTCGTACCAGAAGATGCCGTGCTTGTGGGCGTTGCTGGTGATCACATCGTTGAGGCCATCGGCGTTCACATCGTAGACCAGTATTCGCGGCGTGTGCTCGACCTTCCCGTCCCTGCCGCCTAACGCCCAGGGATGCTCGATCCACCGGCCGCGCCGCGGGTCTGGAGGAGCCTGGAACCACGCGTCGGGGCGCAGCACGTCCGGCCGCCCATCTCCGTTGATGTCGCCGACGCCGCCACCGAAGCTCATCGTCTTGCTCGAGATGACGTGCTTCACCAACCCCGGCCTGCCAGATGTGAGGGTCCCCCTCTCCAGCCAGACCGTCTGCTGCGTATGCGGGATGATCTCGTTAGCCTTCCCGTCACCGTCAATGTCCACCAACTCGCCGGACTCGAAGTTGCCGCCGCGGCTCGCTACATGCTCCGGCCAGGGGCCGGCGTCGCCCAACGTGTTGCCGTACCAGGCTACTTGCTGCGAGAACCAGGCACAGGACACGACATCTGTCTTGCCGTCCCCATCCACATCCAAGGGCAGGTTCATGAAGTCATCGCAGTACCCCTTGCCCTGGTCGTCCACGGAACCACTGACCTCACGGATCTCGACGCGCGTCCAGTCCGGCGCGAGGTAGAGGTTTGGCCCGGACACGATATCCAGCCTGCCATCGCCGTCGAAGTCCGCCACTCCGCACGCCTCACTGCGGAACGTGCCCACCCGATGCATGACGAAGCGGACCGGCGACTCGCTCACCCGCTGCGAGTCCAGCCGCGGCGCCACCCCGCCTGCCAGGACGACGATGGCCACGGGCAGCAGCAGTCGGATCGCTGCCATTCGTGATACCATTCTGCCAGCATCTCCTTCGGATGTTGGCGTCGCGGCTACTCAGGCGGCAGTTCGACCACCCAGATGTTCCGGTACTGCACAGGATTGCCGTGATCCTGGAGCAACAGCCCGCCCGGGGTGCCGGGGGAACGCGATGGCAGTCTCACATCGTCGTGGATCAGGACTCCGTTGTGATAGACGGTGATTCGGGCATCCGCGGCTTTCTTCCCGTCCTCGTCTAGACGGGCAGCCCGGAACTCGATATCGAACGTCTGCCATTGCAGCGGAGGCGCGCACATATTCACCAGCGGTGCTGCGCGCCCGTAGATCCCGCCACATTCGTTGCTCTTCCCCTTCAGGCCGTAGCTGTCGAGGACCTGGATCTCGTAGCGTCTCTGGACGTACACGCCGCTGTTCCCCCGTCCCTGGCCGCGCGCAGTCGGACGGAACGGTGTCCGGAATTCGAGGTGCACCTTGTGGTCCTGGAACTGCCTCTTCGAGACGATTGGCCCGGCTCCAGGGGTGATCTCCATGGCTCCCCCCTCGACCAGCTTCCACTCGCGCGCCGCAGGAGGGTTGTCATTCACGGTTCGCCACTCCACCTCGGCGTCATCGCCCTTCTCGGGCGCGAAGGACACGTCCAGCAGGGCCAAGCCCTTAACGCCCTCTTCGCTGTATGGCCCTGCCAGTTGCCACGTCACGATCGTCCCCGAGCTGTCGCCCTGAAGCGTCTTGAGGTTGGTCCCCTCTGCCAGGGCCGGCGCCGGCTCGAAGCGAAGACCCTCGATGTCCTTCCCGTCCGGGGCCCTCACACGCGCGCAGGCGGCCCAACCGCCACCGCCCTGCACGACCTTCAACATCAGCACGTTCCAGCCCTCACTGAGCTCGATATCGGCCTTGTCCCTCCACGGTCGGAGAGGCTGGCTGGCCTCGCCGGTGTGGACCACCTCGTCGTTCCACCAGACCTTGGCCGCGTCGTCGCTGCTGAACTCCAGGAGCCCAGGCTGAGCCGCAGGACACCACAGCCGACAGCGAAGATAGACGGCCCGGTCGGTCCCGCCCACAAGCCTGCCCAAGTTCAGTATCCAGGGGCTGCGGCGACGCTTATCCCATTCGTCCAGGCTGGTCCCGTCGAAAAGCACGACTGCCCCCGGGGGCGGGGCAGCGCCCAGCGTCGGCGACAGCCGGACCACGTGCTTCATGCGAAAGGTCCCGCCGGGCTGGCCAGGTAGCTGCCCGGTGAAGCCACCCTCGGCTATGCGTGCGCTATCGCCGAATACGACCTCGCCGTCCCGCAACTGGCCCTTCAGGACAGCGATCGGCTCTATGCGCTGGTCGAAGGCCTCCAGCAGATTCGCCTGGTACTGGCCTCGTCCCCAGGAGATGACCTGCGCACAGATCTGCGTCTCGGTGCCATCAGCGGCTTGCAGCGTCCCGTGCCAGTCTCCCATGAAGGCGTCCGGCGGCGAGCCGGAGCCGTGCTGTGCGCAAGCGAACTGAAGACAGCAAAGCACGAGCGTGCTGCACACGGCCGCGCGCTTGATGCCCCTTACCATATGGAGGCGACTCCCCTTGCGTTGTGTTGGCGTGCCGAACGTCAGCGTCACGAGGGTTGATGGCGGTCTATCAGCACTGTCCCCATCGTACCTGCCCATGGAACTGCGACCTGAACTCGTGGAATATGCCCTCCGGGAGTTCCTGGTTGACGGCCCAGACGTTCATGTTCATCTCGTCTATGGTCTGCGGGGCGATGGGGTGGGCCGCAATGCGCTGTTCGCGAAGGCAGAACTGGAGCGCCAGTACCAGCAGATGCACGCCTCTGTGCCGGCACCACGTCAGCATCTCGCTGGCACGCCTCGTGTGTTCGGACCAGGAAGCCACGTGCCCCCGCTCTGCCGCCCTGGGCACCTCCGCCCCCGTCAACAGCCCGCGCATGATTGACCAACCGTTCATGACCCCAACGTCCTTCTCGTCAGCCGCGGACAGGAGTGGCTCCGCCGACTGCCAGCCGAGCAGGCTGTAATCACCGAAGAAGAGCACGAGGTCCACTCGGTCTTCGGCTATGGCGCGCAGGTGATGCTCAATGGTGCGCAGCCCCAGTCCGGCTCCCCCGGCCAGCCCCCGCTCCTTCAGCCGGTGGAGGCCGTCGAGCACGCCACCCGGCGCCATTACCGCATCGAAGTCACGCGGATCGTGGACGAGTACGGCGTCGAACCGCTCGATACCAAGCAGCTCAAGCTGCGCCTCCACCGTTGTCTCAGCCCGCCCGTTCGTATAGAGCCACGCGTCGTCGCCGTGACAGCACACGCGGCCCGTGATGATGACCTCGTCGCGACCCACCACCCCTTCGCGAAGCGCCATGCCGAGGCGCCGCATGCTGTCGCCGTAGCACATTGAGCAGTCGAAGTGGTTCAGGCCGATGCTGACGGCATGGCCGATCAGCCGCATGGCCTCGTCGTCCGAAATCTCCCTGAACACGTTTGAGAAAGCCTGCGTGCCCACGGGAATGACGGGCACCATCAGCTCCGTACGCCCAAGCCGACGGCGCGGCACGCTATTCTGTGGATCCGCCGCGTGCTGCATGCGTGCGTGTGCCCCTTCTCTGCGCGTGCCTCGCTTCCGCGTTGATATTGCCCGCCGGCACGTCGCCCTTGGCCGCTGCACGCGGTCACACCGGCTCAGGCAGTTGGTACAGCTTGCGCCGCGGACGATCCAGGTACGTGTTGGCCTCTTCGTCGCCGATGAAGGTCTCCTCGACCGGGTCCCATCGCAATCGGCGTCCCAGCCGGCGGGCGATGTTGCCCAGGTGGCACACAGTGGCCGAGCGGTGGCCGATCTCGACGTCGGCGACCGGCTTCTCCCGCGTCTTGATGCACTCTAGCCAGTTCCCGAGGTGATCGTCACTCTCGTACAAGCGGATATCGTCGTCCTCGATCGGCTCCTGAGCGATCTCCGGCGGATCGGACTTGCAGGCGCCACGGTCAATGGTGACTGTGCCCTTCTCCCCAACGAAAACCGCCCCACCCGCCGGGCCGTTGCCCAGCTCCATGACGATGTCGCCAGGGTAGCGGAAGAACACCTTGGGCTTCCTGCACATGCCGTCGCCGCGGGACCTTGACTCGGGAGCCGTGTAGGTCGGCGGGTCGAAGGCCTCTCCCTCCGTCCATACCTCCACCGGGCCGCTTTCGTCCATGCCCAGCGCCCATTGGACCTGGTCCAGGCCGTGGGAGCCCCATCCGGTCATCTCGCCACCAGAGTAAGGACGGAAGGAGATCCAGCCTGGATTGGCGCGAGGGGCGTACAGATCGGCGTGGTACGGTACCACCTCCGTGGGCCCACACCACATGTCCCAGTCCAGCCCCTCGGGCACTGGTTGGGCTGGCAGGGCGCACTCCCACGGGCTGGGGTAGTTGTGGGCGATCACCTTCTCCAGGCGGCCGATCCGCTGGTTGCGGATCAGCTCGCATCCACGGCGGTTGGCGGCTGCCGAGCGCTGCTGGCTGCCGGTCTGGAAGACACGCCCATACTTCCGCGTCGCCTCCACCATCAGCCGCCCTTCCCGGATGGTCAAGCTCATTGGCTTCTCCGCATAGACGTCCTTGCCAGCCTGGCAGGCGTGGATGCAGACCAAGGCCCGCCAGTGGTCGGGCGTGGCGGTGACGATGGCGTCTACGTCGTCCCGCTCCAGCAGCTTGCGATAGTCCTGGTGCGCTTCCGCCTCCAGTCGGGCGGCCATCTGTTCGGCGCGCCTGATATTCACGTCGGCGACTGCCACGAGGCGAGCGGCGCCGGCCCTGGCCAGCCGGCCGGCCAGAGAGCCGCCCTGGCGCCCCACCCCGATGGCTCCGATGCCGATGCGGTCATTCGCACCGGGCGAGTCGGCAGCGGACAGCACGCCAGACGGAATCACGTAGGGAACTGCGACGGCGGCCGCACTCAGGACCGCGCTGCGACGCAGAAACTCCCTTCTGGGGAGCCGCCTGCGGTAGCTCATGGTCAGCACTCCCTTCGAGCGGACGCATCCTCCCAGACCAAGCTGAGGACGCCTGCAACCATGGTCTTCGGCACTGCGCGCCGCGTACCCTTCTCGGCACCAGCTCAGCAACTGGTGCCAGGGGTGCTCCCACCGCGGCATGGCCCGGCAGTGTGGGTATGA
>JBHIEF010000101.1:0-15063 GCA_046760465.1 Armatimonadota bacterium | reverse complement strand
TCTGCGGGTTCCCTTCGACAAGCTCAGGGTGAACAAGTCCCACCGCCTCCACCATCCTTGGCCCATGGAACTCGCCATCGGCGAAGGATGGTGCCCTGCATAGCTCGACGCAGGAGAGCGACGCAGGGCTGTCATATGGGCGCCGCGTCCGAGTTCCATAGGCTTCGGATGGCAGGCCATTGGAGCGGCGCGGGGTGGGTCGGCGGCGGAGGCAATGGCATGAGCTTGCTGACGACCATCAGGGATAGGCGCGAGGACATCCTGCGCGTTGCGCGTAGGCACGGCGCCTCGAACGTGCGCATCTTCGGCTCCCTGGCGAGAGGAGACGACGACGGCGCGAGCGATGTTGACTTCCTGGTTGACTTCGGGAAGGGACACAGCCTGCTCGACCGGGCGGCGCTCGCGGTGGCACTCGAGGACCTACTCGGCCACCAGGTGGACGTGGCCACAGAGCGGGCGCTCAGGTCGCGCATACGGGGTCGAGTGCTGAAGGAAGCGGTCCCGCTGTGAGGGACGACCGCGCCAGGCTTCAGGACATTCTCGAGGCCATCGAGCGCATCGAGCGCTATGCCAAGAAGGGCCGTGACGCCTTCCAGAGCGACGAGCTAATACAGACGTGGATGGTACATCACATCCTGCTGATCGGTGAAGCTGCCGCCCAAGTGTCGCCGGAGCTTAGGAGCAGCCATCCAGAAGTGCCCTGGCGCCAGATCGTAGCGATGCGCAACCTCCTGGTGCACGCCTATTTCGCGGTTGATCTTGACGAAGTCTGGCGCGTAGTAGAGCGAGACATTCCACGGTTGAAAGGCCAGGTTTCCGCGCTGCTCGAAGCCACGTAGGGTGAGCGGGAACGACGGCAATGCAGCCCCTGGACACACGCCCTCCGGCTGCCGCCACGGAGCGGGCTGATAGGCTGGAGGGCTGGTTGCTTGCTGAGGACAATGGCAGTTGCCGGCCGACCCTGAGGCAAGGGCGGGACGTTCGATGCGGCATCGGTCACAGCTAACAGCGGTCTTCGCAGCAGTGGCCTCGGCGCTGGTCCCCCACTCCCCGGCGGCGGCGCAGGCGGAGAGGCCCATCCGGCTGCTGATGGCGGGCAAGGCCCTGGACACGGAGCCGCGGCCGTTCCTGGAGAGGGGCATGGTGGTGGTGCCGCTGCGCGAGTGCGCGGAGGCGCTGGGGGCGAGGGTCAAGTTCAACGCCCGGAGCGACCGCGTGGCGGCACGGGCGGCCGACGGCACGCTGCTGTTGCTGCGGCTGAACGACCGCAACCTGTTCATCGGCCCGCGTCGCATCCCCCTGGAGCGGCCGGTGGCCCTGCTCAAGGGCAAGTGCGTGGTGCCGGCCAGGCCGGTGCTCAAGGCGCTAGGCGCACGGGTGGTGTGGGACGAGGAGCAGCGCATTCTGGCCGCGTATCCGCGCCTGAAGGACATCGTGGTCAAGGGCGACGAACGCGGGCTGAGCGTGGAGCTGGTGACGGCAGCGCCGGTGAGCTTCCAGGCCCACCGGCTGACGGATCCCGAGCGCCTGTACGTGGACCTGCCCTTCGCGGCGTTCCCGGAGGGCCTGGACGAAGGCGAGCGGGCGGTGGGAGTGGCCGGGGTGGAGCGGGTGCGCTGGGGCACGCCGGACCTGGAGCCGCCCACGGCGCGCGTGGTGCTGGACGTGGTGGGCCCACCGGCGCTGGGGGCGGTGCGGCGCGGCCGCGACGGCTACGAATGGGTGGTGGCCGACGATCGGTGTCACGCGCTGCTCTTCCTGGGCCAGCTCGACGGGGACGAGCCGGTGCTGGGGCGCCTGCGGCCGGTGCTGCTGGCGGTAGAGACGCAGCAGCGGGGCCAGGGAGTTGTGGACGTCGTGGCCCTGCTGTCGGCGCCGGCGGCCTACAGCTACGACGTCCTGCGCAAGCCGCACCGGGTGGTCGTGGACCTGCCGGAGGCCATGCTGGGGGCCAAGTCGAGCACCGTTCCCGGCGACGGGAAGATAGTCAGTAGGGTGCGCCTGGGCCAACTGCGCCACGACGAGTACGCGCGCATCGTTCTCGACATGGCCAGCCTGATGGCCTTCACGGTGGAGACGGCCGAGGACCCACCGCGCCTGGCCATCCGGTTTGCCCCGGCACGGCTGGCCGACCAGTGCATAGTGGTGGACGCCGGCCACGGCGGCAAGGACCCGGGCGCGCGAGGGCAGTTGGTGCGGGAGAAGGACATCAACCTGGACGTGGCGCGGCGGCTGGGGGCGATCTGCAAGCAGCAGGGCGTGGCGCCGGTCTTCACGCGCAGCGAGGACGTGTTCCTGGGCCTGTATGACCGGCCGCGCCTGGCCAATGCGCGCCACGCGGACATCTTCCTCAGCATCCACAACAACGCCTGGGTGCGGCGCAACGGGGCCCACGGCACGGAGACGTACTACTGGCGGGCCAAGGACAAGTGCCTGGCCACGGTGCTGCACGAGCGGCTGGTATCGGCGCTGGGCCGCAAGGACAACGGCGTGCGGCGAGGGAACTTCGCCGTGCTGCGTGAGAGCCAGATGCCGGCGGCGCTGTGCGAGCTGGCTTACATCAACTACGACGAGGAGGAGAAGCTGCTGACGCAGCCGGAGTTCCGGCAGCGGGCCGCCCAGGCCATCTTCGACGGCCTGCGGGCGTACGTGGAGGGGCCGCGCCTGTACCTGGGTGGCACCCTGAGCAGGGAGTCGGGCTAGATGGGGGCCTCACGCGGCAGCCTGCTGGTATTGGGGGCGCCTGTCTGCGTGCTGTTGGCCGTCGCCGGCTGTCAGCGACCTCGCGTCACGCCGCCCCCTACCCCATCGCCCCCCTCGCCAAGGACAGAGACGAAGGTCGTCAAGGTCTACTTCGCCGATCCAGAGACCGCGCTTCTGCGCGCGGTGGAGCGAACGGTCGCGGCCGACACGCCGGCCACGGGCGCCATGCTGAGTCTCCTGGAGGGGCCGCGGGAGGGCGAGGAGTTGGTATCGCCCCTGCCGGAGGGCACGGGGCTGCGGGGGGTCTCGGTGGAGGAGGGGCTGGCCACCGTGGACCTGACGGCGGAGTTCGGGGAGGGGTTCCCGCCCGGGGCGGCGGCCAGTCTGGCGGCCCTCTACTCTGTCGTCAACACGCTGACCGAACTCGAAGAGGTGGAGGCGGTGGACATCCTGGTGGAGGGCCAAGCCGTGGACGTGCTGGGCGAGATCAGTGTGGCCGAGCCCCTCACCCGCAACGAGGACTTGATCGCACCAGAGGGAGCCTGAATGAGCAGCGACTCGCCCATCGGCGTCTTCGACTCGGGCGTCGGTGGGCTCACAGTGGCTCAACGGCTGCTGGAGGTGGCGCCGGAGGAGCGCATCTACTACTTCGCCGACACGGGCTACGTGCCGTATGGCCCGCGGCCGCTGAGCCAGATCAGGCAGTTCGCCCTGGACATCTGCTCGTTCCTGGCCGAGCAGGGCGTGAAGATGATCGTGATGGGCTGCAACATGTCCTCCGGCGTGGCGCTGGAGCCGGTGCGGGAGAAGCTCGGCCTGCCCGCTCTGGGCACGGTGCAGGCGGGCGCGCGGGCGGCGGCCGCGGCCACGCGGAACGGGCGCATCGGCGTCCTGGCCACCGAAGGAGCCGTGGGCGGCCGTCTGTACAGCCGGGCGCTGGAACGGCACGACGTAGCCTATGAGGTGCGCGAGCTGGCCTGCCCGGAGTTCGTCCCCATCGTGGAGGCGGGGCCGACCGGCCCGCCGGAGCGGGAGACGATCCGGCAGCGGCTGGCTCCGCTGAGGGCGGCGGGGGTGGACACGGTCGTCCTGGGCTGCACGCACTACCCGCTGATCGCCGACGAGATCCGGGCCGCGCTGGACCGGCCCGTGACGCTGGTGGACCCGGCCGAGAGCCTGGCGCGCGAGGCCGCCGACCTGCTGGATCGGCTGAACCTGCGCAGGCAGTCGCCCCCGGCCGAGCACCGCTTCTGGGCCAGTGGAGACGAAGGACGCCTGGCGGAGCTGGCCGAAGTGACGCTGGGGCAGCGGCCCGGGCAGGTGGTCCGGCTGGACGTGCATTCGCAGGCCGAGTAGCGCGCCGGACCACCTGACGCTCCGCGGGGCGGGGCGAGGGCTCAGGGCCCGCACCGGGACTGAGGGCGTCACCGACTGGTCATTGTGAACGAAGTGAAGAATCTCGCCTTGGGGCCCACGACGAGAGGCTTCGCCCTGCGGATTGGCCTCAATCCGCACGGATTGGAGCCAATCCGCGGCTCAGCATGACAGTGCACCTTCCCTGGCGTAGGCACCAATAGATAATCTGCATCTGCGAGGCGCCCATCATGCGTATTGACGGTCGAGCCGCCGCCGACCTACGGCCCTGCAAGCTGGTTCTGAACGCGCAGAAGTACCCGGAGGGCTCCTGCCTGATCCAGATGGGGAACACGCGCGTGCTGTGCGCGGCCTCCGTGGAGGAGCGCGTGCCGCGGTGGATGGTGGGCAAGGGGGAGGGGTGGGTGACGGCCGAGTATGCCATGCTGCCGCGTTCCACCCAGGAGCGCACGCCGCGGGAGACGGGGCGGCCGGCGTCGCGGAGCATGGAGATACAGCGGCTGATCGGCCGCTCGCTGCGGGCGGTGACGGACCTGGCGGCCCTGGGCGAGCGGCGGGTGGTGGTGGACTGCGACGTGCTCCAGGCGGACGGGGGCACGCGCACGGCGGCCATCACCGGGGCCTGCGTGGCCCTGGCGGAGGCGGTACACAGGCTACAGGAAGACGGCATCATCAAGCGCAATCCGCTGCGCGACCTGGTGGCGGCGGTGAGCGTGGGCATAGTGGGCGGCGAGAACCTGCTGGACCTGAACTACGAGGAGGACAGCCGCGCCAGCGTGGACCTGAACCTGGTCATGTGCGGGCGCGGGGACGTGGTGGAGGTGCAGGGCACGGCCGAGGGCGCGCCCTTCACGCGGCGGCAGCTCGACGCGCTCATTGACCTGGGGCAGCAGGGGATCGAGCAGTTGGTCGGCGCGCAGCGGGAGGCGTTGGGGGAGAAGCTGAAGGTGTAGTCTGGTGTGGAGTGCAGAATCTCCCGATTGTGCTCAGCAACGTCAGGAGACGTTGCACTCCACAAACGGCCGGAAGGCGGGGCCCTGGTGGGTGCGGGCGAACCGCAACGGCGGAGGGCGCGTCTGAAGGGTAGCATGGACCGTAGTGTAGGCATTCTGGTGTCGCTCGTGTTGGCGGCGGGCGTGGGCAGCGCGCAGGTCAATGAGCCGCTGAGCACGGCGCTTCAGGAGGCGGCTCAGGCGCAGGCGCGGGGGGATGCGGAGGGGGCGGTGGCGGCCTACGAGCGCGCGCTGGAGGCCTGCGAGACGGAGGCCGAGAGGGTCTCCGTGCTGTTTCGGCTGGCGCCGCAGTTGGTGGTGCTGGGCAAGGACGACCAGGCCCAGCAGGCGCTGGACGAGGCCCTCACCATCTCCCCGAAGGACCCCCGCGGCGGCAGCGTCCTGCTGCAACTGATGAGCAGCTACATGCGCCACGGCGAGAACGCCAAGGCCATCGCCGCGGGCAGGCGCGTGGCGGCGGACTATGCCGATGAGCCGGCGCTGGCAGCCACCGCCCACCTGCGCTTGTCGCTGGCCCATCAGGCGGAGGGAGAGATTGACGAGGCCATCGCCGAGTGTAAGGCGATCATGGAGGTTCACAAGGAGGGGACGTGGCGGGAGCAGGCGGTGCAGCGGCTGATTCTGCTGTACCTGGAGAACGGGCAGGCCCGAGCCGCGGCGGAGCTGGCCAAGCAGGAGCTGGCGGCGCGGCCCGACAACGCGAGCATCGCAGTGCAGATAGGGAACGCGTACGCGGCCGAGGGCAAGACCGAGGAGGCGCTGTCCGTCCTGCGCAAGGCGCTGGAGGCCAACCCCGACAGCAGCGTGGTGGCGCAACGGCTGTACCAGATCAGCGACGGGGCAGGCAGGCTGGAGGAGCATCTGGAGTACCTGGAGGGCCAAGTCCGGCAGGCGCCGGAGTCGGCCGCCTGGTACATGCGCCTGGCGGACGCGTACGGCTGGGCGGGGCGCCGGGAGGAGGCCGCCGAGACGCTGGAGTGGCTGGCCGAACGCACGCCGGAGGATGCGGTGGTGCATCTGCGGCTGGGGTCCATGTACGAGCGACTGGGGCGGCTGGAGGAGGCGCGGGCCACCTACGAGCGTGCGGCGGAGCTGCGCCCCGAGGACCTGGGCACGCAGAGCGTCCTGGGGGGCGTGTACGCGGCGCTGGGCGAGACGGAAAAGGCGCTGGCGGCCTGGAAGAAGGCGATACGGTACGACCCCGAGGACAGCAACTCAGTGCTGCGCCTGGCGCGAATGCTGTACCAGCGGTCGCTCTACGAGGAGGCGGAGGACGTGCTGCGCGACGGGCGGCAGCGCCTGGGCAGCGATACGCTGTTCGCGGCCGACATGGGGCGCGTGCTGGAGGCGAAGCTGGACTTCGAGGGGGCACTGCGGGAGTACCTGAGCGCGGTGGCGGCGGGCGTTCAGCCCGAGCCCAACCTGAGCAGCCCGGCCAGCTCGGCGGTGGAGCTGGCCCTGGCCGAGGGCAAGGCCCGCTTCCTGGCCAGGGAGGCAGCGCGACTGCGCGAGCAACACCCCGATAACGCAGAGCTGACAATAGTCCTGTGGCGGGCGTACCTGGCGGATGACCGGCTGGCCGAGGCGGCGAAGTTAGTGGCCGACAACCAGGACCTCTTCGCGGCGGCGACGGCCTACCTGGCCCAGATGGCCAGCCAATTGCTGATGAGGGGAGAGGCGGAGGCGGCGGCCCAGATCTACGAGGTGATGAAGACGGCGCCGCCGGACGACTGGCAGTTGGAGATAGCCGCCGTGGGTCTGGCCCGGGCCAAGGCGGCCATGGGCGATTGGGCCGGCGCAGCCGAGGAGCTGGAGGAGTACGTGCGCAAGACGGGGGTGGAGGCGGCGGGGGCGGAGGTGAGGCTGGAGCTGGCAGACATCTACCTGCGCAGAACCAGAGACATCCCGCGGGCTCATCGGATATACCTCGACCTGCTGGCGCTGCCCCACGATACCGGCAGGCGATACGAGGTGCTGCGCGGGCTGGCCGACTGCCTGTTCGCCCGGGGCGACTACGAGGCCGCCCAGGCGAGCTACGAGACGCTGGAGGAGCCGCTGCCGGCCTTTATGCGGCCGCCGCCCAGTCCGTTCGGGCCGCCCGTGGGCATGGTTCCGCAGCCGATGCTGATGCGCTCGCCGCGCTCGGGTTATCCGGAGTTCATGCTGGCCGAGTGCGCCTTCCGGCTGGGCAGTTACAAGGAAGCGGAGGCCCTGTTCAAGCGCTTCGCCGCCGAATACCCGCAGAGCCAATACGCCAACGACGCCCTGGCCCGGGCCAATCTGCTCGCCACCGACGTGGCGCTGGACCCGAGCGGCACGGGAAAGTACCTGGCGGCACTGGGGCGGTCTGAGCGGGGCGACTACGACGCGGCCGCGGCCGCGCTGGAGGGAATGGTCCGCAACCGGCCCGAGGCGCCCATGGCGGACGACGCGCTGCTGCTGCTGGGGAGCGTTCTGGAGCAGGGCGGCCAGCCCGGGCAATCGCTGGCGCGGTACGAGCAGCTACTGGAGGCCTACCCCGAGAGCGTGCTGCGCCCGGAGGCCATGTTGGCGGCGGGGCGAGTGTGCGCGCAGATGCTGGAGGAGCCGGATCGGGCACGGCAGTTCTACCGGGACGTGGTGCAGCAATACCCCGACACGCCGATGGCAGTGGAGGCGCGCCAGCGTCTGGAGGACCTGGCGCCGGGGGTGTGAGCGGCGGGCCACCGTGCGCATTCCGCCAGGAGGAGTCCCACCGCACGGCGTGGAAGTCTGTCTGTACAGGAGCCAAGCGCGCCGCCTCAACGGAACGAGGCGGCGCGGCAGTTGTTCTGCAAGTAAGCGGCCCGGGACGGGCCCGCAAATGATCGGAGGGCCACATGAAGCGAAGGGATTTCCTGAGGAAGGCCGCGGTCGGCGCGGCGGCGCTAAGCGCAGTGGGCGGCCCGGTGGCCGGCATCGCCAAGGCCGATCCGGCGCTGCCCAAGCGCAAGCTGGGCAAGACGAACGTGGAGGTCAGCGTTCACGGCTGCGGCACGCTGCACATGCCCGAGGACGGCTACGAGGAGATCATAGAGCGCGTCATGGAGCTGGGGGTGACCTACCTGGATACGGCGGCGTGCTACCAGAACGGGAACGTCGAGCGGCGGCTGGCGACGATTCTGCCCCGGGTCCGTGACAAGCTGTTCCTGGCCACCAAGTGGCATCAGGGGGGGCCGGTGGAGACGTTCACGACCTGGCTTGACGATGCACTGCAGCGCATGAAGGTGGACGACGTGGACTTGGTCCAGGTGCACAACCTCAGCAAGGCGGAGGAGGTCACCGACGAGCGCATTTTCGAGGCCTTCGCGCAGGCCAAGCAGGCGGGCAAGGCGCGGTTCCTGGGGTTCACCACCCACAAGAACGTGGACGAGGTGTGCACGGCTGGCATCGGGACCGGCCAGTACGACACCATGCTGATAAGGTACGGTCCGCTGGCCGACGCGCGGGACAACCTGACCGCGGTGGTCAAGAAGGGCTACGACGCGGGCCTCGGCGTGATCGGGATTAAGTCCCAGGAGGGTGGCAAGGACTTCCCGGGCATGGAGAACTTCACGGGCGACGGCGTCAACATCTGGCAGGCGCGGGTCAAGTGGGCGCTGTCCAACCCGGAGTTGAGCATTCTGCTGACCGACTGCGAGACGCTGGAGCACGCCGAGGAGAACACGGTCGCGGCCATGCAGGAGATGACCGAGGCGGACCGGCGGGTCATCGAGCGATACCTGGCGCTGGCCGGGCCGCACACGTGCACCTGGTGCGGGCAGTGCGAGCGGGCCTGCCCGCAGGGGGTGAGGGTGGCCGACATCATGCGCTACGAGGCGTACGTGACCGGCTACCGTCAGCCCGCGACCGGGCGCGAGGGATACGCGAGGCTGCCCAAGGAGCAGACCTTCGCCGCCTGTGACTCGTGCGGCGCCTGCGAGGGGGCCTGCCCCAACGGCCTGCGCGTGGTGCAGCGGCTGAAGGAGGCACATCGGGTGCTCGCCTGAGCACCACGGAGGGCGCGTGACGATGCGAGCCATGAGGACGGCAGCAATACCCCTGCTCTCCTGCCTACTGGCAGTTAGCGCTGCCTGGGCGGAGGAGGGCTATGGCGACGGAGTCTACGAGGAGCCCGAGGGCGGCTGGGCGCCGAGGACCAAGGCTGAGAAGCGGTTGGCGCGAGCCATCCCTGCCCAGCCCCCGCAGGGCTGGGAGCTGTCGGCGGGCCCGGGGATCTTCGACGAGCCGACGCTGTACCAGCACATAGACGGGGCGGCGGAGTTCTTCATTGACTACGGCTTCGCGCTGGTGGCCACGGCCCAGTACACCAAGGAGGGCGACGAGGGGCTGGTCATGACGGTGGACCTGTACGACATGCAGACGCCGGAGATGGGGTTTGGCATCTACAGCGCGCACCGCCCGCCGGAGCCGCAGTTCGTGGAGGTGGGCAGCCAGGGATTCAGGGACCGCCAGGGGATCTTCGCCTACAAGGGGCGCTACTTCGTGACGGTGGCGGTGACCAATCCCACCGCCGAGGCCGAGCAGGCCATGCTGGACGTGGCCGCGCACGTGACCGAGGGGGTGAAGGGCAAGAGCCGACCGCCCAAGCTGCTCAAGTACCTGCCGCAGGAAGACCTGCTGCCGGCCACCATCAAGATCACGGCCAAGAACGTGCTGGGGCAGGGCTATCTGGACAACGCGGTGTTCGCGCTCTACAAGGAAGGCGAGGGCCAGAGCCGGCTGTTCTTCATCCCAGAGCCGTCCGCGCACATCGCGGCCGAGAACTTCGCCAAGTACAGGGCCTTCGCGGCGATGAAGGGCCAGGTGACGGGCGAGGTCGAGGGCATCGGGGAAGAGGCCTTTCGCGGCGAGATCCCCTATAACGGGTCGGGCATCGTCTTCCGCCAGGGC
This sequence comes from Armatimonadota bacterium, assembly GCA_046760465.1. Taxonomy (GTDB): domain Bacteria; phylum Armatimonadota; class Zipacnadia; order JAUWAU01; family JBHIEF01; genus JBHIEF01. The sequence goes on along the minus strand of JBHIEF010000101.1, from coordinate 5,062 downwards.
AAGTTCGTCGGCGGCATCCTGCGCATCCAGGATGAGGCGCACGCGCGGATGCTGTTGGGCAAGCTGCTGGAGAACCTCAGCAAGCGGTAGTGTGTGGCGATGTGGGATACGGGATATGGGATCTAGGATGTACGATCTACGATCTAGTACTACAACGTGACGTTGTCATTCTGAGGAGGGAACGACGAGGAGTCTCGCGCGGGGAGCAGCGGCGATGAGCCGAACGGCGAGATTCTTCGCTCGCGCTGCTCGCTCACAATGACATTCTGGCCGAAGGCGTGGTTGTAGCACTGGGCGTTGCCACCACGGTGCCATGATGAGCAAAGGCCAGGGACTGGGTTCCCTGGCCTTTGGTTTGCGGCGATCGTCGGATGAGCTGGATGCGGAGCGTTAGAGCCGGCCGATCAGGGCCTTCAGCTCACCCTCGGAGAGCTTCTGCTTGCCGTCGTTGTCAATGAGTATCGCCTGGCCGTTGATGTTGATGAGCACGCGCTCGCCCAGGGCCATGGCGGCGTTGAGCGCGGGCGCGGCGCGGCTGAGCTGGAACTGGGCGGTGCTGAAGTTCTGGACCCTGGTAAGCGCCTGCTTCTCGTTGTAGGTGGCATCGGTCCACACGCCGCCACGGTTGTAGAAGGCGCGACCGGCCACGAAGCGCACGCCCTGGATCTGCTGGGCCTCGCCCCGCTCATTGTACTGCACGTTGCGGTAGCCGACGGCCTGCTGCTGAAGGCCACGGCGGTTGAGCGACTGCGAGATGGCGTAGGACCCGGCCACGGCGGCGTTGGCGCGACCGAAGTTGTCGCCCACGCGGCTGCGGGCCTGGGCCAAGGTGACACGACCGCCCTCCTCGACCAGGAAGGACGTGTACTCGGTCATGATGCCGTAGAGCTGACTCAGGCGGATGATCTCGTCAATCAGCTCCTGATTGTCCTTGCCGTGCAGGCGCACTTCATCAATCAGGAAGCCGATCTTGCGCGCGGCCCAGAGCCTCGGCACGAAGGGGTTCTGGCCGATGCGGCCGGGGAACTCGACGGCGTACTCGTAGGTCTTGCGGTCGTCGCCCATGAGGCCAGTCAGCGTCACCGAGGGCTGGCCGGGATTGCGGTAGCGGCCCAGGAGCAGTAGCTGCGACCCGCGGAAGAGGTCGGGCAGTTGCTGGGGGTAGGCGTCGAAGACGTTGACCTCGCCGAAGTTCAGCGCCAGGTCGGTGAGCACGGGGCTGGCCAGCTTGGCGAAGAAGGAGCTGACCTTGACCTCGATGTCCTCCTGGGGGCGCACGTAGTCCGAGTCGCCGCCGTTCTGGAGGGCCAGCTTGTCCAGGAAGTGGATGTTGACGTCGTGGCCGGCGCCGAACACGAAGATGCGAGCCTTATCCTGGTTGCCCTTCTGCACCGCCTCCAGCAACTGGTCCATGTCCGTTTGGCCCACGGTGGGGCGGCCGTCGGTGAGGAAGACGACGATCTGGGCGCGGCCGTCCTTCTCCAGCATGTCCAGCGCCGCGGGCAGGGCGGCGCCGATGTTGGTGCCGCCGGCCGCCTTCATGTCGGCGACGAACTTGAGAGCGTCGTGGCGGGCCTCGTCGGCCGTGCGCAGCTCGCGGGCGAAGAGCTCGACGGTGCTGTTGAAGCGCACGATGTTGAACCTGTCCTCGTCGCCGAGGCTATTGAGGCAGAAGGCGAGGGCCTCTTTGGCCTGCTCGATCTTCTCGCCGGCCATGCTGCCGGAGGTGTCCAGCACGAAGGCGACGTCCTTGGCCACCTCGTCGCGCTCGGCCACATCGCGGCGCGGGGAGGCCATCAGCAGGAAGTAGCCGGGCTCGGCATCCACGCGATGCGGCAGCAGGTGCAGGCCGAACTCCCCGTCGGCCACGGTGTAGTAGAGCCAGAAGTCCTGGTCGGGCTTTACGTCGTGCTCCTCGTAGCTGGCGGTGGCCACGGTGTTGGAGCTCTTGTGCAGGGCGATCTCGTGGGAGGGCGAGTAGACCGAGGCGATAGGCTCGCGGGACTCGATGCGGGCGGTGACGGTGACCTCCTCCAGCGGGCGGGAGGAGAACTTCTCGGTGTTGAGGGGGTAGCGGATCTCGCAGATGCCGTTCTCCACCTCGAGCAGTTGGGTGTAGCGGATGGCGATCCGCTTGTCGCCCTTGGCGGGAATGGGGAACACCCGCGCCCTGAAGGTCTCGCGGTCCACGTACTCCAACAGCGCGGGGTCCTTGCGCTTGCTGACGATGGACTCGTAGGTGCGGCGGGCCTCCTCTTTGGCCAGGATCTTGCCCTCCAGCGGCTTGCCGTCCACCTCCATCTCGAAGCTGGTGATGGTCACGCCCGGAGGGGCGGGGAACAGGTATATCCCTTCGACCTCCCGGTTGACCTCGTTGTGGAAGACCTGGTCAATGGTGCAGGTCAGGACCTGGTCTTTGACGTCGAGGGTGACGCGGTGGTACTTGATGGCGAAGTTGGGCGGCGGCGGGCCCACGATGCCGGGGCGCCAGGTGGGGATGAGCATCCCATCGGCGCCGGCGGGAGCCGCCAGGCCCGCGGCCATGGCCAGTACGCCCAGGATGGTGCACAGTCGTAGCCTCATGGTGGGACCCTCCTCACAGTCCTCGATGCGCGCCCCAGGGAGCCAAGGGCGCCGTTATCCTGTCAGTTAGGACGTGGCGAGGCGGGCGGAGGTTCAGCCAAGACGCCGGAGAAGGTGCGGCGGACGGCCAACGATCGGAGAGGGCGGGAATGATGACCGAGCAACGGCCCGCAATCAGGCCCGTTGAGGAGATACTCGACGCAGACGTCTACGGGCGCATAGTGCGGTCGCTGCACCACGAGGAGGGCGACCGCGTGCCCATATGGGACCTGATTGACAATCGGCCCACTTACGACCACTTCGCGCCGGGCGAGACGGACGCGCTCAAGGCCTCGGTGGCGGTGTACCACGGGCTGGGGATAGACCTGTGCCGGGGGTTCACCTTCCCCTTCGCCGAGGAGCAGGAGGGCACGCGCCGGGAGGACGGGGGATTCGAGTACACGGTTCTGGGCCGGACGCACTGGATCAGCAAGCGCCCCTGGCAGACTCCGGCGGACCTGGCGGAGGTGAAGATACCGGAGGTCTCGGTGGATCACTACCTGGAGAAGGACCTGCCCAGGTTCCTGGAGCAGCGGGAGGCGTTTGCGCCGCGCACCATGCTGGTGCCGGGCGGCGGGTGCGGCTACCACGCGGCCTACGGTCACGTGGGGACGGTGCTGTTTCTGGAGGCCATCTACGAGGCGCGGGACGAGGTGGAGCGTCTGGTCTGGGCCTTCAACCAGCACGCGGTGGCGCGGGCGCAGGCCTTTGCCGATGCCAACCTGTGTCCGATCTACTTCATCGGGGACGACATCGCCTACAAGGGCGCGACCATGGCCTCGCCGCAGTTCCTGCGCGAGACCTTCATTCCGGCGCTGGCGCGCACGTGCGGGCCGGTGAAGAAGGCGGGCATGAAGGTCATCTTCCACAGCGACGGGTACGTCATGGAAGTGCTGGACGACATGATCGAGGCGGGCATTGATGGGCTCAACCCCATCGAGCCGCTGGCGGGGATGGACATTGGCTACCTGAAGAAGCGCTACGGCAAGCACCTGGTGTTGGTGGGCAATGTGGACTGCTCGCAGCTCCTGCCGCTGGGCAGCGTGGAGGAGATCCGGGAGGGGGTGCGGGCCTGTCTGCACGCGGCGGCAGCGGGCGGGGGGCACTTCATTGGGTCCAGCTCCGAGATCGTGCCAGCCACGCCGCTGGAGAACGTCCTGGCCTTCTACGAGGCCTGCCACGAGCTGGGCACGTATCCCCTGCGGATTCAGACCTCCGCAACGGCATGAACTGCCGGTCACTCAAGCAGGAACCGCCGGTCCCTTCCCGCCGGCGCAAGTGGCTGCGGCGGCTGGCGATCCTGGGCGTCGTGCTGGCAGTGGTGGTGCTGGCCTACGCGTGCTTCGTGGAGCCCACACGGCTGGAGGTCACGCACACGGAGATCCTCTCACCGCGCCTGCCGGAGGCGATGGGCCCGGTGCGCATTGCGCACCTCAGCGACATACACTGGACGGGGCGGTTCGGCGAGGACCTGATCCGGGAGACGGTTGAGCTGGCCAATCAGGCGCGGCCGGACCTGATCGTCTTCACCGGAGACACGGTCAACTCCAGCTACTCCGGCGATCTGGCGGGCCTGAGGGACCTGCTCAGCCCCCTGACCGCGCCGCTAGGTGTGTTCGCGGTGCTGGGGAATCACGACCGGTGGGCGGAAGCGGAGCAGGTCATCGAGACGCTGGAGGAGAGCGGCGTCCGGGTGCTAGGGGATGAGGCGGTACCCGTGCGCATAGGCCAGTCGGTCGTGTGGCTGGTGGGGCTGCGGGACAACTCCATCAACTACGCCTCGCCGGCGCCGCTGGTGGAGGGCTTGCCGGAGGGGGCGCGTTACATCGTCCTGGCGCACTCGCCGGACGTGGTCTTCGAGGCCAACGAGCTGGGCGCGGGCCTGGTGCTGGCGGGGCACACGCATGGTGGACAGATATGCCTGCCGCTGTGGGGCCCGCTGATCGTGCCCAGCCGCTTCGGGCGCAGGTTCACCAGTGGGCTGATCTGGCAGCAGGACACGCCCATGTACGTCAGCCGGGGGATCGGCATGGCGGTGGTGCACGCTCGGCTGCTGTGCCGGCCGGAGCTGGCGGTTCTGGAAGTGAGAGGAAGTACCACAGCACGTAACCGGTAATCCTACAACCGCATCCGTGCGTAGCTGTGATTCTGAGCCGAGTGAGACGGAGCGCAGAATCTTGGTTTGGGGACCAGGGCCGCTGCCAAGTTCGGAGATTCCTCGTCGCGCCGCTCCTCAGAATGGCAAATGCGGTTGTAGTGGTAATCGGTGATTGGTGATCGGTGGGCCGAGAGGAAGCGGCCTGCTCCGAGGAGCGCCTTTCGCAACTGCACTGCCGCATCAAGGCAAAGAGCCCCGACGACGGGTCGGGGCTCGCAATGATCGCTGGCGGGGCTGACGGGACTTGAACCCGCGACTTCCACCTTGACAGGGTGGCACTCT
>JBHIEF010000100.1:0-15068 GCA_046760465.1 Armatimonadota bacterium | reverse complement strand
GGTGACCACGTACCTGACCGTGAGCGCCATCTTCTTCTACATGGGGCTGATCCCCGACCTGGCTGCCGTCCGCGACGCCTCGACCGGGCGCCGCCGGCGCATCTACGGCCTGCTGGCGCTCGGTTGGCAGAATCGCTGGGAGCAGTGGCGCCACTACGCGCGGGCCTACATGTGCCTGGCCGCGCTGGCCACCCCGCTGGTCATCTCCGTCCACAGCGTCGTGTCCTGGGACTTCGCCATGTCCGTGCTGCCCGGCTGGCACACCACCATCTTCGCGCCCTACTTCGTCGCCGGGGCCATTCACTCCGGGCTGGCCATGGTCATCGTGCTGCTGATTCCCGGGCGACGGCTGCTGCGGCTGGAGCTAATCATCCAGCGGCGCCACTTCGAGGCCATGGCCCAGGTCATGATCTTCACCGGCCTCATCATCTTCTACGCCTACGCCGTCGAAGCGTTCATGGCCTGGTACAGCGGCAACGAGTTCGAGCGCAGCTTCGCGGCCTGGCGCGCGTTTGGGCCCAACGCATGGGCCTTCTGGGGGATGGTAACCTGCAACGCCGTCCTGCCGCTGGCCTTCTTCTTCAAGCGCGTCCGCGCCAGCATTCCGGCACTCTTCGTCATCGCCATACTGGTGAACGTGGGCATGTGGCTGGAGCGCTTCGTCATCATTGTGAACTCGACGGCGCACGACTTCCTGCCCTACGCCTGGGGCTCGTATAGCCTCTCGCCGGTGGAGATTGTCATCAGCGTGGGCGCGCTGGCGTGGTTCTTGAGCTTGTTCCTGCTGTTCGCGAAGTTCCTGCCCGCAGTGGCCATCAGCGAGGTCAAGGAGCACGACGTGGCCGAGCGCCTGGAGGCGGCCGGATGAGCTCTAGGCGACGCATCCAGTCGGTCTTCGGCGCGCCAGAGCCCTTCGTGGAGGCGCTCAAGGGCCTGCGCGAGGCCGGTATCGGGGACTTCGAGGCCTTCGCCCCCACCGGCATCGAGGCTGTTGAGCAGTACATGCCCAGGCGGGGCAGCCCCATGCGCTTCATCACGCTGGCGGCCGGAATCTGCGGCGCGGCGGCGGGCCTCGCGCTGTGCATCGGCAGCGCGGTACTGTACGGCGACATCGTTGGCGGCAAGCCGCCCGTGTCGCTGATCCCCTACTGCGTCGTAGGCTTCGAGCTCACCATCCTGGTTGCCGGCGTGATGACGCTGGCGGCCGTTCTGGGCCTGTCGCGACTGCGGCCGCAGCCGTTGCGTGACGATCACGTGCCGGGCTTCAGCTCCGACAAGTTCGGCATCACCGTCGTTGCCACGCCCGAGCAGGCACAGTCCGTCGCCGGACTCCTGAGGTCTGCCGGCGCAGAGGAAGTCATCGAGGCCGAAGAGGATGCCTGACGACTCCACAACAGCACGCGAGCGGACAGCGCTCCCTCGCTGGGTCTACGGCACAGCCGCCGCCGCGCTCCTGGCGGGAGTCATCGCCTTCGCCGCCGCTGCGGCTCAGGACGACTCGGCGCGGGCGTGGCGGGCGCTGCTGGTGAACTTCCTCTTCTGGGTGGGGATGGGCCAAGCGGGCATCGTGTGGGCTGCGATCTTCCGCGCCACGGCCGCACGGTGGACGGCTGCCGTCGGTCGCCTGGGCCAGGCCACCATCGCCTTCCTGCCCTTCTCCCTGCTACTGCTGGTCGCCCTCTGGGTCGGACGGCCCCACTTCCTGCTGTGGCTGGGCGAGGATCTGGGCGAGCGCGCAGTGTGGCTGAACCCGAGATCACTGCTGGCTCGCGACCTCGGCGGCCTGGCGCTCCTGTGCGTGCTCAGCCTCCTCTACGTACGCCTCAACTTACGGGCCGACGCGCTGGCAGCGAAGGGCGGCGAGGAGGCGGCCATCCAGCCCATGCAGCGGTGCCTCACCAACGTGTCGGTGGCCATCGTCATCGCCTACGCCTTCATCTACACGGTGATCGCCTTCGATCTGATCATGTCTCTGGACGGCCACTGGTACAGCACGCTGTTCGGCGGGCATTTCTTCATCAGCAACCTGTATGTGGGCATGGCCGCGCTGATCCTGGCGGCCATTGCCCTGCGCGGGCGACTGGAAGTGGGGGAGCACCTGGGCAGCAGCCAACTGGCCGACATGGGCAATCTGATGATGGCCTTCGGCATGCTGACCGTGTCGTTCTTCTTCTGCCAACTGCTGACCATCTGGTACGGCAACTTGCCCGAGGAGACGGGGTACTTGGCCACGCGCCTCCACTCCCCCGCCTGGCTGCCGTACGGATATGTGGTGCTGGTGCTGGGGTACCTGGGACCGTTCTTCCTGCTGCTGCTTAGAGAGGTGAAGCACAACCGGCGGATTCTGGCCACCGTATCGGTGGTGGTCATCCTGGGGATGTGGCTGGAGCGATACCTGCTCGTCGTGCCGACCTTGCAGCCCGAGGGTGCCTCGCCGGGACTGGTGGACGTGCTAGTCGGGTTGGGGCTGGCGGGGGCTCTGGTCGGGAGTGCCGGGCTGTTCCTGAGCAGGTATCCGGCCCTTTCGCACGCCGATCTGGCGCGCACAGGGGAGCAGCACTCCTGATCGCACAACTGCCACAGGTCAAGAGCGCCGATCGGAGCGGCAGGGCCGCCGTTGGCTACGTAGTTGTGATCCTGGCCGCTGCGGTGGCCGCCGGTGTGGGGCTGCGCGTGTGGCGTCCCTACCCCATCGGGCCCGAGCAGCCCCTGCCCTTCAGTCACCGCGTGCATGCCGGGGACAAGCAGATCAGTTGCCTCTTCTGCCACGCGTTCGCCGACCGGGGGCCGCGCGCGGGGATACCTGCCCTGGCCACGTGCCTGCTGTGTCACGAGAGGATCATACCCGAGTTTCCGCCCATTCAGGAGTTGCGCACCCACTACGCCAATGGTCGGCCGGTCGAGTGGGTCAAGACCTCGGAAATGCCCGACTTCGTCTACTTCAACCACCAGATGCACGTCCGCAAGGGCGTGGACTGTGGCCGCTGCCATGGCAACGTCAAGGCCATGGACCGTATTCTGGCAGTGCACGAGTTCTCCATGGGCTTCTGCGTGGACTGTCATCGGGAGGAGCAGGCATCCGACGATTGCCTGATCTGCCACCGCTAGGCGTGGCGACGGCACGACATGGGCTTGCCAATTCTGAGCAATGAGGAGAACAGCGCCGCGCGCCGGTACTTGATCTCCTCGGCCGTGTGGATGGTCGTGGGCACGCTCTGGGGCATGGCCTCAGCCATACACCTCACCGCCCCGGACCTGTTCGCCAACATCCCCTGGCTGTCGTTCGGGCGCATCCGCCCCGCCCACACCAATGTGGTGATGCTGGGCTTCGTGACCTCCGGCCTGATCGGGGCCGGCCTGTACTTCGTGCCGCTGCTGCTGAAGGTGCGGCTGCAAGGCGAACGCTTGGCCAACCTGGCCATGTGGCTGTGGAACGCGGCCATCCTGGGCGGCGTCATCACGCTGCCGGCGGGGATGACTCAGTCGCGCGAGTACGCCGAGCTGATCTGGGAGCTGGACTTGCTGGTCGTCGCCTCGGTCGCGCTCCTGCTCATCTGCTTCGTGCTGACGGTGCTGGCGCGCCAGGAGAACACGCTCTACGTGTCGGTCTGGTACGTGGGCGGCGCCATCATCTGGACGGCGCTTCTATACCCGCTGGGCAACGTCATGTGGCGCCCCGACACCGGCTCGCTGGCCGGCGTCATTGACGCTATCTGGCACTGGTTCTACGGCCACAACGTGCTGGGCCTGCTCATGACCCCGCTGGCCATAGCGGTCCTGTACTACATGATCCCGCGGTTGGCGAGGGCGCCGCTGTATAGTCACACGCTGTCCCTGGTCGGCTTCTGGAGCCTGCTGGCCTTCTACACGCACATCGGCACCCACCACCTGCTCCAGGCGCCCGTCCCGACCTGGCTGAAGACCATCTCCATCGTGGACAGCGTGGCCATGGTGGTGCCGGTGCTCACCGTGCTCATCAACCTCTGGCTCACCATGCGGGGGCGGCTGTCAGTCCTGCGCGAGAGCGTGCCCGGCAAGTTCGTCTTCGCCGGCAGCGTCTGGTACCTGCTGGTCTGCCTCCAGGGGCCCCTGCACTCGCTGCCCTCAGTCCAGCGCTATGTCCACTTCACCAACTGGGTGGTGGGGCACGCGCACATCGCCGTGCTCGGCTTCACGGGCATGATTGCCCTGGGCGGGCTGTGGTACGTGCTGCCGAAAGTGAGCGGGCGCAAGCTATACAGCGACGTGCTCGTGGACGTGCAGTACTGGCTGGTCCTGGTGGGCCTGTCGGGCTTCTTCCTGGCGCTGAGCATCGCCGGCCTGGTCCAGGGCGGGGCCTGGCTGGAGGGCGAGGGCGTCTACCGCACGCTGCCCATGATCTTCCCGTACATGGCCGCGCGGGCTATGTTCGGCGTGCTGATCGTCTCAGCAGCCTTCATCGGCTTGTACAACGTCGTCATGACGCTGGCCCGGGGGGAGCGTGTGGCGGCATGAGGATGACCCCGGTTCTGCTGATCGTGGGCAGCCTGCTCATCTTCTGGGCCACCTTCTTCATGGTGGTCGCGCTGCCCACCTGGACCATCCCGGAGCAGCCGTCGGCCCTGGTGCGCGAGCTGACCGAGACCGAGCGGCGCGGCCGGCAGCTCTACATCGACAACGGCTGCACCTCCTGCCATTCTCAGTACGTTCGGCCGCAGGACTGGGGACTGGGCGCCGACCGCATCGCGCAGGCGGGGGACTACGTCGCCGAGCGGCCCCACCTGCTGGGCTCGCAACGCACCGGGCCGGATCTCTCCCAACAGGGCGGAGAGCACACCGACGACTGGCACGAGGCGCACTTCATCAACCCGCGCTTCACGCGCCCGCTGTCGCTCATGCCGCGCTTTGAGTACGTTGGGGAGGAGGGCTTGCGCGACTTGACGGCCTATGTGCAGAGCCTGGGCGGAAGAAATGCCGACGAGCGCGTCGCCCGACAGCGGAAATGGCACGAGCTGGCGGTGGCCGCCTATGAGGCGGGACCGGACGCCAACGTGCAATGGCTGCACGAGCACGTCCCGCAGGTGTGGCGCGACATGCCCAATCCCTACGCGGCCACCGAGGCCGCGTTGGCCCGGGGCCTGCGCATCTACCAGAACTTCTGCATCGGCTGCCACGGCCCCGTGGGGGATGGGCAAGGGCCGGCGGCCCCGCACATCCACCCCCCGCCGCTGAACTTCACCACCTTGAGGCGCCATCTGGCACAGGACCAGTACATCGGCGGCATCCTCTACTACCAGATCATGAACGGCATCACGGGCACGGCCATGCCCTACTTCAAGAAGGAGCTGGAGTCGGCCAAGATCTGGGACGTCTCCAACTTCGTGGCCGTCAGCTTCATCGGGTACACGGACGCCAATATCGCCCCCGAGGGCATTGACGCTTCCCTGGAACCGGTCCGCGAAAAAGACCTGCGTGCCGCCCCAGGCGGGCAGCCCGAGGAGGAGCGCCGATGATCATCACGACGTGGATCCTGTACACGGCCTTTGGTGTCACGGTCTTCTCGCTGGCGTTCCTGTGGGCGGTGCGGGCGCGTCAGTTTTGGGACCAGGATCGCGCGCGGCACCTGCCACTGGAAAGCGAGGAGATGGAGGGCACGCACCCCCCGGATCCGCAGCCCTCGCTCGGCCTGTTCGTGCCCATCCTGGTCTTCGTTGCAGGCCTGGCGATGGTAGTCCTGATGGTCGTGCTGTCGCTGGGCCGAGGCTAGCGGTGCAGACATGCAGTCGCTAGACATAGTGCAGATGCGCTGGATCTTCCTGATGCTGGGCAGCGGGCTGGGCCTGGTCCTGCTCATCCTGCTGGGCTTCTACGGGCGTTCGCTGCGGGAGCCGCCGCCCCGGGAGGCTGCGCAGGCCTCCCCTGAGGCCGGCTACAGGGCGCCCCGCGCCGTGCCGTGGTTCCTCATTCTGCTGTACTTGGGGATGGGCGCCTTCATCGTCGGCTACGTATTCTGGGTCGCGTACGGACACGTGAACATCTGAAGGACGAACGGAAGATGACTGGCGAGGAGAGGGCGAACGGCCGAGGCCAGATCAGGGATCTCCTGATCGTGGGCCTGATCGCGGTGCTGGTCGTGGTGTGGGGCGGCCTCATCTACGCGATAGTGGGCGACCGACCGCCCGACTGGGACTACGGCTCGCACCGCTATGTCCCGGGCGAATCGCCGCAGAGCACACAGCCGGTGCCCCAGAGCGATGAGGCGCCGCGGCAGATCGAACTGCCACCCCCGGCACAGGAGCCATCGGAATGAGGCTGGCGCCGCTGCTGATCATGCTCGGGTTCGCCGCCAGCGCCGGCGTGCAGGACTGGTCTTGCGCGCCGCGCATGAAGCGTCAGCCCAGCATGCGACCGTTCGAGCAGCCCATGCCCGAGGGCCCGACGCAATCCATCCCTCGCGGTGGCGCGGCCATTCCCACCGCCGAGGAAGCTGCGGCTCTGCGCAGCCCCATCGCGCCCAGCCAGAGGGCGCTGGCGCGCGGCAGGCTGTACTACGGCTACTACTGCCAGGCCTGCCACGGGGAGGATGGCCGGGGGCATGCGCCGGTGGGCGAGAGCTACTACCCGGCACCGACCGATCTGAGCCGAGCAGAGGTTCAGTCGAAGTCAGACGGAGAGCTGTACCGCGCCATGGTCGTCGGCACAGGGCACGAGCCGACGCTGGCCTACATCGTCCCTCCGGAGCGGCGCTGGCTCATAGTGCTGCACGTGCGCGAGCTCGCCCTGCCTGAAGAGCGGGTCCCGTAGCTTCTCGTTCGCGCTCCGCCAGTCCCACCCTCACTGCCGTCCGCCCAGCTCCCGGTAGGCGTCGAAGAGCGCCAAGACGTTCTCCACCGGCGTCTCCGGCGGGATGTTGTGCGCGGTGCAGAGGATGACGCCGCCCTCTCGCGCGCTGGCCTCCATGCGCTCGGACACCTCCGCGCGCACCTCCTCCGGCGTGCCATAGGGCAGCGTGTGCTGCACGTCAATGGACCCATGGAAGCAGAGAACGTCGCCGAACTCGCGCTTCAGTTGTGCCAGGTCCATGCCCGCGCGCGGCTGGAGCGATTGCAGTACGTCCAGGCCGCACTCGACGAAGTCCGGGATCAGCGCCCGCACGTCGCCGCAGGTGTGGTGCATGACGCGAACGCCAAACTGGTGGGCCACGTCTATGTACGCCTGGAAGCCTGGCCTCAGCAGCCGCCGCCAGGTCTTCAGGTCGAGCATGGGGCCAGCCTGCGTGCCAAAGTCATCTCCCATCATGAAGATGTCAATGTTGCCGTCCGCGGCCTCGAACACACGGCGGTTGTACTCCACGAAGTAGCCCACGATCCGCTCCAGGATGCACTGGGCGATGGCCGGCTCCTCGACCAAGTCCAGGTACGCCTGCTCGATCCCACGCAGGTACATGAGCGTCTTGAGCTGGGCCGTGCGGTCGAGCCGGTCGCCAGCATACACCACGGCATAGCCGGCATCGCGGATGGCGGCGCAGTCGGCGGCGATGTCCGAGTAGTCCCACAGGTCCGGCGAGGGCCAGCCGGAGTAGCCCTCAATCTCGGCGACGGAGGACATGCCGCCCAGCGGCGGGCGCGCCACGTGCTGATAGCTCCAGGTGGTGCCGGGGCCCTCGACGGTGACCGTCTTACGTGGCACGCCCCAGACGTCCTCGAGGCTTCCGTCCTCGCGCCTGGGCAGCTCAGGGCCGATGTACGCAGGGCCGGGGATGACCCGTAGGTCCACGTCCAGCTCTCGGAGGACTTGCTCCTTCGAGGCCACGCCGAGCGCCCGCGCCAGTCTATCGTAGACCGGCCGCTCGGCCCAGCAGTCGTACGGCACGCTGTCGGGGGGCTCACGGGCAAGGACAGTGAGCACGCGTTGACGATTGGTCATATCCGTGCGCTCCAGTGCGGAGGGCCACGCCGACGGCGCGGCCCCCGCCCGCGCAATGCCATCACCACACGAGATGCTGCGGCTACTCGCTCAGGGATTCCTCGACAACGACCTGGCCCGTGCCGCGATCCCTTATCGTCACCTGGCCAGTCAACGGGCCCTCGGTCGTGAAGCGGACCTCGACCGCCGTGTCGTCAAGCGTGAGGGCCGCGCCGATCTCGCCTTCCTCCTGGGTCAACCTCGCGTTCGGCCACTCCTGCGAGGTCGCGTCGGTCGCCAGCAGCACCTGCAGGAAGTAGTCGCGCGTCTGGGGACGGCTCGGGCTGACTTCGATGCGCCAACGACCGGCCTCCTCCGGGTCATGCTGCTTCTGCGGCGGGTAGTTGACTCCGTTGACCTCGAACTCGCGGCCCGGCCCGCCGATGGCAGCGATCCTGGGCCCCTCCGGCAGCAGCGACTCCACCGCCAGGCGACCCTCGCCGTTGATGATCTCGACGCGCGTGCCGTCGAGGCGCGGCTCCTGCGCGGAGTGGAGCAGCCATTTCTTGCTGAATCCTGGCCGGGTGGCCTCAACGCGATCGAAGACCACGAAACAGTCCGGCCGCAGGTAGAGGAACGCCCGGGTGAACTCCTTCAGCTTGCTGGCGCTGTAGGAGCGGGTCGCATCGCCGACGACGAAGGTGTAATGGTCGGTCGCCTTGTAGGCCGTGATCTGCGCACGATGGTGCTCGTCGCCGGGGACCACATCACCCACGAAGTCGGGACCACCTCCGTAGAGCTGCCCCCCGTCGTTGGCTCCCTCGCCCGGACGGTTGTATCCCCACACGCCGCCGTCGAACTGCTCGGCGGGGTCGGTCACGGTGACGCAATTGTGGGCGATGGTGCGCGCGTAGTAGTTGGCCCGGTGCGCCGTGGCGTCGTAAACGCCGGTGTCCATGGCCAGCAAGGAACGCTTGTGGATGACGAAGCTGTTGTTGTCGCAGTGCTGGTGCCCTCCCAGGTACAGCGGGGCGCAGATGAACAGCCCGAAGGTCGCGTCCCGACGCCACGAGCTGCGCATGGAGACCCAACCGATGCCGCGGAAGTGGCGGCTCAGCGGGAGTTGATCCCGGGAGACAGCCGGCACCTCCGGGTCGTACCACAGCACGTATGGCCACCAGGTGCCGGCGCCCAACTGGTAGCGCACGCCCGCCCGATCGCGGCGAATGGCCTCCTGCTTGATCTGGTCGGCCCACCAACCGGCCAGGCCGTCGCCGCGGCGGCGCTGGAGCAGGGGCATGTAGGCGGCGATGTTGCCCTCGTACGAGTCATGCCCGCCGATGTCGGCCACACTAACGCGCTTGTCGTCGAAGGGGCGGGCGTTGTGGATCAGCCACGCAGCCTCGCCGTCCAGGCCGCTGAAATCCTCCCACAGATTCTGCCCGCTGGCGGATGACCACAACTCGATCAGGTGGGCGAACTCGTAGGTGAAGAAGGCGTGGTAGCTCATGCTCTCGTGCCAGCCGCCATCCCCGGCCGACACCAGGTCGTGGGCGGGCATGAAGTGGTTCACCAGCAGGTCCAGCCCGTCGAGGGCGAGGCGGCGCGCCGCCTGGTCGTCTATGCCCTCCTGCCAGAGGGCGATACCCGTGTAGAGGATGGGCCCGTACTCCAGGTATACGTGGTTGTTGAACTCGGAGTGCCGCCAGGTTCTGTAGCACTGCTGCGCCGCATGGATCGAGGCCGCGCCATATTTCCGCCTCTGCTGGGGGGAGAGGTCGTCGTACAGCCAGTCGTAGGCCATGGCCAGGCTCTTGGCGATGCGCGGCCACGTCCAGCCATCGCCCTGCGCCTCGGACAGGTAGTCGGCGATGGCCAGACAGTGACGCAGGATGGCCGGGTCGCGGTCGGCCACGCGGTAGGCAATCACGCAGGCCTGAAGCTGCGCCGGGGTGGCCCACAGGTTGCGGAAGTAGTGGTCGCCGCGGGCCCACTCGTGGACGAACCGCCACACTTCCGCCACAGCCGGGACCGCCTGACAGCGGCGGCGCACTTCAGCGATGTCCTGCTCCGTGCAGAAGATGCGGGGGTGCTGCTTGCGGATCTTGGCCAGCTCCGGCACCAGGGCCTCCTGCGCCCGCGAGTCGCGACGGCGCAGGTTGGGCCAGTCCGCGTGAGCGAAGTCGGCGCAGAGGAGCATGGCTGCGACGGCGATCAGGGCCCTGGAATGGCCTGTTCGCATGGCCTGCCTCCCTGGGCGTCCATGTCAGTCAGTGCTGGATTCGTGCCTCTCCCGTCTCCCAGTCGAGGGCCACGACGCGGTCCTCGACCGCAAACGTCCAGGTGTCTGCATCGGTCCGGAGCGCCGCGGTCGGCGGCTCCTCGCCGGCCCCCGCCCACGAGACCGCCACCGCGTTGCGCCACCGCGATGCTGTGGTGCTCAGCCGCACGGTGAACATGGTCTCGTCCCTCTCACCGTGGCGGCCCTCGGCCGCGACATCTTCCGCGGAGGCGTCCACGCCCTCCGTGGTGAGCGGCTCCAACCGCAGGACGGACCTGCCGCCGCCGATGATGAAGGCCCCGCCCTCGCGCTCGGCTTTGGCTTGCTCAGGATGGAAGCGCAGCTCCAGCGGCGCGGGCTCGTCGAGCTCAATGTCGTCCACTACGATCAACACGTCCGGCTTCAGGAACAGCAGGTGGCGAACGTAGTGCCGCAGGCCCAGGTCCCTGGGGTAGGCCTCCGTGGCGTCGCCAGTCATGTGGTCCAGCTCCGGCGTGGACAGCGCGCGCGTTACCCGCGGGCGGGCTTTCAGTCTGAGCGGCTGCGTCCCCTGGAACCACTGGCGCCCCTCGCCGAGCTGCCCCTCGCCATCAACGAGCAGCGTGTTGTGCTGACCGGTCCACTTGGCGCGGTAGCCGTCGTCCCGGATCAGCCACTCGCCCCCGCCGAAGAGCACGAAGTGGTTGGCATCGGGGTGGACGTGGCCGCCACCGGGGTCGTAGCTGAACTCCTGGACGGCCTCGTGCCCGATGAAGGGCCCGCACTTGAAGACCACCAGCGACTCGTCGCCCGACCAGTCGGAGCGCGCGGAGACGATGTCCATGTCGTCGAAGTGCCGCAGCGTGGGCAAGTCATCGGGCGGCTTTGCCTTCACGCTCGGCTCGTACCAGATCAGGTTCAGCCACCGCGCCTCGGCCGAGTCCACGTTGGCCTCGTCTATCTGCTGCGCCAGCCACTGGGCGTGCCTGTCCCCGTATTCCCGGGCCAGCCTGCGGAGCAAGTAGTCGGGGCCGTACCAGTTGCCGCGGGGGCAGTCGGCGATGTCCACGATGTTGCTGCGGCGAGTCCAGGCGTTCCTGGGCAGGGCCATGTACAGGCGGTACATCGCCGTGTTGCGCCACCAGTCGTGGTCACGGAACATATCAACCCCGAGCAGCTCCCGGGCCAGGTGCATGAACTTGAGCATGTACTCGACGCCGTAGCCCCAGTACCCGACGCCCTCGTGGCTGGCGCCATCGGGTCCCAGCGCCTCCATCGTGCGCCGGAACTTGCCCAGGGGCAGGCCGATCCACTTGTCGGCGTGCTCCACCTCGTCGAACAGGGCGAAACCGGCCACCGACATGCCGCAGATGTTCACCCACAGGTGATTCTGGAGGTACGAACGGCGCCACCACGCCTTCTCGGTTGCGGCCGCCTCGAACATGGCCGAGGTCCGCCTGACCAGCGTCTCCCGAATGGTCTGGCGCGCCTCCTCGCCGAGGTCGTCATAGCACCAGTCGTAGACGATCCCCAACCCGAAGAGCTGGTGACCGGCGGCCAGGTCCATGCCGTCAATGCGCCCCAGGCCCCAGGTCTCGTAGCCGCAGGAGGCCAGCGCCCACTCGCGCGCGCTGTCCAGGTACTTGCGCTCGCCGGTCAGAACGTAGGCCATGGCCAACACGGGCATGGTGTTGCCCACCCCGCGCTGCCAGAGCTGCTCGTCGCCGCTGTACCCGTCGTCTCGCCGATAGGCGGGCGCCCCGCGCGTCACGGCGCGCTCGGCCTGCGCGCGGACCTCCTCCCACAGCGGCGCATGGGTGGTCTTGATGGCCTCGCGAAGTTGTGCGATCCGCTCCTCGGTGAGGTAGATCCTGGGGTGAACGCCGCGCACCGCCTCCAGGGGCGCCGGCAGCGGCTCCAGCCGGTACTCGTCGAAGACGCTCAGGCGCTCAATGGGCTCCAGTGTCACGTCGTCCAGGTAGGCGTCTATCTCCATGGCCGCGTTGCCGCCCTTCTCCAGCGCCAGCCAACAGCGCACGGTGCCCTCGGGCGCGCGGAACTCTCCCGCCAGGCGCTGCCACTTGCCCATGCGGGCGCCATCGTACCGCTCAGTGTCGGCGCGGCCCAGGGCTCGGTTGGGGTCGGCACCCACGAACTCACACTTGAGGTAGGGCATGGGCGTGGTCTCCCCCACCTGGTCCACACGCACCCGCGCCGAGAGGCGGTAGAGCTGGCCGGCCTGCATGGGTCGGCTGTCCGATATGGCGTAGTTCCAGCCGACGTCAATCTGGCCCTTGACCCGCAGGCACGCCTTGCTCTCCTCGGTGGCTCCCACACCGGCAACGCGCGACACGGAGATGGTCTCCGCGCGGGGTCGCCAGGCGATCTCCTCGCCCTCGAAGTCCCAGACGATGGGGTCAGCCGCCAGACCAGGACTCGCGGCCATCAGCAGCCCGGCGATCAGCCATATCAAGCGCATCGTTGAGCACTCCTCCAGAGGCGCCCCCGGCCGGGGCCGCCTTCCGACGGAACGACCTTCCTCCCGCGGGCTACGAGACCTTCGCCCTCCGTGCCTCGGGCTCGCACCCGCAACGTGCTCCCACGCCTGGACCGATGAGGCCTTGGCGGACAGGAGATCCTGTCCGGGCCGGGAACCTGAGCCAGGCGAAGGACCAGATCCGGCCGGCCGGCGATCCGTGGGGGGAGCACTTGGCCGAAGGGAGTCAATCATGACAGGAATGAGCATCTGCCTCGTTTCACTGCTGGCATGCGCGGTCGCGGCGGCGGAGTGGCCCGCAGCGGGACGGAGCGTGGCCGAGTTCGGGGCCAAGGGCGACGGCGAAACCGACGATACGGGCGCCTTCCAGCAGGCGCTTGACGCCGCCGGCCAGGCGGGCGGCGGGGTGGTGCGAGTGCCCGTGGGCAGGTTCCACATCGCCGGCCACCTGAGCGTCCCGCCGGGCGTCGCCCTCTCGGGCACGTGGCGGGCCGTAAGCTCAGACACGGGGAAGCGCTGGGGCGGGGAGGGCGGCCCCAAGTGGGGGACCATCCTGCTGGCCAGCGAGGGTGCCGGGTCCGAGCAGGGCGACGCCTTCATCACCCTCACCGATCAGGCCACCTTGCAGGGCGTCATCATCTACTACCCCAACCAGAAGTACGACGCGGCCCCCGATCCCTATCCCTGGGCCATTCGCATGCGCGGCAACAACTCCGCCGTCCTGGATGTCGAACTGCTCAACCCCTACAAGGGCATCGAGGCCG
Source organism: Armatimonadota bacterium (assembly GCA_046760465.1). Taxonomy (GTDB): domain Bacteria; phylum Armatimonadota; class Zipacnadia; order JAUWAU01; family JBHIEF01; genus JBHIEF01. Next base: position 1,663 of record JBHIEF010000100.1, on the reverse strand, counting down.
TGCAGGCCCACCGGCACCTGATCCGCAACGTGCAGGGCCAGCCCCTGCGCATCGGCATCTGGGTTGACCAGATCCACGACATCGGCCGCATCGAGAACGTCCACTGGAACCCCTGGTGGTCGGCTGGGTCGCCCGTCTTCCAGTGGCAGATGGAGAACGGCGAGGCCTTCGTCTTCGGCCGCACCGATTGGCAGTACGTGCTCAACACCTTCTGCTTCGGCTACAAGGTAGGCTATCGCTTCGACGACTTCGGCAACGGCGTCTGCAACGGCAACTTCCTGGGCATCGGTGCCGACGACTGCCTCATCCCCTGTCTGGTCCAGCGCTGCGCGCCATATGGCCTGCTCATCACCAACGGCGAGTTCGTCTCCTTCCACGGCGACGATCCCACCATGGTCGTGGTCGAGGAGACCAACACCGGCTCGGTACGCTTCTCCAACTGCTCCTACTGGGGGCCGTGCGAGCAGATCGCCAAGATAGCTGGGAACGGCACTGTCGGATTCGCCGACTGCACCTTTGTGCAGTGGGACCGCGGCAAGCAGGGCCGTCACGCGCTCCAGGCCACTGGTGGCACCGTTCTCATCCGCGGGTGTGAGTTCCGGGCCGATGCGCCACAGATATCGCTGGGGCCGGGCGTCAGGAAGGCCATCATCAGCGAGAACGTCATGCGCGGCGCCGTGCGCATCGACAATCAGTCGGACGGACAAGTCCACCTCGGCGCGAACTTGGGGGACGAGTGAGCGCCCCGACGCCGCGCGGCCCCTCAGGTCAGCGGTATGTACGGCCCGGGCACACCCAGCCACGAGCTGAGCACTACCCACAGAATCGCCGCTGAGAACTCGCCCAGGATGAGCCCCAGGAACAAGGGGCGCGCCCGTCGGAAGATGCTCATGCCGCCATAGCGGATGAGCATCAGCTTCAGCAGCCAGCCGATGAAGAAGGACGACCAGTACACGATGCCGGGCCAGGCCGCGCCGATGGCGTAGCCGATGGGGTGCAGCGGCCACCAGACGAACCGCGCCCGCATGGCGTACAGCAGCACGGTCACCACCACGCCGACGCCGGCGAACAGGGGCGCGCGGTAGTCCCAGGGCTGACGGGCCGAAAGCACGCTGGCGCTGCGGGCGAAGTAGATGACGGGGCTGGCGCGGAAGAACCAGGTGTTGAGCTGTAGGCCACCGTAGCCGTAGATCACCCGCAGTTGCGTGAAGTACCCTGTCACCATCGCCAACAGGACGGACACCGCAAAGGGCAGCGCCAACTCCCGCAGGCGCACGCCCAGACTCCCCGTCAGCTTCATGCCATCCATGAAGGCGGGCATGATGTTGCGCGGGTCCCGGAAGAACACGCCGTCCAGCAACGACAGCATGGTGAGGTTGCGTGTCCCCAGAGCGTGCTCGGGAACCGCCAGGGACAGCACGTGGCGAGGCGTGAACACGGGCTGGAGCATGAGTAGGCCCACCTCGGACACACACCGCGCCAGCACCAAGGCCACGAAGAACATGAAGGAGGCGAACAGCAGGGCCGCCAGCAACACGTCGAGGCCGGCCAGCGCGCACCAGCTCAGTATCAGGATGAAGCACGCGCCAGCCACGAGCAGCGCTGTGCGGCTCGGCAGCAGCTCCCCTTCGGCGCCGACCGCAGCGCCGCGCCACGCCTGCCC
>JBHIEF010000099.1:0-15117 GCA_046760465.1 Armatimonadota bacterium | reverse complement strand
CAACGACGGCAACTAAGAGCCTACCCCAAGACCCTAAGGGGTCACCCTGAGCTGCTGACTGCGGAGCGGTCCGCCAAGCGAAGGGTCTGGCCTCGGGCCCACCACGAGATTCTCCGCTGCGCTCAGAATGACGGCCGACCGCGAGCGTCGGTCTCGGGATAGTCTCTAAGCACGCAGGGGCGAATCTGTGGTAAGCTGTCCGGCGGAGGGCAGACGCATGCTCGCGCTGGACGCTCCTCGTCGCGACAGGCGCCCGGCCGGCCGGGTCCTGGTCGCGCTGGGCCTTGGGCTTTGGCTGGCGCTTCTTCCGCCCGGGGCAGCTCCCGAGGGCCAGGGCGACGCTTCCATAGTCCTGCGCGACGACTTCTCCCTCGAGACCCTCGACGACTCCAAGTGGCAGCGGACGCGCCAGAACGACTTCGAGACCGAGGCGGTTGAACTCGTGGGCGGCAGGCTGCGCATGGCAGCCTCAACGCTCGGAACCGACGACCGCACGGTCAAGTTCCACGGCGTGCGCACCAAGGAGCCGCTTGTCGCTCTGACCGGCCGGGCCGAGATCAGCTTCGAGCTTGACTGGAACGACCAGGCCAATGGCTGCTACATGACGGTGGGCGCGTACCTCTGCCCGGTGGCTGCGGAGAATCCGCGCGAGGAGAGGTCGTGGCTGCGGCTGCTCTACATCGGAGTGCCGCCCGGCAGGAACGCCAGGTGCCTGGTGTCGGCCAAGGTGGCCGGGCACGAGAAGCGGCTGCTGACGGAGAACTGGCCGCAGGAGCGCACGGGCCGGAAGATCGGCCGCCAGCGCGTGCAGATCGCGCTCGATGGCGACAGCCTCGTGGTCACCGAGAACGGCGGCAAGCTCCTGGAGGCGGATGACCTGCGCCTGGACTTCGAGCAGGCCTACCTGTACCTACAGCACTCCACCCACAGCAACTACCCGCCGCGCGAGGTGTTCTTCGACGACGTCGTTGTCCGCACGTGGGCGGCGGACTAGGCCCGGCAACGACAGCGGCCGCCCGAGGAGTGGGCGGCCGCCGTGCGTCTCGTCGCCTCGCTGCCAGCTAGTGCGGCGGCACGAGGCGTATCTGGTCCCAGCCCTGGAACTCCTGGCCGGAGAAGGTCATCCCGGTGAGCTTGGCCCAACCGCCTACTATCTGGCTGACGTCCAGCTCCGAAGTGCGCACGTGCACCACCAGGTCCATGAGCTCGTCGCCGTTCACGTACTCCTCGTGGGCCATGTACTTGGCGTGCTTGCCTCCCCTGGTGGCGACGCTGGCGCCCGCCAGCTCCACCGTTGCCGGGTCTACATCGGTGGCGTCGAAGGTGGGGGAGGAGAAGATGGCCACCGGGATCACGCCCTTGGAATCGGGGTTGACGGAGTTGGGGTCGCTGCCGGGCTTGATGTCTATCTCGACGGTCACCAGGCCGCGGTGGAAGCGCCAGACCTTGTCCGTCCAGGCCTCGGAGACGTAGAGAGTACCGTCGGGGCCGAAGGTCAGGCCGCTGGGCACGTCCATGCCCGTGGCGACCGGGGTCACGCCGCCCCCAGGCAGGTCAACCCGGAGGACGGCTTGGGCCATCTCGTCCGCGACAAACAACCCGCCGCCGAAGTCTCCCTCGGTGTCCAGGGCGAGAGCGGTGGGGCGGCCCAGGCCGGAGACGAAGGCCCCATCCACCAGCGTGCCGTCCGGCGCCAGCAGTTTGATGGTGCCGTCCCAGGACGCGGACACGTACACCCACCCGTCCTCATCAATGGCAACTCCGAGCGCGCGCTTGGGGAGGGGCCAGGAGAAGATGGCCGGGCTCCCCAGGGCCACGGTCCCCACCGCGCCCGACCCGAGATTGGCGTACAACAGCATCGAGTGCTCATCGAACACCATCTGGGCGGGATTGGACAACTCAGGTCCTACGTGGAGGAAACGCCACGTCGTTGTCTCATCGGGCGCGATCTCCGCGACATAGCTGACGCCCCTGCCGATCATGCCGCCGACCAGCACGTAGCCCGGCCCCGACGCCACCGAACCGTCTTCATCCACCACCACGCCGTCGGGGTCAGGGAGCGGATCGCCGAAGGGCACCACCATGCTACCATCCGGCGAGACGCGGTGGATGCGCCCGTGCCGGGTGGAGTTCCCGACGAACAGGTGGCCCGCCTGGTTGAAGCTCAGGTAAACGGGCCCGGGGACCTCGGCGAAGAGCTCCGCCCAGTAGCCGGGGGCCATGACGGGGTCTGCGGCGGCAGAGGGGCTCAGAGCCACGCTCACGCCAATCAGCAGTACCACGCCCAGGGTCGGACTTGCTCGCAACACCGTGACCTCACCGTTCATCCTCAAGACTCCTTTCGCGTCGCGCGCCTGACGGGGGAGGCACAGCGCTGATCGAACGAGGGAAACGCCGCGGTCGTCTGGGGCAGGCGGAGCCTGACCCCCGTACGACTCCTCCCTTTGAGACAGAGCCGGTCGCGCTAGCGGTGGTTACTGTCGGTGACGAGGGGTTCGATGGAGGCTGCTATGCGTAGGATAGCATCTTCCTTCGCGCGCATCCACTCATCTCCAGCCTTTCCTCGTAAACTTCCCTTAACAGGATGCCGGGAAGGTGCGCAGGTAGCAAGAGCCAAATGCGCTCTGTTCGGCCGTCCTCGGCGCCACACGTGGGAGCTGCTGCCATCCGGGCCAAACGAAAGCGGCCACCCGTGGAGGGCGGCCGCAGGGCAGCGCGGGTTGGCGGTGTGGCTACTTCTTGCCCTTCTTCTTGCCTTGATCGTGGGCGACTTTGATCTCGGCGGAAGCAGCGGCGGGATTGCCGGAGGCGTCCGTCGCATTCACGTCAATGCTATACGCCCTGTCAGAGCCCCGGCCCGCGCGCTCGGCCCGCAGCCAGATCTCCCACTCGCCGAGATCATCATTCCAGACCACATCCCAGTCGGGCTCCGTGTTGCCATCGCCCGGGCCGTTGACTGGCTGGTTGCAGGAGACATTGATGGCGACCGTCAGGTCGGGGTCGCACAGGTCCGTGACGACAACCGTCGCGCACAGATGCAGCTCATGGTTCGGAGGCCACAGCGGGTCCTCCGTCACGGTCAAGGCTATCTCGGGAGGGGTGCTGTCGGCCACGTCCACGGTCACAGTGTCCACGTCGCTGAGCCCGGCTGGGTCTGTAACGCGCAGGGCGATCTCGTGCGCGCCCAGGTTGAGCACGACCTCCGGCGTGGGGCCGAGAGCATCGTCGAACTGGCCGTCCGCGTCCACGTCCCACTCGTAGGCCAGCTCGTCGCCGTCGGGATCGTAGCTAGCCGTCCCGTCCAGCGTGACCATCGCCCCGTCGTAGGTGGTCTGCTCGACCGTTTGGTCAGGCCCGGCGTCGGCCACCGGCGGCTGATTGCTGGCCGCCTGTTCGTAGGCGCCCATGTCCGCCGCCGCCCCGGCCACGCGCGGGTTGCCGTCCTTGTCAGTGGCAGGCAGGCCCGGGGCGCCACTGTCCCCACGATCCACACACGGCGAGGCGCCCTGCAAGTGGTAGTCGCCTGCGCCCACGAACATCGGATCGGCGGATATGTTGCCTGGCCCGCCAACTTCACCGCTGCCGACGTCGGAGTGGGTGGCCGAGGCACCGACCAGGTCGGGCCCTCCCACGTTCCCCCAGAGGATGCAGTTGGTGATCTGCGGCGCCCCGGCAGCGCGGAAGAGAGAGCCGGCGTTCGCCAGCCCGCCGCCGCTGTTCTCCACAATCGTGTTGTTGGTCAGCGTTGGGGCCGAAGCGTACAGGTACATCCCGCCGCCATCGGAGGCGGAGTTGCGGGCGATGACGTTGTTGGCCAGCCGGGGGGAGGAGTACCAGATGCACAGGCCGCCGCCGATCGCGGCCGAGTTGTCGGCGATGGTGTTGCCCTCGAGAGTGGGCGACGAGCTATAGAGGTACATGCCGCCCCCGGAGCGCGGCGCCCCGTTGCCGGCGACGACGGTGTTGACTATGGTCGGGCTCGAGGCATACAGGTACATCCCACCCCCGTCGGCCCATCCTCCGGTGAAGGTGAAGCCCTGGATCCGCGCGCCGTCGGGGACACTGAACATGCTCAGACATCGCCCGGAGCCTGCCGCGTCCACTACCGTGCTCTCCGCCCCCGCGCCCAGCAGGCTGATGGACTTGCGCTGCCAGCTCAGGCGCTCGAAGTAAGTCCCGGCCGCCACCTGAACCGTGTCGCCGTCCACGGCCGCGTTGATGGCAGACTGGATGGTGGGATAGGCGGCACTGGGCACGTCCAGAACCGTGCCGACCGCCGGAGAGGCCACGAGGAGAGCCAGCCCCGCCACCAGTGTAACGGCAAAGCGCACGCCCATGGCGAACTCCCCCTCGCGGGGTGGGGTCTCGACTCCGCGCGCATACCGCGCGATACCAAGAGTTCACGTGCCACTCACACCCTCGTTTCCCGTGTAACGGTTTTGTAACAACTGTGGCCAGGTTGCGCGGAATGCGGAATAACGGTTCCTCTGGGCACGAGGCGGGCAAGACAAGAGCAGCCGCCCCAGGAGGGCGGCTGCTGTGTGTGTCTCTTCGGCTGGTCGAGGGCTACTCCGGCGGCACGATAGTCAGTTCGTCCCAGCCCTCGATCTCCTGGCCGCCGTATGTGTAGCCGATCAGGCACGCATAGCCGTCCTGGAACGTGCCCGGATCGAGGTTCTCGGTCTCCACGTGCACCACGAGGTCCAGCAGCCCGTCGCCGTTGACATCCTCCTCGCTAGCCATGAGCCGGTTGCCCTTCCCGCGTATGGCGACGCCGGCCCCACCCAGGTAGACCTGGCCGGGATCAACCGCAGTAGCATCGAACCCCGGGTCGGAGAGGATCGCCACAGGCACCGTTCCATGCGAGTCGAGGTTGATGGAGTTGGGATCGCTGCCCGGTTTGATGTCGATGCCAACGGTCATCACAGTCCGCGTATCGACCTCGAAGCCCCAACACACCGCAACACCTACCCCGATCCCGCCCCCACCGGGGGGGCCCTGCACGAAGCATATGCTACCGGTCTTGTAGACGTTCTCCCTGAAGGTCACCTCGAAGTGGCCGCTGTGGCCCGCGGCGATGTCCTGCCACATCGGAGACACTGAGACCTCTGTCTCGTCAAAATCGCGGAGGTCGACGCTGACGCTGATGTCGCAACAACCCGTGTTAATCGCTGTCATGACGACCGGGCTAGTGTCAGTAACGATGACGGGGCGGCTGGGGCCACTAATGCTTAAGGCGTGAGCGGAATCCGAGGCGCCCACGAGCAGTCCGGCTCCGAGGAGGACGGCCCCCCAGACCACGGCAGTCTTCGCGCAGCGAGAATCAGAGCACATTGCTTCCACTCCCTCTGCAGATAGTCGTGTCCGCATCGGGCACGCCACTTGTCGCGCAAACCGTCCACGCGAGAAGCTCGGCTCGGGGAGCGTCCGTCCGCCAGAGACGCTGTTCCTGGGGGAACGACTGCGGCTGGCCACAGCCCGTGAAGCAACTACTCACGTAGAAGAGTGGCCACCCACCACGTACCCTCCCCGCCGCCGGTACTGCACCAATCCGTGGAACACAAACCGAGATCCAGAAACCAGAGCCTGGAACTCCACCGCGACTCCTGCGCGGCCGCCATCACCTCCCTCGCGTGGCGTCACTGCGGCTGTGCGTCGGCGGGGGCCACTGCTGCTGCGAGGTGCCACAGACACCGGAGTGCGGCCACTGGTGCACGTCCCTGGGTACTTCGCCAGGCGAGCGGATTCTCCTCCCTTCCTCGCTCGCTCTGCCTGTAACAGTTCCTTAACAACCGGGGGACTGCGGACAGGACGGACCGGCGTAACGCCCGTCCCCACGTTAGGGAACAGCGTCGTAGTGCTCTACGAGGGATTGGACGAAGTCGGAGATGGGGGGCTCGGCGACGAGGCCGACGTGGAGGCCGAGGTCCTCGGCGGCCTGGGCCGTGATGGGGCCGATGCAGGCGATGAGGACGTCGCGGGTTAGCTGCACGGTCTCATCGGGGCCGATGAGGGCCACGAAGTTGCGCACGGTGGAGGAGCTGGTGAAGGTGATGGCGTCCACCTCGCCCCTGCGCAGGCGCTCCCGCATGGGCTCGGCCTCGCTCTCCTCCAGCACCGTCTCGTAGGCGGGCGCGACGTCCACCTCCGCGCCCATCTCGCGCAGTCGTTCGGGCAGGACCTCGCGCGCCGCCCTGGCCCGGGCCAGCAACACCCGCTTGCCCGCTATGCCTTGCTCGCCCAGCGCCTCGGCCACTGCCTCGGCGATGTACTCATCCGGCACCAGGTCCACCCGCAGGCCCTTCTCCTCGAGGGAGCGTGCGGTAGCCGGGCCCAGGGCGCAGATCCTGGCCCTCCCGAGCGCGCGGATGTCCCGGCCCAGTTGGTGGCAGCGCTCCAGCAACATGTCTATGGCGTTGGGGCTGGTGAAGACGAGCCAGTCGTAGCTGTCCATGCGCGCGATGCCCGCGTCCAGCTCCTGGTAGCTCTCCGGCGGGACGATCCTGATGACGGGGAACTCGATGGCCTCGGCGCCCTGCTCGCGCAGCAGGTGGACCAGCTCGCTGGCCTGCGCGCGGGTGCGTGTGACGACGATGCGCTTGCCGAACAGCGGCCGGTCGTCGAACCAGCGGAGGCTGCCGCGCAACCGGGCCACCTCGCCCACCAGGATGATGGCCGGCGCCTTGAAGCCGGCCTCCTGGGCCTGCCGGGCGATGCCGTCCAGCCTGCCGGCCAGCACCTCCTGGCGCGGCGTGGTGCCCCAGCGCACCAGGGCGACGGGGGTGTGGGGCGGCCGGCCGTGCTCGATGAGGCGGGCGGCGATCTCGGGCAGGTTGCCCATGCCCATGGCGAAGCAGATGGTGTCGGTGCCCTGGGCCAGGTGCTCCCAGTTCAGGGCGCTGGCCTGCTTGGTGGGATCCTCGTGGCCGGTGACCAGGGCCACGCTGGAGGCGCAGCCCCGGTGCGTGACCGGGATGCCGGCGTAGGCCGGAGCGGCGGTCAACGAGGTCACGCCCGGGACTATCTCGAAGGCCGCGCCCGCCTGTGCCAGCGCCTCCGCCTCCTCCCCGCCGCGGCCGAAGACGAAGGGGTCGCCGCCCTTGAGGCGCGTGACCACCTTGCCCTCCCGCGCCAGATCAACCAGCAGTTGGTTGATCTGCTCCTGGCGCATGGTGTGCTGGGCGGCCTGCTTGCCCACGTAGATGACCTCCACATCGGCACGCGCATGGTCGAGCAACCCCGGTGAGGCCAGGCGGTCGAGGACGATCACGTCGGACTTCTGGAGGCAGCGCACGCCCTTGAGGGTGATGAGCCCCGGATCGCCGGGGCCGGCGCCAACGAGGTAGACGATGCCACGAGCCATGGCGAGGTAGCCGCTCCTAGAGCGCGTCCAGGCTGGTGGTCTGTGTGGGGAGGTTGTGCGGGCCGGGCAGGAAGGGGTGCGCCACGACGTAGGTGACCACGACGATGACGAACCCCGCCACCAGCAGCCAGGTGATGCGGCCGCGCTGCCAGCCGGCCACCAGCCGCGCGTGTAGGTAGATGGCGTAAACCAGCCAGGTGATCATGGGGCCCGGCTCCTGCGTGAGCCAGCTCCAGTAGTTCCCGCCCGTTGTCTCGCCGTACCAGATGGCGCCGGCGACGATGCCGAGAGTCAGCAGGGGAAAGCCCAGGGCCACGAGCCGGTAGCCCAGCCCGTCGAGCTGCTCCAGCGAGGGCAGGGCCCTCTGGAGCCGCCCCAGGCGTTTGGCTTTGAGCAGGCCTGCCTGCATCAGGTACAGCAGGGCGACGCAGAAGGCCAACAGGAAAGCCACGTAGCTGAGGAACGCGGGCGTTACGTGGACTACCAGGAACCAGACGTTCATCTCGGGCGGCCTGGGCAGGCCCTTGGGTAGGGCCAGAGCCGCGCACAGTATGGCCAGGAAGGCCAAGGGAACGGCGAAGGCGCCGATCAGGGGCATGCCCATGCGCCACTCCAGGTACAGGTACACGACCACGGTCAGCCAGGCAAAGAAGGAGAGCGACTCCCACACCGAGGTGAGGGGCAGGCGCCCAACGGTGAGCCCGTGCAGGACCAGGGCGACAGCGTGGACGGCGGCTCCAGCGGCCACGATCCGGGCCCCCCACTGCGCGTACGCGCGCCAGCGACGGAAGAACTGCCCCTGATAGAGCACGCCGGCCACGAAGTAGATGGCCGAGGCCAGGCCCATGGTTATGGTGGCGGCAGTGGCCATGGTCATTTCTCGCGCAGGTCCAGGCCGAAGAGGCGGCGCACCGCCTCGGCCATGGCGTGGCCGTCCCTGGCGCGGGCCGACCTCTTGAGCTGCTGGAAGGGCTGCGACAGCAGCTTGTTGGCGATGCCCTGCGCCAGCCGTTCGGCAAGCTCCCGGTCTCGATCGGTGCTGAACTTGTTGCGCATGCGGTGTGATTCGGCTGCCAGGATGCTCTCCACGTGCTCTTTGAGTTCGACGATGGTGGGCGTAATGGAGCGCTGCCTCAACCAGCGCAGGAAGGCGGCCGTCTCCTCCTCGATGATCTCCTGGGCCCGCGCCACCTCGCGCTCGCGCTCGGCGGCGTTCTGGGCCACCACCGCCTCCAGGTCGTCAATGTCGTAGAGGTACACGCTGTCCATCTCGCCGACCGCGGGCTCCACGTCGCGGGGCACAGCGATGTCTATCAGAAACAGCGGCTCTCCGCTCCGCTCGCGCATGGCCTGGGCAACCGTGTCGCGGCGCAGCACCGGGCGCGGGGCGGCGGTTGAGCCGATCACGATGTCGGCGCTGGCCAGGCGGCCGGGGAACTCGTCGAACTTGATGGCCTCCCCGCCGAACTCCGCCGCCAGCTCGAGGGCGCGTTCGTAGGTGCGGTTGGAGACGATGACGGAGGGCACGCCCTCGGCCAGCAGGTGACGCACCACGAGCTCGCCGGTCTCCCCGGCGCCCAGCACGAGCACGACCGTTTGGGCCAGGTCCGCGAAGATGCTCTGAGCCAGGTTCACGGCAACCGAGGCCACGGACAGCGATCCGCGAGAGACCCCCGTCTCCGTGCGCACCAGTTTGCCCACGCGAATGGCCTCGTCCATGAGGCGCTGGAGCGGCCCGCGCAGGGCGCCCTCCTCCTTGGCGATGGCGGCGGCCTCCCGCAGTTGCCCCAGGACCTCCGATTCGCCCACCACCATGGACTCCACGCCGGCGGCCACGCTGTAGAGGTGCCGCACGGCGGCGGCGTCCTCCATGCTGTAGAGGTGCGGCAGGAGCTGCTCGGGAGGCACCTGGTGGCGCAGGCACAGGAACTGGCGGAGTTGGTCGTGAGGGTGGCAGCCGTCGCCGGCGGCGGCATAGATCTCCGTGCGGTTGCACGTGGACATAATCATGCCCTCAGCCACGCCCTCCAGCCCGGTCAGCAGGGGCAGCGACTCCAACAGGTTCTTCCTGGAGAAGCTGACCCGCTCCCGGACCTCGACGGGCGCCGTCTTGTGGCTGAGGCCTACCAGCTCGACGTGCATGACCAGCGCTCCACGGCCAGCGTCGCCGCTGCGCTACCGTCCGTAGGAGTGGAGTCCCTCTATGTAGTTGGGCCCCACATAGCAGAAGATCACGGCTACGAAGGCGACCAGCGCGAACACTGCGGTGCCAGTGCCCTTCCAGCCCGCCATCAGCCGCACGTGCAGGTACAGGGCGTAGAATATCCAGGCGATAAGCGAGGCGGTCTCTTTGGGGTCCCAGCTCCACGGCCGCCCCCAGGCAACGTCGGCCCAGATGGCGCCGGTGATCACCACCAGGGTCAGGAAGGGAAAGCCGAAGGCGATGACCTTGTAGGTAGCGCTCTCCAGCCAGTCCGCGTCGGGCAGCCAGGCGGGCTTGGCGGAGCGGGCGATGAGGTGCATGATGGCCGTGCCGGCCGAAACCGCCAGCACGCCGTAGGCGATGATCGCCGTGGCCACGTGGATGGTGAGCCAAAGGTCGTTCTTGAGCGCCGGCAGGCGGTCCTGAACCTCGGCGCCGAACTGCCGTCCGTAGAGCATGACGACGACGGCGATGGGCAACACGAAGGCGCCCATGGCCTGGCGCTTGAGGGCCAGCTCGACCACGACATAGCTGGCCGCAATGCCCCAGGCGAAGCAGGAGGCGAACTCGTAGCCCGAGGTGAAGGGCATGCGTCCGGCTGCCACCCCTCGCAAGATAAGGGCCACGGCATGAAGCACTACGCCCAGCCAGGCCGCGCCGGCGGCTACGTGGCCCACGGGCTTTTTCTTGACCGCCAGATAGATGAAGTAGATGGAGCAAGCCACCGCGTAGAGCGCCAGGGCGACGGCCGTCAGCTTCATCTCGATCGCGTGTAGGTCGTCCATGCGATCCCTCCTGAGGCTGCGGGGGAGCTATGCTGTCTCCGTCTGCAAGGCAGCCGTCAGGGCATCAAACTCCCGATCGAATCCGGTGCCGATGCGCGTGGTTGCTCCCATCACTGCGCGAGCGCCCTTCCGGTCGCCGGCCAGGTGGACACGCACCGTGCGGGGGGCCAAGTACAAGGTGACGAAAGAGGCTGCCACGATCAACACGAATCCCAGGTACAGAATGGGCACGCCGGGGTCCTTGCGGGCGGATATCCCGCTCCATTCCACGAGCTCGGCCAGCTCGAAGCGATAGCCCTCGTGCTCGAGTTCGCGGCCCTCCGTCAGCACCCCCAAGCGCACGAAGTCGGCTACGTCCGAGAACTCGGGCGGGGCCAGGAAGAGCTGGAGCGCGGCGTTGCGTGGGAACCGCCCCAAGTTGACCGCCGCTTCGCCGGGCCCCTCCGGCGCGCGCTCCGTGCTCACCACGTGTCCGTGTTCGCCTACTACGGCGTAGTGGTGCCAGAATCTGTGGGCAAAGAGGCTCCAAGTTGTGGACTCGAGCTCCCGCAGCGCCACGAATTCACCGTGCATCCCCTGCATCGGTATCTGCCAACCTGTGTCGGCCGAGCCCTGTAGGGGGAACCTGACCAGTTGCTCGCCGCCATCGGGCCGCGTCACCCGCACGGTGATGGCAGCCAGCCCCCAGCTCGACTGGAAGAAACGCACGCCGCCGAACTTGAGCGGATCGTTGACGCGGATGGTCTTCTGCTGGAGCAATTGGCCGTCGCGCAGCACGGACAGGTCGCTCTCGTACTCGCTGACGGCGCCGTCCTCGTAGTAGTCCATGCGGAAGTCGTCCAGGCGCAGCTCGAAGTCGAAGAGGCTCTCTCTTTCCCCGCCGGGCCGCGGCATGAGCGAGGTCGCGTGGGGGTTGCCGCCGTCGAAGCTCTCTCCCTCGGCCAGGACCAGCATCTCATCGAAGGACACGCCCGGCCAGGTGCCGACGATGCCGCCGATGACCACCACGAGCAGGCTGAAGTGGAGCAGGGGCGAGCCCCAGGCCGCCCAGGCGCGTTTCCGCCCCAGGACGCACTGAGCGCCGTCCTCGGCCTCGTTGTGCACTACCTGGTACCCCAGGCCCCGCAGGGAGCAAACGACGCCCTCCAGGGCCGAGCCCGGCGCAAGGGAAGAACGGGCCTGCTCTGTGAAGCGCATGGTTTCCACTCGCTCCGCCGTGGCTGCGGCGGAGGGCATGCGCATGCGCCGGGCGGCGCGCCCCCAGGCCTTGCAGCCGCATACGAAGGTGTTGAGAGAGAGGAAAAGCAGGAGTGCTATGTACCAGGGGGAATGGTATATCGCGGATAGGCCCAGGAAGCCCAGCAGCGAGGCGGCGGCCACGGCCAGCAGCAGGCCAACGGCGAGCTTGATGGAGCTCAGCGAATCCCACAGGCTCACGATAAAGCCCTGACCGTCAGGGGCCGAGGCCGCGGACGTCCGTTCCGCGTCCGGTTGGGCGGCTCGCCTGGCGCGAGGCTTGGAGCGGTCTCTGCATTTCGCCATCGTGGTAGTCGCAGCCGCATGGCTGCACCCGCCCGCAGGCAGGTGGCAGCGGCGTAAGCAGCCATTCTAACGCAGATTAGCCCGGCTGGCAACAAGATGGGCCACGCCATGGGCTCATAGGTAGTCTGCAAGGTCCTTGCCAGCTGCCGGGAAGGGCGCGCGGCAACTCACGGACATGTACCCCATCACACTCAAAGTGAGGGGCCAGAAGGCGGTCGTGGTCGGAGGCGGCCCCGTGGCCGAGCGGAAGGCTGCCGCTCTGGTCGAGGCCGGGGCGAAGGTGACGGTAGTGGCCCCGGAGGTGTGCCCGGCGCTCGAGAGGCGGATCTCGGGCGGCGAGTGCCAGCACCGTTGGGGCAACTACGAAGCGCACGATCTGGAGGGGGCGTTGTTGGTCATCGGCGCCACCGGCGATGCCGAAGTCAACGCACAGGTGGCGGCGGACGCGCGCGCAGCGGGCATCCTGGTCAACATCGTAGACCAACCTCATCTGTGCACATTCTTTGTGCCGGCCAGCGTCTGCCGCGGTGACCTCACCATAGCCGTCTCCACCGCTGGGAAGAGCCCGGCTCTGGCGCGGAAGTTGCGGGAGGAGTTGGAGGCGCTCTACGGACCCGGATACGCGGCCTTCCTGAACTTGCTGGGCGATCTGCGGCCGCAGGTGAGGGCGCGCATCGAGGACCAACAGGCGCGGCGGGCCGTGTGGGAGGACATCCTGGCCTCGGACGCCCTGGGCCTGATGGCTGAAGGAGAGCCTGAGCAAGCACGGCAAGTGGCGGAGAAGATCATACGTCGCGCCGAGGAGTCGCGCCGGCCGACTGGGCCCGCGTCTTCGCGGACGTCGTCTTAGAGTGTGGGATGGCCGTCGAGCTTCATCTCTTCCCCGAGAGCGCCCTGGAGAACGCTCGGCCCACGAACTTCGTGGGACACATCCTGGCCACCAGTCGCCGCCTGGTATAGGCGGCGCAGGTGCGTTGCCCCCCTGAAGCGAACCATAGGCGACGTTCGTGCCGCTGGTGTTGACCGGCCCTCGCCAGGACCGGCTGTTGTGCTCCCTGATCGCGGCTCGAGGTGCGTTGGATGACGGTGCCAGAGCAGCCCTCCCGCGCCGGCGTCTCCTGGCGCGCCGTCCTCATCGGTTCCATCCTCATCTTCGCCAACGTCTACTGGATCATCAAGGTAGAGGGGATCTGGCACCGGGGCCATCCCACGGCCATCTCCCTGATGTGGAATGTCGTCTTCAGCCTGCTCATCCTCATCGTGGTGAACGCGGGCCTCCGCCGCCTGGCGCCGAACTGGGCGCTGACCCAGGGCGAGTTCGTCACCATCTACATCCTGCTGGCCATCGCCTCGGCACTGGCCGGCCACGACACGCTTCAGCTCGGCATCCCCAGCCTCACCTTCGGCTGGTGGTTCGCCAGCGACGCCAATCGCTGGGAGCCGCTCTTCTGGAAGCAACTGCCCAAGTGGCTGACCGTGGGGGGGACGGAGGAGGAGCGCGATGACATCCTGCCGGCCTTCCACGACGGCGGCTCCACGCTGTTCGAATGGGAGCACATCCGGGCCTTCGCCGAGCCCACCGCCTGGTGGTGCGTGTTTATCCTGGCCCTGGGTCTGGTGTTGGTGTGCATCTGCGTGCTGGTGCGGCGGCAGTGGACGGAGCACGAGAAGCTCGGCTACCCCATCGCCCAGATTCCCCTGGCCATTACCGAGAACGGCGGGGCCGCGCCCATCTGGCGCAACCGCATGCTGTGGATGGGTTTCGGCGTGGCCGCCGCCCTGGACATCCTCAACGGGCTGCACGTGCTGTACCCGCAAGTGCCCGAGATCATCGTCCGGCACGACCGACGGGAGCATTGGATCGAGACCGCCGGCTGGGGGCGCCCCTGGAACGCCATGGGCAACATCTGGGTTCCGCTGTATCCCTTCATCATCGCCTTGGGGTTCTTTCTGCCGCTGGACCTGTCGTTCTCCATCTGGTTCTTCTACGTGTTCCGCAAGTTCCAGCAGGTGTTCGCCTCCGCCTATCCCATCCACAAGCTGCAATACCTGCCCTACCTGAACGAGCAGTCCTTCGGGGCCTGGATCGCCTACTTCGGCTACGCCATCTGGATGGGCAGGCGCTACTTCGCCGACCTGGTCAAGCGCGCGGCCCTGGGGACGCTGGAGACCGACGCCACCGGTGAGCTGGTCAGCCACCGCGTCGCCTTCCTGGGCATCATCGCCGGCATGCTCTTCATCGCCTACTTCTGCCTGAAGGCGGGCATGACGTTGCCGGTCATCATCCCCTTCTTCGCCTTCTTCTTCCTGCTCTCCACGGCCATCAGCCGCATGAGGGCGGAGTTGGGGCCGCCGGCGCACGAGATGGCCGGGGGGATGAACTCGGGCGAGCTGATCATCAACTTCACCGGCCCCAAGGCCCTGGGCAAGCACAACCTGATCATGTTCACCATGTTCTACTGGTTCACGGGCCGGGGCTATCGCACCACACCCATGCCCCACCAGCTCGAGGCCTTCAAGATGGGCGAGGTGGCCGGGGTGGATCCCAAGCGCCTGGGCTGGGTCATGGCGCTGGGGTTCCTGCTGGGCGGCTTCGCCAGCTACATGTGGTCCATCCACATGAGCTTCCAGACGGGCGACAACGGCATGACCGCGCACAACTGGGGCGAGTGGAACCAGTTGGCCGGCCGCGTGCAGGACGACATCGGCGCCCGCTATGACCGCATCGGCTTCATCGGCTTCGGCGTGTTCCTGAGCGTGTTCATGATGTTCATGCGCACGCGCTACATGTGGTGGCCCTTCCACCCGGCCGGGTACGCGCTGTGCATGAACTTCGGCATCGAGTACTTCTGGACGTGCATCCTCATCGCCTGGCTGCTCAAGCTGGCCATCCTGCGCTGGGGCGGCTACAAGCCGTACAGCAAGATCATCCCCTTCATGATCGGCCTGGTGTTGGGCGAGTACTGCGTGGGCGCCTTCTGGAGCGTCATGAGCATGGTCCTGGAGAAGCCCATGTACGACTTCTGTCCGGGGTAACGTAAAGTGCAACATCAGCCGATGTTGGACGCGCAAAGTTGGGGGACTTTGCACTCCATATTGGGCCGCCTGATAGGAACAGCAGCCTCGGACTGCGAACAGGGGGCGTAAGACGGGCCGAGGACGGGGAGCGCAATGGCCAAGACCTACATCGAGGACCTCACACCGGGCGACGCGGTGGACAGCAG
>JBHIEF010000098.1:0-15220 GCA_046760465.1 Armatimonadota bacterium | reverse complement strand
CCAGCCTTTCTCGGCAGCGGCCGACGATCTCGGCGTCAACGTCCACGGCATCTACCTGCCACGTGGGGCGCTGCTTGGCCAGGGCGAACGCGTACAGGCCCTCCCCACAACCGGCGTCCAGCACACGGGCCCGCTCCGGGACATCGAGCTCGCGGGCCGTCCGCATTGCTAGCACGAACCGCACCCTCTCCCCCACTCCGGTGGGGCCTAGAAGGCGCCGAGCCAGGGCTCTGAGGTAGCTGGAACTCATGAGGATTCCGACGACAAGCCAACGGCCGCCCCGTCAGGGCGGCCGCCATAGTACCGATGTGACCGGCCGTAGCCGGAGGCTGCCAGGTGACCGGTGGGCTTACTGGCCGGCGGCCCCCGCTTCGTAGATGGGCAGTCGGATGTAGAAGGCACTGCCTTGGCCCACGCCGTCGGACTTCACCCACATGTCGCCGTTGTGCAGCCGAATGGTCTTGCGGTCGTTGTAGAGGCCCGTGCCGGAGCCGTCCCTGTTGAACTCCTGCGCGTTGGAGCAGCGGGCGCACAGGGCGAAGACCTGGTCCTCCTCACCAGGGGGGATGCCAATGCCGGTGTCGCGGACCAGGATGAGTCCATCATTGCCGTTGCGCTCCAGCTCGACCCGTACTTCCCCTCCGTCCGGCGTGTACTTGAGCGCGTTGTTGATGACCTGCGCCAGAGGGCGCTTGATCTGCCTGCGTACGGCGAACACGGGCACGGGCTCATCCGGCATCTCCAGGGCGTACCTGATGCGCTTCCCCTTGGCGTCCACCTTCGACTCCTCGAAGGCCTCGCGCAGCGGGTCGCGCAGGTCCATCTCCTCCCACACGGGCTTCTCGCGGTTGTAGAGCTCGTTTTGGACCTCCTGGAGCTCCTTGGTGAGGTTGGTAGTCAGCTCCCCGCCCTCCAGGGCGTCGTGCAGAAACTCCTCCACCCGCAGAATGGACTCCGTGTCCAGCTTGCGCTTGATGTTGGCCACCTGAGCCTGGTGCTCGGACACGAACTCGCGCAGCAGGCGGTACTTCTCGGCGAGGGCGCTGAGCTCGGCGCTCAGTTGACCCGCTTCCACGCCGGCCCGGCCGTCGCCGTCCCCGCCCTCGAGGCTTGTCAGCAAGTCCAAGGTGGACTTGAGGCAATCCGTGCGCAGTTGCTCGTAGCTGGCCAGATACTGGGCGTCCTCGGCGGTGAGGGTGTCCCCCTCCATGTGCACGCCATCGTAGTCCTGCGGGAGTATGGTCTGTAGGCTGGTGGGCACGGCGGTGAGCTTGTTCTTGATGCGGTGCAGCATGATGGAGACTTCGTTGTAGTAGTCCTGCATCAGCTTGTGGTTGTAGCGGGCGGCGAAGGTCACGGCGATAGTGTCGCGGGCCTCGCACAGGGCCTGGACGGCCTGTCGGTAGCGGGTGGGATCTTCGCGGTACTCGCGGAAGAAGAGCGGCTCGGCCAGCCGCTCGATATGCGCCAGAGCCTTGACCACGTCGGCGAGATCGAAGCCCCGAGGCTGGAAGAACTCGATCATGCGCTCCATGTACGCGCCCATGCGAGTGCTCTCCTGGGCCGCGTCCCTGGGATCGGGCACCATCTCCTCGTCCTCGCCCCGCAGGACCTTCAGGTACATCTCGAACGTCTCCTGGATCAGCCGCTGCTGATCGCTCTCGCTGACGACCCCGAAGTGCGGGCTGACGATGTCCGTGGCCAGGTCGGCCTCCCAGCGTGCCACCAGTGGCCGGCGCGCAGCCTCCAGCACGCGCAGCGCGGCGGCCGAGCCCCGCTTGCAGTAGACGGACTTCAGGGACAGCCGGCACTCGCGCAACCCGCTTCTCAGCACCTCGTAGTTGGTGCGCCCCGAGTAGTGCTCCGCGGCCAGCCGCTGCGCCGCCTCCGGCATGCCGAACAGCAGGCCCTTGATGTCGGTGTAGGTCAACCCCAGGCCGTAGCCCTTCTCCACCAGGCGGTCGAAGGTCTGGTTCAGCTCGCGGTACTGGTTGCGGCGGAAGGCGTCCAGGATGCTGTCGTAGAGGTCGTCCAGGTCATCGCGGCCGAAGAACTCAGGGTCTGACAACATACGGGGGTTGACAGCGGTGGTGACCACCTTCGCCCACAACTCGACGATGCGCGGCTTCTCGCTGGTGAGGAACATCAATGCGTCTCGACTCATGGTATCACCCATGCCACCGCGGCCCGGGGCGCCTTATGTAAGGGGATGAATGAAGACTCGAGTGAGGGCCTTGGGCGCACCCCGATTGGGCCCGAACTCAGTTGCCACCCAGACAACTCGGCCACCCGGTGCCGTGGATTCCGCCGGTCGGACTCCGATTCCTCCCGACCTATGCCTGGTAAAGTATACCACGGATGGAGCCCATCTTGAGTGGTCTCAGAGCGGCGTCCGCTGCCTTCGCAGGCCGGCCGGTCAACTCCCCGCGAGGGCCCGCGCCATTACAGCCGTCATGCGCCCGGCGGCGTCTCCGTCTCGTCGGTATGAGGCAAACCGCCCCGGCTCGCACGCGGTGCAGTGCTCGTCCGCGCTGATGCTCTCGCCCGGCACGCCCGCGGCCACGAGCTGCCCTCGCGCAACCGCCCGTAGATCCACGTACGGGCGCCCGGCCCTCGTCCGCAGCCACTGCTCCGTCGGCCCCGAGCGTCCCGCCAGCAACGCGACCACGTCCTCCCCCACCTCGTAGCAGCACGGGCCGATGGCCGGTCCCAAAGCCACGCGCAGATGCGCAGGCCGCACGCGGTACTCTCGTACGAGCGCCGCCACCACCTGGCCGGGGATGCCCGCCGCAAGCCCCCTCCATCCCGCGTGCGCCAGGCCCACGAAGCTGCCCGCCTGGTCGGTCACGAAGACGGGCACACAGTCGGCGAAGTGCAGCGACAGACACACGTCGTCACGCCGGGTGATGAGGGCGTCCACGCCGGGCACGATGCACCCGTCGCCCCTGGCCCGCTCCGACCACTCTTCATCCACCACGCCCACCTCGGCGCCGTGGACCTGCTCGGCCTCCACCAAACAACGCTCAGCTAGGCCAAGAGCCGCCAGCGCGCGGGGTAGGCTCTCCTTCGCTCCACTGTGCGGGCCGGCGCTGTCAGAGTCTGGCACAGTGCGAGTGACGAAGCCGTGGACCACGCCTCCGCTCTCGGCCAGCGCGTCGTCCTGCCAGAACTGGATGCCGTTGACCTGGCTCCACATGATGCCCTGCGTGCAGACCGCCTACTCCAGGACTTCGACCGTGATCCGGTCGTTGGTGTGCACGCAGACCGAGGCGGCGATGCGGATCGCCTCGGCGGCGATCTCCTCGGCGGAGAGCGTCGAGTGCCGCACGAGCGCCTCAGCGGCCGCCTGAGCGTAGGCACCGCCCGAGCCGATGCCGATCACGTCGCCGTCGGGGCGGATCAGGTCGCCCGTGCCCGAAACGAGGAACAGCTCGTCCTTGTCGGCGATGAGCAGAAGCGCCTCCAGCCGGCGCAGGGAGCGATCAGTGCGCCAGTCCTTCACCAACTCCAGGGCCGACCGCGCCAGGTTGCCTTTGTGCTCGTCCAGCTTGGACTCGAACCGCTCGAAGAGCGTGAGCGCGTCGGCCGCCGCGCCCGCGTAGCCGGCCAGCACCGTGCCTTCCCTCAGCCGCTGCACCTTGGTGGCGCTCTGCTTGAAGATGATGTGCTCGATGGACACCTGCCCATCCCCCGCCAGCGCGGTCTGGCCGTCCTTGCGCACGGCTATTACTGTGGTGGCGTGGAATGTCATGGTGAGGTCTCGGCCTCCTCATCTCGGGCGAGCCGGCCGCCCGACAGCGGGTGGGCGCTCTCGTATTCGCGCTTCATCTGTCCCAGGGTCACATGCGTATACACCTGCGTCGAGGCCAGGCTGGCGTGTCCCAGCAGCTCCTGCACCGTACGCAGGTCGGCGCCGTGGTCCAGCAGATGGGTGGCGAAGCTGTGGCGCAGTGAGTGGGGGGACAGGTCCAATCGCAACGCTGCCGCCCGCAGGTACTTGCTCACCAAGCGCTGCACGCTGCGCGCCGTCAGCCGCTGGCCAAACCGGTTGAGGAACAACGCCTCCCGCGCGGGACGCCGGCCCCGTTCCTCAGCCTCGGTCAGCAGCCTGCGTCGCCCGCCCCGGATGTAGCGCTCCACGGCGTCCAGCGCCTGGTGGCCCAGCAGAGAGATGCGTTCCCTGCCGCCCTTGCCCGTCACCCGCACCTCGTGCGTGCCGAAGTCCACGTCTCCCAGATCGAGGGCCACCAGCTCCGCGCAGCGCATGCCGGAGGCGTACAGCGTCTCCAGGATGGCACGGTCCCGCTGGCCCAGCGGCCGCTCTTCATCCGGCGACTCGAGAAAGCCCGCCATCTCGTTCTCGTAGATGAACCTGGGCAGCCGCTTCTGCCAGCGTGGCGCCGAGCCGGCCGCTGCCGGGTTGGCATCCACCACGCCCTCGCGCAGTAGGTAGCGGAAGAACGACCGCAATGCCGACAGGCGCCGTGCCACCGTGCTGCGGGCGTATTGGCCCCGCTGAAGGTGAGAGAGGTAGCGCCGGATGAGCGGGTAGTCCACCCGCTCCCAGGCGAACGCACCCCCCTCGCCGAGGGCCAGAACCAGGAACTGCGAGAACGCACGCAGGTCGTCGGCGTAGGCCCTCAGCGTATGCTCCGATAGGCCGCGCGCGTTGCACAAGTAGGCCAGGAAGCCGTCAATGTGGTGGGCGCTCATATGCCGACCCTTCGGATGCACCCGGCGATGTCGGCTACAGCGGAGTCTCGGCGAGAAACTGCTCCAGCGTCGCCAGGCTACGCCGTCCGTACTCGAGCTTGCGGTCCTTCTTCCGCTGGCCCTTCTTCCTCTCCACCGGGGGCAGCAGGCCGAAGTTGGCGTTCATGGGCTGGAAGTCGCGCCTGTCGGCCGTGGTCAGGTAGTGTGCCAGGCTGCCGAGGACCGTCTCGCGGGGGAAGGCCACGGGCTCCAGGCCCTGCGCCGCCCGCGCCGCGTTGATGCCGGCCACCAGACCCGAGGCCGCCGACTCCACGTAGCCCTCCACGCCGGTGAGCTGCCCGGCCAGGAACAGGTGCGGCCGCGCCCTCAGCCGATAGTGCTCGTCCAGGAGGGCCGGCGCGTTGACGTACGTGTTGCGGTGAACCACTCCGTAGCGCAGGAACTCCGCCCTGCGCAGCGCAGGGATGAGCCGCAGCACCCGGTCCTGCTCTCCCCACTTCAGCGAGGTCTGGAACCCCACCAGGTTGTACATCGTAAACTCGGCGTTCTCCGCTCGAAGCTGGGCCACGGCATACGGCCGCTCGCCCGTGCGCGGGTCAGTCAGGCCGACGGGCTTCATCGGCCCGAACCGGAGGGCATCCCTGCCGCGCTCAGCCAGCACCTCGATGGGCAGGCAGGCCTCGAACAGCTCGTCTCGCTCGAAATCGTGCGGCTGCGCACGCTCCGCCGTCAGCAACGCCTGGTGGAAGGCCTCGTACTCGTCCTCGGTCAGCGGGCAGTTCAGGTAGTCAGCGTCACCCTTGCCGTACCTGGCGGCCATGAACGCGTGCTCCATGTCAATGGTCTCAGCGTCCACGATGGGCGAGACCGCGTCATGGAAGAAGAGGTAGTGCTCGTCGGTAATGGCGTACAGCGCCTTGGCCATGTTCAAGGAGGTCAAGGGCCCGGTGGCAATGACGGCCGGGCCTGGCTCGGGCAGCTCGGCCACCTCCTCGCGCCGCACTTCGATGCGCTCGGCCGCCTCGACGCGGTCTGTCACCAGCCTACTGAAAGCCTCGCGGTCCACCGCCAGCGCGGAGCCCGCCGGCACCCTAGTGGCGTCGGCGCAGGCGATGATCAGGGAGTCCAGACGGCGCATCTCCGCCTTCAGCACCCCCGCCGCCCGGTCGGGAGAGTCAGAACGCAGGGAGTTGCTGCACACCAGCTCCGCCAGCCGATCGGTCTGGTGGATCGCCGTCTGCACCTCGGGCCGCATCTCGCACAAAACGACGTGGACGCCGCGCTTGGCTGCCTGCCAGGCCGCCTCACAGCCCGCCAAGCCGCCGCCCACTATGGTCAAGCTCCTCTGCAAGTGTTGGCCGATCACCTAGGTACTCAGGTCACCCACTCCCCCGCTGAGGCGCCCGGCCTGCGGGGTCCACGGCGTGTCTTCGGCCTCTCCATCCGCACCTTGCGGCAGAAGGGGCAGACCCACTTGCGCATCTTGTGCGAGGTGCGCTTCTGCTCACGCATCTTCCGGCGGCACCGCGGGCAGTACACTGCCAACCCCGGCGGAATTGTAGCATAGGCCCTTTGGGGCGTCAAAGGAGGCGCGGGGTGGTCGGCCGCAGACGTTCGGGAGGGGAGTCGCGCACACAATTGCGCCCCAGCCTCTCGGCTGGGACGCAGATATGATGACTGGCTGCGGGGCCAGGATTCGAACCTGGGTTTTCCTGATCCAGAGTCAGGCGTCTTGCCGCTAGACCACCCCGCAGCTTGGCGAGCGCTATCGTATCCCAAGCGACTCCCCCTGTCAAGCACACCCGCGGCCCAAGGGACCCGCCGCGCCCGTCCATTGCCCCGAAAGAGGACGCGACCCGCCGCGCGGGGAAGGGGCCTGCGGAGGCTGCACCCATGCGACTACTCTTGTGCGCAGCCCTGGTGCTGCGAACTGCGGTGATTGCCATGCCACAGCAGGCCTTTCGTGACGACTTCGAGCAGGCGCAGCTCGACGAGCGCTGGGAGTGGGTAGTGCCCGTCGAGGGCCCCGAGATGAAGCTGACCAGGAAGGCCCTTCAGGTCACGGTCCCGCAGCGAGAAGAGGGTTACAACCACTGGACGGGCGGCGAAGCCGACGCGCCTCTGCTGCTGGCGGCGGCCCCGCCGGGCAACTTCGCCCTGGAGGCCCACATCCGCATGACCGACTTCGGCGCCGACAGCAACTTCCACTTCGCCATCTGCGCCGCCCCGTCCAAACACTACCTGGTGGCGTTGGGGCCTTTCATGGGCCCCAAGCTGTACCAGATGACCGAGCCCCAGGTCTGGGCCGAGCCGACCGGACGCGGGCGGGCGCTGGACAGCGAGGTGGCAGGGGGAGACGTCTTCCTGCGGCTGGAGCGACGCGGTGATACCTACACGTGCCTGGCGAAACAGGCGGCCGACGGGCCTTGGCAGGCGCTGGGCACTTTGACGGACCCGTTCACGCCCGCGCAGGTGGGCCTGCTCTTCAAGACGTTCGGCAATGGCCCCGCCGTCGCCGCCGAGGTTGACTACCTGGCTGCCGAGCCACTTCCCGAGGTGGGCGAACGCCCGGCCAACATCAGAATCAACGTCGAGCAGCCACGGCACGAGGTCCATCCGCACATCTATGGCCACTTCATCGAGCACCTGGGCCGCTGCATCTACGGCGGCCTGTGGGCCGAGATGATCAACAACCGGAAGTTCGCCGGCAACGTGCAGGCAAACGGCGTGGTCGAGAGCTGGGGCCCGGCCGACGTAGCGGGAGAGGTCAAGTTCTCCGCCGACAATCTCAACTGGTACGTGGGCGGGCAGTCCCAGCGGATCGAGCTGGCTGAGGGCGCCAGCGGCGGCGTTGAGGCGCTGGAGGACGCCGGGCGCGGCCGTGGGACTCCCCCACTGGCCCTCGAGGCGGGGCGAGAGTACGACGTGCGGATTGTGGCCAGGCAGGAGGGCCTGCGCAGCCCCGTACGCGTGACGCTCAAGGCAGGCGACCAGCGCGCCTCGGCCGAGGTCAACCTGGCGGGAGGCGAGTGGCAGACGCATGAGCTGACGCTCACAGCACCCGCCGATAGCCTGGAGGGCCGCTTGGCCATCACAGCCGAGGGGCCAGGCACATTCTGGATCGGCGCCGTCTCGCTCATGCCCAGCGACAACGTGGAGGGCTGGCGGCGGGACGTGCTGGAGGCCGTGCGCGACCTGCGCATCCCCATCCTGCGCTGGCCGGGCGGGAACTTCGTCTCCGGCTACCACTGGCACGACGGCATCGGCCCGATGGACAGGCGCCCGCCCCGCTGGGACCGCGCGTGGAACGCCTGGGAATGGAACGACGTGGGGACGCACGAGTTCATCCGCCTGTGCGAGCTGCTGGACACGGAGCCGTACATCTGCGTGAATGCCGGCGAGGCCGACGAGCGCGAGGCGGCCGCCTGGGTGTCATACTGCAACGATTCCGCCGACAGCCACTGGGGTGCCATGCGCGCCGCCAACGGCCACCCGGAGCCCTTCGGCGTCAAGTACTGGAGCATCGGCAACGAGATGTACGGCAACTGGCAGCTCGGGCATCTCGACGCCATCAACTACGCGCTCAAGTCAGTGGCCTTCGTCCGCGCCATGCGCGAGGCCGATGCCGGGCTGAAGCTAATCGTCAACGGCGTCGAGGCCGACGGCTGGGACGGCTGGAACCGAAAGGTCCTGGGCGTGGTGGGCGAGCAGTGCGAGTACCTGGCCGTGCACTTCTACCAGGGAGTGGACTCTAAGAACGACCCCCGCACCAACTACCTGACCGTGGTCTCCTCCCCGGTACGGGTCGAGCGGATGCTTGCACGGACGGGGCGCATCATGGAGGAGGTGCTGGGGCAAGGCCACCGCGTCAAGATCACCTTCGACGAGTGGAACACGTGGCCCAGCCGGACGCGGCCCGGGTTCTCCTCGGACTACGCCATCGCGGACGGGGTGTTCGCCGCCGGCATCTTCCACGCCATGATTCGCCTGGGCGAACTGGTGACCATGGGCAACATCGCCCAGACGGTGAACGTCTTGGGGACCATTCAGACCGATCGCCTGCACGTGGCCAAGACGCCCCTCGCCCTTGCCTTCCAGCTTTACGCACCCCGCACGGGCAAGCTGGCCCTGCCCGTCGAGGTCGAGTGCGAGAGCCTGACGGGCAACGGCACAGACTGCCCGGCGCTGGACGTTGCGGCGACGCTCAGCGAGGACCGCGGGACGCTCTACGTGGCCGTGGCCAACCGGCATCCCACACAGGCTCTGGCCGCACGCATCAACCTGGGCGAGTGGAAGCCTGCGGAGGGCGTGGAGGTGGCCCAGATGGTGGCGGACGGCTTCGACGCCTGCAATCCGGTCGGCGAGGAGCCGCAGGTGCGCATCGTCAGTTCCCAGGCCCGCTGGCCCGAGGCCCAGACCTTCAGCTTCCCGCCGCACTCGGCCACCATCCTGACCTTACGCGCACAGACTCCCGGGGAGTAGCAGTTGTTCAACGACTTCTACGTGGACCGCAAGGTGCTGGTGACTGGCGCGGCCGGGGTCAAGGGCTCCTGGCTCTGTTGGTATCTGCTGGAGGCCGGCGCCGAAGTCGTCGGGGTGGACTGCTGCGCCCAGCCCCACGGAGTCTTCGAGGCCACCGGCCTGGACGAGCGAATCCAGCGCCACGTACTCGACGTGCGCGACGCGACGGCGCTGCGCGAGTTGATGGCCGGAGAGCACATCGAGGCCGGCGTGCACCTGGCCGCCGTCGCCATCGTCGCCGAGGCGCACGCCAGACCCCTGCGCGCGTACTCGGTCAACGTCGCGGGCACCGCCGGATTCCTGGAGGCCTTCCGTCAGTCGGCGGCCGAGCGCGCCGTGGTCATCACGACCGACAAGGTCTACGCCCCCAAGGGCGGGCGGCCCTGGGTCGAGGACGACCCGCTCTTCGCCAGCGGCCCTTACGCGGTGTCGAAGGCATGCGCGGACGCGATAGCCCGCGACTACGCTGCCAGCTACCTGGCCCCTGCTGGTAAGTCCCTCGCCGTCGCCCGCGCCGGCAACGTGCTGGCCGGGGGCGACTTTCATGAGGGCCGCATCTTCGTGGACATCGCCCAGGCCCTGGGCCGCGGGGAGGAGCCGGTCATACTCAACCCCGCCTTCACGCGCCCATACACGTGGGTGGGGGACGTCGTCGCGGGCTACTTGTGGCTATTGGCCAAAGCGGACGCCGACGGCATCCGTGGGCAGGCCCTCAACTTCGGCCCTTTGGAGCCCGAGGGCATCCCCAACGGCGACCTGGCGACGAAGATGTGCGAGCTGTGGGGTGGGGCCAAGTCCTGGCGCCGCGGCCGCCCCCGAGACGAGCCCTTCGAGCTTCAAAGCCTCGACTGCGGGAGGGCCCTCGACCGGCTCGGCTGGCAAGCCGCCTACACGCTCGATGACGCCCTGCGCGAGCTCGTGGCCTGGTACAAGGCCTACTTCGCGGGTCAGCACATGCGCGATCTGACGCTGGACATGGTGCGCCGCCACGTGCTGGCCGCCCGCGATCGGGGGCTGGCCTGGGCGGAGTAGGAGCCCAAGTCCGCTCCCTTCACACCGTCTGTCATTGTGAGCGACGGGCCCTCCGTCAAGGACGACGGGCCGGAGCCAGGAATCTCGTGCGTAACCTCCTACCAGCTCTCCCCGCGGACACCACCCTCAGGCCTCCCGCCCAAGGTCGCGATAGATGCCTGGCCGTCGCTCCACTGCCAGCCGATTGCGCCAGGTGTGGTTGCAGTTGCGGCGCAGCCAGTCGGCATCCGGCGGGGCCTGCGACAGGTCCACCTCGGCTGTGAAGACGCCGTCCTGGCGATCGCTCTCGACCAGCATGCGGCCCAGTGGGTCCACGATGAGGCTGGGGCCGTCGGACATGGCTGCCACCAGGTAGGTGCCGCTGTCTATGGCCCTCGCCGGCGCGACGGCGCGCCAGCAGTCGTCCCCGTGGCGCCGATCCTCCCAGATCGGCAGGAAGACGACCTCGGCGTCGTCGCGGGCGAGCAAGGCGGACATCTCCGGGAAGAAGTAGTCGTAGCAGACCAACAACCCCACGCGCCCGAAGTCGGTGGCAACTACCGGAGGCAGCTGCCGCCCCTGCCGCACGCCGTAGACGCCCTCCCCAAACGCTAGGTGGGTCTTCCGGTACGTGGTCAGCAGCTTCCCCTGGCGATCAAACAGCACCCCCGTGTTGTAGATCGCGCTCCCCTCGCGCTCGTGCAGGCTGGTGGCGAGGTGGAGCCGGTTGCGCGCTGCGGCCTCGGCGAGCACGTCGGCGTGTGGGCCGGGTATGGGTGCGGCAGCCTCCTCGAGCCGGTCGGCGCCTACGAAGGTGGGGCACTCCGGCAGGCAGAGGGCATCGGCCTTCAGTCGGCCGGCTTCGTCCACCAACTCCACGAACCGCTGGAGGCGTTCGCCCGGCGACAGGTCGAATGGCGGGTTGAGGAAGCTGGTAGCCAGGCGCACGGGCCGCGGCTCGGGGGCCTCGGCAGGCAGCAACTCGGCATCGGCGAACCACACGCGCCCGTTCGCGCTCCAGCGGAAGAAGAGCTGCACCTCGAGGCTGGCCGCGTCCGGCGGCGCCTGGACTAAGGCCTCCAGCCGCTGCCAGTCGTCCCCGGCGTCGCTTCGGCGATGGACGAAGGCCTTGCCGGCCTTGCGGCCGTCTCCGTCGCGCCAGTAGAGGCGGACGACGACGTTGTCCCACAGGCGCCCGACGTTCCGCGTGCGCACGTATACCGAGAACCGATAGCTGGAGCACGGCTCGATAGCCTCAATGACCTGGTACCAGCGCCCGAAGACGTCCTCGTTGCCCTCGCTCCAGATGGACAGCGAGGGTGCGCCGCTCGGGGTCACGGATGCGTCACGCTCGTGGCGCGGCTGTACCTCCGGCCGCGGCGCCGCGAACCGCCAGTCGTCGCTGAGCAGGTTGCTGGGCTCGTCAGACATCGGCTCAAAGCGATTCTAGGCGCAGGGGGGGGCGCTGTCAAGCAGAAGGGAACTCCGTCGGAGCCAGCGAAGACAGGACGTGCCACTGAGGGAATCGCCGGCATACACAAGGGGAGTGATGGACGTGCGGCGACACGGCGTCTTGACCGTGCTGTTGACCCTAGCGTTGGCGGTGTCGCTGGCGGCAAGCTGCCTCTCACAGCCCGGCACCAGCCCGGCCGAGCGCAGGCAGGAGGCACAGATCAAGCAGGAGCGGCTGTGCCAGTTCCTGGAGGAGCGCAACTTCGGTGCTCTGCTCATCAACAAGGTGCGCAACTTCTCGTGGATCACGGCGGGCGGCGACACGCACATCGTCATCACCTCCGAGGCCATGCCCTGCCACCTCCTGCTGACCACCGACGGCGGCAAGTACCTCATCGCCAACGGCAGCGAGGCGCCGCGGGTGATGACCGAGCAGCTCGCAGGCCTTGGGTACGAGCTCAAGTTCTACCCCTGGTACTCGGACAAGGCCGAGCCGAACCGGATGGTCGAGATCGTGCAGGAGCTCACCGAGGGTGTGCGGCTGGCCTCCGACAGCCCCTTCCCCGGAGCTGAGGAGCTGTCCGATGGCGAGATAGCCCAGGTGCGCATTCCGCTGACGGACACGGAGATCCAGAGGTATCGCTGGCTGGGGCGCCAATGCGCAGAGGCCGTAGCCGAGACCTGCGGTGGGGACGTAAGATGGGTTCCGCCGGGAACGGCATGGGGCCGCATGGTGCCCACGGAGGGCCTTCTGGGGTCCGTAGGCGCGCCGACGCAGGTCCGCCCCGGGATGACGGAGTACGAAATGGAGACCATCACCGCCCACAACCTGCGCAAGCGCGGGATTACGCCCACGGTGCTGCTCATCGCCGCCGATGAGCGCATCTTCAACTACCGCCACGCCATCCCCACGGAGAAGAAGCTCGAGCACTACGCCATGATCAACATCTGCGCGCGCAAGTGGGGCCTGGTCATCGCCACCACCCGCTTCGTCTACTTCGGCGACATGCCCGACGACCTGCGCGAGAAGTTCGAGAAGGCTGCCTACGTGGACGCCATCTACCTGGACAGCACCCAGCCCGGCCGCACCGCGGGGGAGATTCTGGGCCGAGCCAGGCACGCCTACGCCAAGGTGGGCTACCCCGACGAGTGGACGCTGCACCACCAGGGCGGGGCCATCGGCTACAACGAGCGCGACTGGGTGACCTTCCCCGGCTGCGATGAGGTGATCCACGCGCGGCAGGCCTTCGCCTGGAACCCCACGCTTCAGGGCGCCAAGATCGAGGACACCATCCTCGCCTTCGACGATCGTGTGGAAGTGCTGACGGAGCTGCCGAATTGGCCCAGCGTCGAGGTGGAGATTGCCGGCAAGACCTACCGGCGGCCGGTGGTGCTGGAGAGGCCCATGCCGTAGGGCGAGGGTTGACGGGAGGCGATGGCATGCAGCGACGCGACCCGAAGATGCCGCCCACGATAGAGTGGTGTGAGGGCGGTGTGGTGCGCTTGGTGGACCAGACCCGTCTGCCCCGCGAGCTGGTGTTCGAGGACTGCACCACATACGAGCAGGTGGCAGACGCCATCCGACCGCTGAAGGTGCGCGGTGCCCCCGCCATTGGCTGCGCGGCGGCCTTCGGCATGGCCGTGTGTGCGTACCACAGCAAAGCGCAGAGCACCCGCGACCTGCTGGCGGAGCTGGCCGAGGCGCAACAGGTCCTGGCCGCGACGCGGCCCACCGCAGTCAACCTCTTCTGGGCCCTGGCCAGGATGACCGCCCTGGCCGAGGCCAGGGCCAAACAGGGCGACGTACAGGCCATGAAGGACGCCCTGGTGGCCGAGGCCAAGGCCATCGCCCAGGACGACTACAACCGCTGTGTGGCCATCGGCGACCACGGGGCGGAGCTCATCCCCCAAGGCGCCAACGTGCTCACGCACTGCAATGCCGGTGCGCTGGCGACCGCCGGCTACGGCACGGCCCTGGGCGTGATCCGCTCGGCGCACGCCCAGGGCAAGGGCATCCACGTATGGGTGGACGAGACCCGTCCTCTGCTGCAAGGAGATCGGCTCACCGCCTGGGAGCTGCACCGCGAGGGCATCCCCGCCACGCTCATCTGCGACAACGTGGCCGGTAGCCTGATGGCACGCGGCAAGGTGGATTGCGCCGTGGTGGGCTCGGACCGCATCGCCGCCAACGGTGATGTGGCCAACAAGATCGGCACCTACTCGGTCGCGGCGTTGTGCAGATCACACGGCCTCCCCTTCTTCGTGGCAGCGCCGCTGTCCACGGTGGACTTCTCGCTGAAGAGCGGGGCCGACATCCCGATTGAGGAGCGCGCACCCGAGGAGGTCACTTGTCTTGGGATGCAGACCACAGCGCCGGTGGCGCCGGAAGGCGTTAATGCATACAATCCGGCCTTCGACGTGACGCCTGCCGACTACGTCACCGCGATCATCACGGAGAAGGGCGTTGCGCGGCCACCCTATGAGGAGTCCCTCGCCGCCCAGAGAGCAGAGGGCGGCGACTGAGCCAGCCGCCATGAGCGAAGCCGCCCCCCGCACCGCGCCGCGGTCCGACCTCATCCCGCTGCGGCGCCTGCGAGAAGCATACCTGCACCTGACCAACCGCTGCGCCAGCGGGTGCAGGCACTGCTACGCCAGCACCTCTCCCCTACTCAAGTTCCGGGAGCTCTCTGCCCCCGCTTGGCGCCAGGCCATTGACGACTTGGTGGCCCTGGGCGCGGAGAACCTCGTGTTCATCGGCGGCGATCCGTTCCAGCGCGAGGACATCTTCGAGCTGATCGAGCACGTCACCCAGCACCACGAGTTGGCGCTGCGCATCTTCTACAACCGCCACGTCACCCCCGAGTGCGCCCAGCGGCTGCTCGAGGCGGGCAACAGCCGCCTGACCATGGTGGTGAGCCTGGAGGGGCATGAGCCGGCGGTGAACGACATCGTCCGCGGCGAGGGCAACTTCGAGCGGACCCTTGCGGGCCTCCGGAACCTGCTGGCCGTCGGGCTGGTGCCGGTGGTCAACACCTTCGTCCATTCGGGCAACGTGGACCATCTGCCCGACCTGGCCAGCTTCCTGGATGACCTCGGCATCGAGCGCCAGCACCTGCTGCTGCCGCACAACCGGGGGCACATACGACGCTCGCCGGAGTTGATCCCGTCGCCGGACCGCCTCGTGGGCGGCTTCAGGCGGTTAAGGCAGAGCCTCGAGGACACGGGGCTGTTCGTGGACAACTTCGCCGCCTGGGAGCGTCGCCTGGAGGGCGGCTACGACCTGTGCAACGCCGGCTACGACCTCATCACCATCGGCCCGGAGGGCGACGTGTATCCCTGCCAGGTGACGGTCGGCGACCGGAACTTCCTGGCCGGCTCCATCAAGGAGCAGCCGCTGGAGGAGATCTGGCGCCACTCGCCGGTGATGCGGTGGGTCCGTGGGGCCTCCATCCGCTGCAACGACACCTGCATGGATTGCAGCCTGCGGTCGGTGTGCGGGGGCGAGTGCCCGGTGCAGTCGTAC
>JBHIEF010000097.1:0-15257 GCA_046760465.1 Armatimonadota bacterium | reverse complement strand
CTGGCTCGTAGCCCTGATGGTCGGGCTCGGGCTCTTGCAGCTGTTCGCCATGGGTCGCTCCATCCATCACGTGCGCGACCGCCTAGTGAGGCGGACGCCTCACGGCCGCTTCACGGGTCGCTCCCCCGCAGATGCGATCGCGGCGCTGCGCCAGGCCGTGGAGGCTGACCCAGAGAACGCGGAGCTGCACTACCTGCTCGCAGACATGCTGAGCTCCCAAGACCGCCACGCCGAGGCGCTGGAGGAGTATCAGGAGGCCGCGCGGCTGGCGCCAGACAACGATGGCTATCTGGTGGACACGGGGGTGTGCCAGTACCGCCTGGGCGACATCGAGGGCTCGGTGGAGAGCTACCAGAAGGCGCTGGAGGTCAACCCCGCCAACTGGGTGGCGCACGACAACCTAGGGTTCGACTACTACGACCTCGGCGATACCGACAAGGCTGTAGAACACTGGGAGAAGGCGGCGGAACTGGCGCCCGACCAGGCGGACATATGGGCGGGGCTGGCCATTGGCCGGCTGGCCCAGGGGGACGAGTCGGGCGCTATCAAGGCTTATCAGCGGGCGGTGGACCTCAACCCTCATTACCTGGAGCCGGAGTGGATGAAGGTGGAGGCGCTGTGGAGCGACAAGGCGCTGGCCGCCGCCGAGCCGCTCATGGAGAAGGCACGAGCGCCGGCCTCACGACCGCCGGCGCCGCCCACAGAGCCTACCATTGACATCTAGGCGGGGAGCTCTACAAGTTCGGGTCGGTGACCCGCTGTACCCTCACGCGCGTCTTCTCCTTGGAGGTCGCCTTCAGCTCCTCGATGAGCTTGTCGTACTCCTGGCGGTCCACAGGTACCTCAACAGGCCGGCCGCGCTTGCCCGACAGGATGATGGAGTTGATCAACTCCATGGTGGCCAGGCCTTCGGCGCCGGGGGCGATGATCTCGTCGCCCCGCATGATGGCCAGCGCCAGGTTGCGCGTGACCTCCCGGTGCCCAGTGGCCGCCTCGGGGATCTCGACCTCCACCCGCTCGGTCTCCGGCCCCCCCCACATGTCCTCGGCCTCGCGGCTGTGCCTGCTCACAGAGGGCTTCACGCGCCAGAGCTGTAGCTCA
This sequence comes from Armatimonadota bacterium, assembly GCA_046760465.1. Taxonomy (GTDB): domain Bacteria; phylum Armatimonadota; class Zipacnadia; order JAUWAU01; family JBHIEF01; genus JBHIEF01. The sequence goes on along the minus strand of JBHIEF010000097.1, from coordinate 14,156 downwards.
CCACGCCGCAGGACCATCTTGCCCTCGTCGCCGCAGAACTCCATGAGCCCACTGCTCGGGGCCTCGGTGGTGCTCGTGTAAAGGTAGCCGTGAGCGCCGTTTTCGTATTCCAGGAAGGCGTAGGCCTCGTCCTCCACCTCGATGTTGTGCAGCCGCGTGCGCACGTGGCCGTTCACCAGCTTGGGCAGACCGCCCAGCCACGAGAAGACGTCCAGGTAGTGCGGCGCCTGGTTGATGAGCACGCCGCCGCCCTCCCCGACCCAGGTGGCGCGCCAGGTGCCCGAGTCGTAGTAAGCCTGGCTGCGGTACCAGCCCATGATCATGCTGGTGCGGTACAGCTCGCCCAGGACGCCCTCCTGGATGAGCCGGCGGGCGGTGAAGTAGACGGGCTGCGTGCGCATCTGGTACATGACGCCGAACTTGCAGCCGCTCTTCTCGGCGGCGGCGATCATGTCGTCGGCGGCGCCGACGGTGACGGCGATGGGCTTCTCGCTGAGCACGTGGATGCCGCGCTCGAAGGCGTCAATGGCGATCGGAGGGTGGTCGTAGTGCGGCGTGGCGATCATCACCATGTCCACCAGCCCGCTGTCCAGCAGATCAACGTGCTTCTCGAAGCCGGGGACCTCGTGCTCCTCGCTGACCGCCTTGCACACCTCGGGCTCGATGTCGCAGACCGCGGTTAGCTCGCACTCCTCCAGCTCCCTGAGGTCCTTGGCGTGCGCCTGCCCCATGCCGCCTGTGCCGATGACGCCGACTCTTACTTTGTCCATTGCAGATGTCTCTCCTCGGATGGCTCACCGCCCGCTGCGGCGGGCAGTGCGTATTCGCTCGCGGGTGGGCCCAACAGCGGCAGGGGACGCCTCCCACGTTCAGGCCTTCACGGCTCCATGGCTACCTTGACGGAGTCCTCGGCCGAGTGGACCTTGTCGAAGGCCTCCTCGTAGTGGTCCAGCGGCAGCTTGTGCGTCACGACGCCGTCCAGGTTGATCGTGCCCTCATGCAGGTACTTGATGGCGAGCGGGTACACATAGGGCCCCAGGTGCGCGCCGTGTATGTTGAGCTCCTTGGTGTCTCCGATGATGCTCCAGTCCACAGTGCTGGGGCCGGGCATGACCGAGAACTCCACGAACGTGCCCAGGCGGCGGACCATGAGCAGGCCCATGTTGACCGCCTCGGGATGTCCGGTGGCCTCGATGTATACGTCGCACCCGTACCCGTCGGTCAGGTCCAGCACCTTCTGCACGGCATCCTCTTTGCCCGGGTTGATGCACATATCGGCGCCGACCTGCCGGGCCAAGGCCAGGCGGCTATCCATCATATCCATGGCGATCAGCAGGCCGGGTCCCTTCAGACGAGCAGCTCCCACCATGCCCAGGCCCAGCGTACCCGCGCCGGCCACCACCACGACATCTCCCAGTTCGATGTCCCCGCGTTGAACGGCGTGGATACTGCACGCCAGCGGCTCGACCAGCACGGCACGTTCCCTGGCCATGTCGGCGGGCAACTTGTAGTTGAGCGCCCCGACGGGGAACTTCATGTACTCGGCCATGGCCCCGTTCACGTAGGGCCGGAAGCCGTACACATCCGCCTCGATGCACATCCAGTAGTGGCCCTCCTTGCAGAAGCGGCACTTCCAGCAGGGGACGATCTGCTCCGAGATGGCGCGGTCGCCGATCTCCAGGCCGTACTTCTCCCCCGCTCCCTCCCCCAGTTGCACCACCTCTCCGGAGAACTCGTGGCCGGGGACGCAGGGCGTCTGCACATAGGGGGGGCGATCCTCGTCGCCCCAGAACATCGGCGCGCCCTCGCGGCACTTGCTGTCACCTGCGCATACGCCGGCGATCTCTATTCTGACGACCACCTCCAGCCGTCCAGCCTGCGGCACGGGGACCTCTTCCAGGCGGTAGTCGCCCTTGGCGTGAGTAACGACGGCCTTCATAGTCTTGGGCAGTTCAGGGCCGTGCGAAGACATGAGCTTGCTTCCCGATGACAGGGCCGCATGGACGCGGCCCGGGTGTTCTTGCGCACGGAGAGGTTAGTCACGCGGGACGGGATTCCTTCTCAGGAGCGCGGGGCCGGGTGAGCCAGGAGGTAGTTGTCCACGTCCTGGAGGCTGCGGGCTGCACGCAGAGCGGCGCGCAGGTACGGCCACGGGGTCTCACCGCTGATGACCTGCCCGGCCAGGCGGAGAACGCGCCGCACGGCGCTGGTCCAGGGGCGTGACTGCGCCGCTGCGGTCCACAGACGCACGAACTCGGTGTAGAACTCCCGCAACTCCAAGCGGGTGGGCAGAACGACGTGCCACAGGTCGAACAACTCGTAGTCCTCCGTGGTCAGCCGGTCCTTGAGCTGGTCGTACAGCAGCGTGCCCGGTAGGGGCGTCAGTATGCTGAACGACGAGTTGTAGAGCCCGCGAGCCGCCACGTAATCTCTAAGCTGGGCGAACTGGGATCGGTCCCAGTCCGGATCAACGATCAAGTTCCCGGTGAAGCCGATGCCCAAGTCCTGAAGCACCTGGATGGCCTTCTCGTTGTTGGCGAGGGTGTTGCGCTTGTCCAATTCCGTCAGGCCCTCCTCAGTCGCCTTCTCCAGACCCAGGAACACATTGTCCAAACCGACCTCCTTCCACTGAGCCATCAGCTCGGGCTGCTGCGCGACCGTGTCGGTCCGGCCCTGGATACCATAGGTCTTTCGCACTCCCTCGCGCCGGAGCAGTTCGGCCAGCTCGCGGGCCCGCTTGACGCTGAGCAGGAAGTTGTCGTCCGTGAAGAAGATGTGCTTCTCGCGTGTGCTGACTATCTCCTGGAAGATGCGTTGGGCGCTCATGGCGCGAACGCTGCCGTTGTAGAAACGCCACACCGAGCAGAAGTTGCACTTGTAAGGGCAGCCGCGGGCCGTCTCGATGAGGGCCAGCGGCCGCCGGAAGCCCCAGAAGTAGTCGTGGCGATGCTGCCGGGTCAGATCGCGGCGAGGAGAGGGCAAGTCATCCAGAGAACGGATCATCTCCCGCGGCCCGGTGAAGAACTGGCTGCCGCCCTCGTTCAGGTGCAGGCCCAACACTTTGCGCAAGTCCCCACCCGCGGCCAGGCAGTCCACCAGCTCAGCAGTCGTTACCTCCCCCTCGCCCGCCACGACCGCATCAACATGGGGGCTGAGGAAGTCCTGCGGCGCCAGCGAGGGATGGTGCCCTCCGACGAAGGTGAAGCAATGCGGGTTCCACTCTTTAACCACAACGGCGATGCGCCGAGCAGCATAGACCTCGGTGGTGAAGCAGGCGGACACCCCGCACGCGTCCGGGCGGAAGCTCTCCAGCGTCTCAGGCAGTGCATCCGTCTTGCGCAGGTCTAGTATCTGGACCTCGTGATCGGGCAGGCAGGCGGCGACCAGCTCCAGCGCCAGGGGCTCCAGGGAGGTCATGTCCTGGAGGCCGAGCGTGCCTACCTTGGCGGGATGGACCAGGAGAATCTTCATGGGCTCGAGGGGAACGCCCTTTGGCCACAGCGAGGCCAACACAGCCGATTATATTGCCTTCGGTCGGGCAATGCAACCAGCCGCACCACCGGCACACGCCGGAGCCCCACGACGGGCTCACCCGGCTGCAAGCTGCGCCGTTGACTGAGAACCGCCTACGTGGTAGTTTGAGGCGTTTCGGACCTCCCAGGCGTCCGCAGGAGGCTAGGAGGCAACGATGGCGAAGGTAGAGATGTACTCCATTGAGCAGTGCCCCTTCTGTGTTGATGCCAAAGCGCTGCTGGACGAGAAGGGCGTTGCCTACGTTGACCATGACATCAGCGACTGGCCGGACGAGAAGCTCAACGCGAAGATGATGGAACTGACCGGCCGCAAGACCGTGCCTCAGATCTGGATCAACGGGGAGCACATCGGCGGGTGTGAGGACCTCCAGGCCCTGGACAGAACGGGCGAACTGGACAGGAAGTTGGGCCTGGCGCCGAGGGAACCCTAAGCTGCGGCGGAGGTCGCGATGGCGGGCGGGCGTGTGCCACAATCCGGGGCGGACGGGGACAGCGCTCGGGACATGCTGGAGCAGAACGGCATCGAGACCATCCGCGTCGAGTGGAGCGATCTGCACGGACTGGCCCGTGGCAAGCGCCTGTCGAGGGGGCGGTTCCTGGAGGTGCTGGAGGAGGGGATGCCCCAAAGCACCGCCCCGCTCTTCATGGATCTGCGGGGCGAGACGGGCGCGGCGGGGAAGCGCTTCGAGGACGCAGGCTGGCCCGATATGCTGGCCGTGCCGGATGTGGCCACGCTCCGGCCGGTGCCATATGAGCCCGGCACAGCCGTCGTCACGGCCGATCTGCACGGGGCCGACGGCCGGGAGATGGCCTCTGCACCCAGGCACGTACTGCGGCGCGTGCTGGACCGTCTTCAGGAGCGCGGATGGGCTTTCCAGGTGGCGGCCGAGCTTGAGTTCTACCTGTTCGAAGCAGAGGACCACGCGCGACTGCCCCCCGGCAAGCAGGCTCTGCGGACGCGGCTGGGTAGGGAGGAGCGCCGGGCGCTGTCGCGCATGTGGACGGCACTGGCCGATATGGGCTTCGGCGTGGAGGGCAGCTACGCGGAGGACGGGCCGGGCCAGTTCGAGGTGAACATCCGGCGGGCCGATCCCCTGCGCAGCGCGGACGAGGCCTTCCTGTTCCGCAACGTCGTGAAGGAGATCGCAGCCCAGGAGGGTCTGCTGGCCACCTTCATGGCCAAGCCCCTGGCCAACGAGAGCGGCAACGGCTTCCACGTGCACCTGGGCGTGGACCAGGACGCAGCCAAGCACGACTTAGGCGACTGCGGGGCCGTCAGCCAGCCCTCGCCGAACGGTCCATCGTCCGGCTCGCCACGAACTGAGGCATGTAGGCAGTGCCGGGCCTTCGTCGCTGGCCAGCTCGCCTTCGCCGGCGAGGCCGCCGCCATCTACCTGCCCACCGTGAACTCCTACAAGCGCATTCTGACGAGAGGGCCGGTGCCGCTGCACGTGAACTGGTCCCAGGACAACCGCACGGCAGCCGTCCGCCTAATCCGGTGTCCGGGAGAGCCGATACGTGTAGAGAACCGGATTGCCGGCGCCGACGCCAACCCCTACCTGCTGATCGCCGTGGTGCTGGCGTCAGGCATGCTCGGCGTCGAGGCCGGCCTGGACCCGGGCGATCCCCTCACGGGACACGTCCAGCACGCGGCGGACCCCGGGGCCAGGCTGCCCGGCAGTCTGACCGCAGCCCTCCCGGAACTCAAGCGCAGCAGGGCGTTGCGGGAGTGGCTCGGGGATGAGTTCGTCGAGGACTTCGTCGCGCTCAAGAGCCAGGAGGCCTGGCGCTTCGAGGCGGCGGTCACCGACTGGGAAACGGACGAGTACGCCAGCTATCTATAGGCCACACGGCCGTCCCACTCCCGCAAGCTAACCCGTACCATCGCGAGCATGATGGTGACTATGCCCTCCCCCAGAACACAGAGCCAGGTAGGCGTGGCCGGCGGGCGACTACAGTTCACGGCCTCTGTGCGCGAGTGCATGAAGCGGCTGAACGCCACGGGCGCGCCGCTCATGGCCTTCGGCCAGACGGTGCTCTGGGATGAGCCGGTCAAGGCCGTTGCCTGCCTGACCATAGCCCAACTTGCGCCCTCGCTGAAGGTGATAGCAGGAGTCCACGATACCGACTACTTCAGCAAGCTGGCCGGCGGCTTGCCGTCCGAGGGCTTCGCCATCGTGCCGCATGATGAAGGAGCCACCAGCGGCCTGTGGGCGGCCATCGCCGAGGTCTCCTCCTTGTTCGGCGCCGAGGTGCCCTTGAGCAGGTCCAAACTGGCAAGCGCGGGGATACCGCTGCGGCGGCTGGCAGCAGAGCATCCTGATGGCGAGCGTGCCTTCTACGAGAAGTACACGGCCGCCTACGGCTGGCGGGGGGTCGTGTACGGAGCCGAGCGCAACCTGGCAGCCTGCGAGGTGCGCGCCTCCAAGCTCACCGGCCCGCTCATCGAACTGCTCGACTGGGCGGTGGCGGACACTGCCCGGTGCCTGGCCGACGGAGGGCAGCGGGAACGGGCCTTGGCAGTGATGGGCGAGATCAGGCAGGACCTGGCGCGCGCCGCCGGCAGCGACCCCCAACGCGGGCTGTCCGCGATGTACACGGAGCTGATGGCGACCTTCTACTCGCGTCTGGTTGGACGCCGGTGCCCCCACCTGACCACCGCCCACTCGTGCCAGCATTTCCGCTTCAACGCGGACACCTGTGGCCTGCCGCGCTTTGACGCGCTTGGCCTCTTCCTGTCGCCTCGGACAGCCGACGCGTGCAGGCGGGCCTACGATCGAGCCGTGGCCGGCTCCGGCATTTACCCGCTGGAGCGCTTTGGCCCCGGCGCCATCCCCTTCGACGTGGTGTCGTTCGGCCGGGGAAGAGGGACCATTCGGATCGAGGGTCGGCACGCGGTCGTGCAAATGCCTGGGGAACCAGTTCGCTGCCGCGCCGGCAGCAAGATCGAGACCCGAGCTGATCTGGCAGCGGCCCTGCAAGCCGAGTTCGGCCCGGAGGTCGTTGTAGTGGGCAAGGCCGTGGCGCTGCCCTTGATGTTCTGTCGCGATGGCCCCATGCTGCTGCATGAGGGGGCATCCGTCTACGTGCCCCGCACGTTCGAGATGGTCAGGTCTCTGACCCAGGCAGGCATAGAACTGGAGCTGCATCCTGTGGTGCGGCTGAGCTACAGCACTTGGGACAGCATGGCCGAGGTGGACACCAAGCTGCGCCTGCCGCGGCATCTGGCCGCTGCCTTCGGCGCGCAGGAACTCAGCAGTCGAGAGCTGGCGGCACGCTGGCGTAAGGCCCTCCGCGAGGCCGAGGAGTTCGTGGCCGAGTGCACCGACGCCACGAAGCCGGCTGACCTGCTCGAGCTGCTCGCCCGGCGCGGGTATCTGCCAGAGGGCCTCCGCGAGCGGTTCACCGAGGTGGCCAGCGCACGGCGAGAGTCGGGCAGGCAGATCCAGGCCCTCAAACAGGAGCAGCGGGGCAGGCTGGCGCGTATCCGGGCGCTACGTGCACGGCTGGGTGGCTTCCACGCGGCCACGGAAGCGGAGAGGCGAGAGGCCCGGCGCGAGCTGCGACAGGCGGAGAGCGACTATGAAGCGCATGCCGCCCGCATCCGTGAGCTGGTGGCGTCCGAAGCGCATCGGGACCTACAACGACGCTACCAAGACCTGCGACGCGAGATGGCCTTGGCGCGCCTGGAGGCGGTCAGCGACGCCATGCGGGTGCATACACTGGAGCACGCCAACCGGCGCCCCTCATGGTGGTGGTTTCCCGCTCTGGATCCCAGCGGTCGTTGGTTCCAGCGGGTGGCGGCAACGGCGGAGATGCGCCTGGAGGAATTCCCCACCTAGCGCAGACAGGACTGCGCAGGCACCGGCATGCCCTCTGTCCAGCACTCACTGCACTTCTGGAAGATGCACGCTGCGGGCAATGTGCTGCTGCTGTTCGACACGCGCGAGGTGCACCAACAGGACTGGTCGCGGCTCTCGGTGGCCACGGCCGACGCGCACCGGGCGGTGGGGCACGATGGGATCCTGGTGGTCTCGGTCGGCGGTGAGGGCCACTTCGGCCAGCGCATGTTCAACCCAGACGGCACGGAGGACTTCTGTGGCAACGGGCTGCGCTGCACCGCCAAGCACCTGCACGACCGCGGTGACATAGGGAGCGAAGTGGTCTGCATCGAAACTGCTGCGGGAGCGCGTAGAGTGCAGGTGCTGAGCGGCGAGGCCAACAAGGCCACCGTGCGGTCGGAGCTGGGGCGGGCCGATGTGCGCGAGGTTCGCCTCACGTGGCGGGGGAGACACGCTCAAGCCGTTCCCGGCAGACTGCGGCGAGAGTTGACCCGAGCCATATTCGTGGACATCGGCACACCACACCTCGTCCTGTTGGTGGACCACGAGCTGCCGGACGACGAGTGGGGGGTGGCCAGTGCCTATCTGGAGAGACACTCGGGCACGAGCGACGCGGCCGCGGCGCGCGACCCGCGCACGAGCGTCGTCTGGCTGCTGCCCGAGGCGCCGGACAGCGCGCGCGTGCGCATCTGGGAAAGGGCGATCGGCGAGACGCTCTCCTGCGGCACGGGGGCAGCCGCCGCACTGGCCGCCGGCCAGTTGCGCGGCGCGCTGGCAGAATCCGCCCGCATCAGCAGCCCTGGGGGCGTGCTTGAGGTCTGCCTGGATAGCGCGGGCACGCTCTGGGTGACGGGCCCTGCCGAGACGATCTGCGAGGGCTCGTGGCCGGTCTGACCGGCCACGCGTGATCAACTTCCTACGCGAAGGAGCAGGGGGCGCCATGCGCCGCAGGACCATCGAGAGGCCGGTGTCGCGGACGGGCCTGGGCATCTCCACGGGTGAGCAGGTGACCCTCTCCCTGGATCCCGCCGAGCCCGGAAACGGGCTGGCGATCCGGCGCCAGGACGTTGGCGTTGACATCCCCCTGCACATCGAGCACGCAGCAGACGCCGCCAACTGCACCGCCGTGCGCTTGGGGGAGCACGCCGTCTTCGTCGTGGAGCACCTGCTGGCCACGCTGTGGGCGACGGGCATCACGGACGTGAGAGTCAGCGTTGACCAAGAGGAGGTGCCCATATTCGACGGCAGCGCCAGTGCCTTCCTGGAGATGATCGAAGAAGCCGGCGTCCGGGACCTGGCCGGCCATGTTGAGCCGATCGAGGTGTCGGAGCCGGTCGTGCTCCACGAAGGGCACAAGCTCCTGGCGGCGCTGCCGGCCGACCGGACGACCTTCTACTACTACCTGGAGCACCCCCACCGGCTGATCGGCCGAGACCACGCCGTCTACGCCCCCGACCGAGAGGCCTTCGGCGCACGCCTGGCCGGCGCGCGCACGTTCGTCACCGAGCAGGAGGCGCGTCAGCTCATTGCTGCCGGGCTGCTGAGAGGCGGGGACGAGGGGAACGCAGTGGTCGCCTACCAGGACCGCCTGTCCGAGCCGGTTGCGCCCGGCGGCTTCGCGGCGCACAAGATAGTGGACCTGCTGGGCGACCTGTACCTACTCAACCGTCCCCTGGTAGGACTGGTTGTCGCCTGCCGGACGGGCCACGCGGAGAACCGGGCTCTGGCCAGACAACTGGCGGAGTTGTCCGCGCCGCCTGCCTAATGCGAATCCAGCGGGAGGAACGACGATGAAGCGCTTTCGCCTGGCTAACCTGACCGAAACCGGCGGGGCACATGCCTTCGCAGACCTCACCGAGGGGAAGCGCATCACCCACGGTGGGCTGCACGTGTACGAGGGTGCCGAGACGCCGCACACTGACTACCATGTGCACGACTGCGAGGAAGTGTTCGTCATTCTCCAGGGCAGGGCCACGCTGCCCATGGGGCCCTTCGACGACCCCGATGAGGTGCACCAGTTGGAGACGGGCGACGTGGTCATCATCGAGCCCGGCGAGGACCACCACCTGACCGGCGTCGCCGAGGACCCGCCGGCGGTGTTGTGGTTTGAGGTGAGGTAGGCGCCACCGCAGCCCAGGGCCTACCGACCAACGGCAGGCGCGCTGTCGAGCCGAAGTGGCGTTGCTTCAGATACTGATTCTACACCTGCCGCGTCCCGCCGTCCACGCACGTCCCTCACTTCGGGCTTCGCCACCAGGGAGAAGCCGATCAGAGCCAGGCAGATGAGGGCGAAGGCAATGGCGATGACCCAGCGCGCCGTCTTCGCAGACACCAGGCCGCGGTGAAGGGCGACGATCTGACTCCAGTGCAGGATCAGGTGCAACGTCAGGAAGACCAGGAAGGCGATTCCCAGGAAGAAGTGAAGCTCCGCCCACTCGTGGCGGCCCCTCCCCAGCCAGAACAGCCCGAACTGGCTGCCTAGTGCCTCATCCCCCTTCGCCATATGGCGATACAGGAACCCCAGTCCCGCTATCGCCGTCACGCAGAGCATCATCAGAGCGTCAACTGCGAAGCTGATCTTCGACTTCGGCATGCAATTCCCCCGTGATGTGCTTACCCGTGCCTATCTGCGACCTCTTCCCCTCAGTTTGTGGAACTCCCTCATCTCCTGGAGGTTGTTGGTCAGCTGCCACCAGCCATTCTTGAAGGCCGCGTAGTCCGGTCCCCCCATGGCCGAGGCATAGCGGACGGAGTTGGCGTAGAACAGCCACTGCTTGATCCACCTCTGCTCGATGGCCTCGTCGAAGGGGTTGGCCCGGTCCGCCAGCTTCCGGTTCCAGGCCCTGAGCACGAGCTGCGTGGCCGCCAGAGTCATCTGGTTGGTCTCGGCGATGGTGTTGTCCAGTTTGGCGAAGTGCCCCTGGGCCCAACTGGCGCTGTGGCACGATTGGCACACCTTCACCATGTCGCCCCGGCGGCGCGATTGCTCGGCCTCGCCGATCAGGTAGTCGGAGGCCGGCGTACCCGTGAACGTAGTGGGCAGAGGCAGCCCGTCCGCGTTCCTGATCAAGTGAGTCTGCCCGCTCTTGGGCTGAGGATGCGCGTACACCAGCCCAAAGAGCCGGACCCACAGCCGCGCGCCGAAGTCATGTGAGCGCGCCACGATCTGCTCGCCCGCCGGGTCGGCGATGAGGGCGTTGTGGCAGGTGGCGCACGTGGGCGCGCGGAAGTCCGTGCCCACCTTCCAGGGAACGGCCTCCCAGTTGAAGGCCGCCTTGTGGGAGTCAACTATGTTGCCGTGCTTGCTCTCCCGGTAGACGTTGTAGGCGGGCACGTCAGGCTCCAGGTGGCATTGACCGCAGGTGTAGGGCTGTCGGGCGATCTCGATGGAGAAGCTGTGACGCGGGTGGCACGCAGTGCAGGACCCGCGGCTGCCGTCGGGATTGACCCTCCCCACTCCCTGATTGGGCCAGTTGACCAGGTCCGGCACCTCAACCTCGCCCAGGTCGCTGGCAATGGTCTTCATGCCCGCCACCGTGACCTCCGTGCCGTGGCAGGCGTAGCACGTGTCACCCTTGGTGTAGTCGGATGCCTCCGACTGGATCAAGTCGGCCTGCCTCGCCTGCTTGAGGCTGGTGATGGTCTCGACCAGCGTGTGGTAGACGGGATTCTGTCGCAGGTTGGCCAATGCGTGGGCCTTCTTGCTTCCCGAGTACTGCTCCACCTCATCGGCGTGGCAAGTCTGACAGTCGTTGGGGGAGACGATGACATTGATGTTGAACCCCAGGTGGTCGAAGTTGTCCTCGTGCTGGGCCGCGTTTAGCCCGTGGCACTCGTAGCAGCCGACCGCGACGGAGCGCAGGCCGTCGGGGATGTCCTGGCTGGAGACGCGGCGCTCCAGCTGTGGCTTGGCGATGGCCGCTTCGGGAGTGACCTGGGCATGTCTGCTCGCGCGCCAGTCCTCGACTATGCCGGGGTTGTACTGCTGATGGCAGAGCAGACATGCCTGGGTCTGGTCGCTCAGCGGTGCCTCCTCCTGAGCGAGAAGCACGGAGACGCTCGCCAGCGCCATCGGTAGGCAGACGAGGCAGCTACGCATCACCTTCACCCCTTCGCCATCGCTTGAGCGTGGGCAGTACGGCAGTCGCCAGTTCCCTTGCCTTCTCCTCAGGCATTAGCCCGCGCTCCACGGCGATCTGCACCAGCTTGTCCTGCATCTGCTCCAGACTCAGCTCCGGTGCGGTGAAGTGGCCGCCCTGGAAGCAGTAGCAGCAGTACTCCTCGTTCCTGCTGCCGTCGGCGTTGGTGCCGAACTGCTCTGGCTGTTCCATAGGCATGGCGCAGCTTTGGCAGATGGGTCCTCGCGGCTCGCCGGCTTCGGTCATTGTCCCCTCCGAAGGCCAGTTGCTCATTTGGTCCGCGTGGTGCCGCGCCGACCGCTCGGCTCCCACGTGGCACGCGATGGGCCAGGGTTCTCCGGATCTCAGGCGTGACCTGCCGCAGCCCGGCAAGCGCAGCGCCAAGCGCCAGGTAGATTACGGTCCCAGGCCCAGCCACTCGCCGAACAGGAACTGGAGGCGCTCGATGAGCAGAGACATGCGGGCCATGACGGTATTGCCGAAGAAGGCCCCAAAGGCGATCATCAGCAGCCAGCGGCCCGCCCGAGATCCGTAGTTGATGACCGGGTTGTCCCGCTCTACCGAGAAGAAGAAGTAGATCATCACGCAGATGATGGTGACCACATAGATGACGTTGTTGACGGTGTTCAGCGGCTTGAAGGAGGCCAGGACCTGCGGCCAGTTGGCGCCGAACTCGCCCCTGAAGACCAGGCCCGCGCCGGCGCCCAGGAACAGCGCTATCACCAAGCGCGCTATCCACCCGTACCTCTCGCTGCCCTGGAAGTACCAGGCCGCGCCCAGGAAGATGGCGATCACCCACAGTGCCTGCCAGGGGTTGTCGTGCCCCTGTGCGCCAGCCAGTGCCTTGAAGCCGCTCACCATGGGGTCAAACCACTTGGGCCGCAGCACGTCCGTCCACATGACCACGATACCCCAGCCGCCGGCCACACCCATGAACACGTGCTCAAAGAACCGGTAGATGCGGTTCTCCTTGTAGACGAAGGAGAAGATGGCGAGCGCGCAGATGGCCCCGATCCACACTCCGATGCGGCCCGCCGCGTGTTCCATGGATCTAGCTGCCCTCCCGGCTGCGGGCGCGGGTGATCACGTAGCCGATGTTGCCCAGGATGACCAGCACGATGATGAGAACGTGGCTGAGCGACAGCATGGGCAGGGCCTGGGTGGCCTGCCTGGGGCTGTCGAGCAGGGCCTCGTATTCGGCGCCTCCGGCCATGCCGACAAGCAGGCCGATGAGCTGACCGCTGTCCAGATACGGCATGACCTCGGGCGCGCAGACGGCCGTGCAGCCGAAGGCCATGGGCGTCTCGTAGGTGGGCTGCACCAGTCCTATCCAGGCCATGATCCCCGGCGCCGCCGACACCTCGTAGAGCAGGCTAACGTCATCCATGCTGTGCACGCTCTTCATCAGGGGAAGCTGATCGAGTGGGTCGTAGTTCACATCCCGCTCCACGGTTCCCTGGATGTCGGAGGCGAAGCTGAGCATGGCCTGTCCCGGCAGGGGCTTGTAGCCGAAGTTGACCCAGTCTTGTCCGTACGTGCGCCCGTAGCGCCGGGAGTGCTTCTGGGCCATCTGGTGGGCCAGGGCGACGCCTACCGGGTCCACGCCCATGATGGCGAACTTGACGCCCCGGCGCAGCATGTGTTCGATCACGGCCTCGGTCTGGGGCCAATTCTCTCCCTTGCTGCCCCCGCCCCAATCCGCCAGCAGCAGCACTATCTTGTCCTTCCGGGTCTCGTCCTCGGGAGCGGACTCGATGAAGTCGTAGAGCGCCTGCGTCCGAGGGAACACGTGCACGGGTTGGCGAATGGGCACGACCATGGGTAGGACGAGGACCGCGACCAGCAGCGCGTACAGGACGCGCCGGTCAAGGTTCTGGAGCCTGTAGAGCCAATCGCTCATGCTCTAGATCTGCTTCTCGAAGAAGGCCCCGCGCTCCAGCGATAGCCAGATGCGCAGGGCCATGGCGATGGCGCCTACCGTGGCGCCGAAGATGATGCCGCGGACTGCCGCGGAGTTCACCACGTCCATTATCCAACTGGCCATGGTGGGAAGCTGCAAGGCTGGGTGCAGGCTTTGGGTCATCCACTGCCCCAGGGGCACTTGCCCCAGCATGAGGATCACGGCCGAGAGCATCATGAGCGTGGCCTCCAGGCTGCGCACGCGGAAGGCGCGGTAGGCCGCGGACACGATGTAGAAGGCCAGCAGCGAGAACACGGAGGCCACCAGGCTGATGAAGATGCGGTGGAACATCACGTCATAGGCGACCGACACCCATCTGGGTGGCTGGCCGCCGGCGGCCTCGTAGTGCTTCCAGCAGAAGCCCACCACCAACATGCCGAAGAAGGCCAGGTAGAAGCCGAGGCTGTTGACGAAGCCCTTCCCTCGCCGCCAGAGCACTCGCCCCTGCGCCCGCAGCAGGTGCCCTACTCCCAGGCCGATGTTGAAGGCCCCCACCACGTAGAACATGATGCCCAGCGGCTCCACCCAGCGGTACAGATGCGTGTCAATGACCACCTGCCGACCGACGGGCCCAAGGACGATCTTCTCGGGAAGCACGTACTCCAGGAGGTAGTAGAGCCCGGCGATGAAGGTGAGGGCGACGATGGCCTGTCGTTTCACGCTCAGAATCCTGCCAGGTTGA
>JBHIEF010000096.1:0-15331 GCA_046760465.1 Armatimonadota bacterium | reverse complement strand
CCAGGGCCTGCTCATATGCGCTGCGCGCCTGGTCTTCCGCTTGCGAGGGCCCGGCTTCGAGGAAGACTGGGACAAGGTCCACGATCACGGGCGCCGCCTCTCCACCGCCGCCCGCCGGGACCATGCCGCCGCCCCGCCGCTGGAGACGACTCAGGGCCCACTGCACGTCGCGGCTGAACTCGCTCGTGCGGTCGTAATAGCGGCTGCTTCGCGACTGGCTACGGCTGTTCTGGTACTCCTGGACGGCCTGCTGACAGGCGTTGGTGTAGCGGTAGGTCTTGTTCGAGAGCTCGTTGGTGTACTGCGACCAGTTGCCCGCCTCCGGCTCGGCCAGAGCGCTGAGGTGGCTGAGGGAGCCGGTCAACGACACCTCCCACTCCACGCGTGCGTGCTCCAGGTCCAGGGACAGCTTGGCCTGCGCCAGACGTGCCTCCAGCTGGTCACGCGCCACAGTCATGCGCAGGTCGCGGGCCAGCTCCCCGGCCAGTTGGCCGTTCCTCTGGTGCCAGTCGTCAACGTCGGCCTGCTCGTCTTGACCCATCGCCAGCGACAGCATCAGGGCCAGGCAAGCCACACACAGCAGCATTCGCATCGGCGTCACCGTGCCTCACCTCTCTGGGCGCGTTGTGCGGGGCGTGGAACACCCTCCCAGACGAGTGGCGCGTCTGTTAGGTTCCCTACTGAAGCGTGGCGTGCCGGGCGCAGTCGCTATGCCTCGCGTGCCATGACGACGCACGAATTGCTGCCGCCGATGCCGGCCGAGATGGACGCGGCGCACTTGACCGGCCACTCCTTAGCCTGGTTGGGCACGTGGTCGAGGTCGCACTCGGGATCGGGTTCGCCGTAGTTGATGGTCGGCGGGACGACCGAGTCGCGCATGGCCAGGAGGGTGGCGATGGCCTCGATGACGCCGGCGCCGCCCATGATGTGGCTGACGGCGCCCTTGATGCTGCTGACTGGGATGTCGTAAGCGTGTTGCCCCAGGACTTCCTTGATCGCCTTGACCTCGGTAGCGTCGTGGTACTTGGTGCCCGTGCCGTGGGCGTTGATGTAGTCCAGCTCCCGCGCGTCCACCGCCGCATCTCCCAGCGCCCGCGCCAGCACGCGCACCATGCCCTCGCCCTCCTTGTCCGGAGCGGTCATGTGGTAGGCGTTGTTGTTCTGCCAGTAGCCCAGCATCTCCGCGTAGACGGTCGCGCCGCGCCGCCGTGCACGCTCGTACTCCTCCAGCACCACCGCCGCGGCGCCCTCGCCGAAAAGCGTGCCATCCCGGCGGGCGTCGAAGGGCCGGATCATGGTCGGGCTGACCGTGCGCAGGATGGACAGCCCGGACAGGCTGGAGGGGCTGAGCGAGTCGTGGCCCCCCGCCAGCATCACCTCGGCCCGCCCGTAGCGGATCAGGTCGAAGGCCGCGCCCATGGCCGCGCCGCCCGAGGCGCAGGAGATGCTCAGCAGCGTGCAGGGCCCATGGAAGTCGAACGCCTCGGCGGCGTGGTGCAGCGCCCGCCCAAAGTCGAACTCACGGAAGCACTCCGGGTCGCCGCCTTCGACGAAGGCCTCCCACGAGGTGGCCCCCCCGAAGTTGGTGGAGTAGACGATGCCTGCGCGCGCGGGATCGCAGTCGCCGGGCCCAAGCCCAGCGTCGGTCAGGGCCTCCTGGCTCGCGGCGAGGGCAAACTGCGTGGCCTCATCGGTGTCGGCAGCCTCGCCCAGACCGCATCTGCCGAAGTCCCAGTCGGTCACCACACCGGCCAGCTCGTTGCGATAGCCGGTGGTGTCGAACTTGGTGATGGGCCGGATGCCGCCCTCACCCGCGATGAGCTTCTGCCAGAAGCTGGGCACGTCGTGGCCCATGCAGGTGACCGCACCCAGGCCGGTGATGACTGCTCGCTTCATTGGCTTCCTGCATCGTCATGCTGAGCGACGCGGAGCATCTCGGGCCAGGCAGGAAGGCTGCGCCGAGACTCTCCGCCTTCGGCTCGGAATGACACGGTACGCCCTACATCCTCAACCCGCCGTCCACGGAGATGACCTGCCCGGTGATGTAGTCGGCGGCGCTGGAGGCCAGGAAGGCCACCAGGCCAGCCACCTCCTCGGGCTGGGCGAAGCGCTTGAGCGGAATCTGCTCCAGCATCCCGTCCTTGCGCGCCTGCGGCAGGTCGGTGATCATGTCCGTCTCCACCATGCCCGGCGCCACCGCGTTGACGCAGATGCCCTGGGGCGCGAACTCGCGCGCGCCCGCCTTGGTCAGGCCGATCACGCCGGCCTTGGCCGCGCAGTAGTTGGCGCGCATGACGTCTCCGATGATGCCGGCATCGGAGGAGATGTTGATGATCTTGCCCGAACGCTGCTTGCGCATGTCGGCCGACACCGCGCGCATGCAGTAGAAGACGCCATCCAGGCACACCGCCAGCACCTGCCGCCACTCCTCGTCCTTCATGAAGGACAGGCCCTTGTCCAGCAGGATGCCGGCGTTGTTGACCAGTATATCTATGCGGCCGAAGGCCTCCTTTGTTCCCTCCACCAGGGCCGCCACCTGTTCGGGATCGGTGACGTCGGCGGCGATGGCGACGGCCTTCCGGCCGAGGGCCTCGATCTCGCGCACGACCTCCCAGGCCGGCCCGATCTGGCCCTGCACGTCGTCCACCACGACATTGGCACCCTCTTGGGCCAGGCGCAGGGCGATGGCCCGGCCGATGCCCTTCGAGGCGCCGGTCACGATGGCCGCTTTGTCGGTCAAGTCGCTCATGTCGGCTCCCCCTCCCGGCGGGCGTCGGGGCTAGCTCTGCCCTTGGAGGTACTTCTCGACGTCCTCGACGGTGATCGGCCGGTCCTCGCTGATGGCCTCGGCCACCTTGGCCAGGTCGAGGTTTCGCTCGCGCGCCACGCGGCGCGCCGCGGGCACGGCCCTGACCTTCTTGATCTTGCCGAAGCCCTCCTTGCGCACCACCTCGCGCGGCGCCTCCAGCGTCAGCTCCCGCTTCTGCTTGGTCAGCTCCTCGTTGATGGCCGCCACGTCGGGCAGCTCCTCGTCGGCCGCCGCGATGACGCCGATGACGTAGCCCACCGGCACCACGCTCTTCTCGGCGGCCACTATCTGCCGCAGCACGCCCGCCTCCTCAGCCTCCCACTCGAAGGTCACCTTGTCGGTGATGATCTCCACCACGCTCTCGCCGACGGCGATCGCGTCGCCCTCGGCCTTGAGCCACTGCCCGATGGTGGCCTCTTCCAGGTTTTCCGACCACTGCTCGATCTTGATCAGGAAGGCCAAGCGGACTCACCTCAAACGGCGGCAATCGCCACAGATTAGCACAGATGAAGGCCGGCGGGAACTAACGACAGCCCTCGGGATACCGAGGTTGTGCCGACTTAGCGCCGGAACTCCGCCAGCGCCACGCCCATCTGATCCTGGATGCGCCTGGGCCGGTCGGCGCCGCCCTGGTAGCCGCTCATCAGGATGGCGAAGCAGAGCAGCTCCCCGTCGGCGCTGACTACGTACCCCGCCAGGGAGCACACGCCCGTGAGCGTGCCCGTCTTGGCGCGCAGGTTGTTGGCGGCGCGTGTTCCCGCCATCCGCTTCTTCAGCGTGCCGTCCACCGCCGCGATGGGCAGTGCGTCCACGAAGACGTCCGGGTAGGCCCCCCGAAGCCACATGTAGCGCAGCAGCCTGACCAGGCAGTCGGCCGTGAGCCTGTCTCGTCGCGACAAGCCCGAAGCGTCCGCCAGCACCAGCGGGCCGGTGTCGGCCCCAGCTGCCTCCAGCAGGGCGCACGCCAGGCGAGCAGACGCGAACGCCGAGCCCTGGCCCTCGACCGCGAAGGAGGCGGTCCGGTACAGGCACTCGGCCGTCAGGTTGGCCGAGTGTTTCATCATGGGGACGAAGATGTCGCGGAGGGGCTTCGACTGGTGCTGTGCCAGCACCAGGGCCTGCTCCGGCGTGCGGCCGCGGGCGTGCTGGCCCTCGACGGCGATGCCGGCCGCCACCAGCGCCTCCCGAAACACGCAGGCGGCGTACAGGTCGGGCTCGTGTACCGTGCGGATGCAGGTCACAGGCGCGTGCCAGCGTCCTATGGTGCCGGAGACCTTGAGGATGTTGGTGCCCGAGCGTCGGTCTGCTGAGATTATGCCTCGCCTGCTGCCGGACACCGTGCGCGTGGAGTTCTCAAGGCCCACGTAGCCCGTGCGCGGTATCGTGCGTATCTCCGCTGGCCTGCCGACCGATTTGGCCGGCACGACCGCCACCTCCAGCGCGTTCCAGTTGAGCGCCAGGCCGGCTATCTCGGCCGCGTAGCGATAGTCCTCATCGCGTGGGTCCCACCCGCTCCCGGGTCCCATATCTGCAAAGCAGCCTGCGTCCGCCACTATGTTGCCACTCACCCGCCGCAGGCCGGCCTGCCTGAGTTCAGCCGCCAGCGCCTTGAGGTCGGCGGTTTGCACGGTCGGGTCGCCACTGCCCACCAGATACAGGTCGCCCGCCAGGGCTCCGTCCGGCCCGATGGGGTCCGCCGCCGCGGCCGTGGTGAGGAATACGTGCTCCGGCCCCAGGTATTCGAGCGCCGTCGCGCCCGAGACCAGCTTCATGACCGAGGCGGGGGTGAGGGGCTGCAAGGCGTTGTAGTCGAAGAGGACCTCTCCCGTGGCCAGGTCGGCCACTTCCACCCCCACGCCTGCGCCGCGCAGCCCGGGATGGGCAACCAGGGAGCTGAGTCGTCCGCGCAACGCGGCCAGGTCCGCCGCGGAGGGCGGCAGGATCAGCAGCAGACTGACGACGACCAGCAGCGATCGGTGCAGCGAACGTGGCTTCATTCGAAGGTCTCGGTCTCGATGGTCGCAGGAAGGTCGGCGTGAGCGCTCAGCAGGGCCTTGTTGTACGCCTCGATGATGTTCTTGCGGGTGATGAGGCCAAGTAGCCTCTGGTGGTCTGCTGGGTCCACCACGGGGATGCGCCCCACGTCGCGCAGGCCCAACTTGCGCAGGGCGTCGTTGAGGGTCTCGTGCGGGAAGCACACCAACAGCCTGTGCGTGGCCACCTCGCTGGCCGGCGCGTCGCGGTGGCCCTCGGAGATGGCCCGGCGCACGTCCTGGAGCGTGATTACCCCGTGCAGGCAGCCCTGCTCGTCGGCCACCGGAAAGCCGTGGTGCTTGGTCTCCTGTAGCAGGTCCAGCACCTCGGTGACCTTGGCCTCCGGCCGGACGGTGAGCAGGTCGGTGGTCATAGCCTCGCCCACGGTGACTGTGTTGAGCAGGTTGATGTCCCGGCCCAGGCTGAGATGGAGGCCCCGCCGGTGCAGCTTCTCGGTGTAGATGGAGGTGCGGCTGAGGAGCCGGGACAGCACCGTTGCCAGGCCGCAGGCGAACATCAGCGGAAGGATCATGCGGTAGTCGCGAGTCAGCTCGAAGACGATGACGATGGAGGTTATGGGCGCGTGAGAGGCGGCGGCAAAGACCGCGCCCATGCCCACCAGGGCGTAGGCGGCGGGATTGGTGGTGGTGCCCGGTATGAGCGTCTGCACAGCCACCCCAAAAGCGCCGCCCAGCATGGCCCCCAGGAACAGGGAGGGGGCGAAGACACCGCCGGACCCGCCCGAGCCCAGGGTCAGCGACGTGGCCAGCAGCTTCAGACCCAGCAGCGCCAGCACAACCGTCCCCAGCAGCTCCCCGTTTAGCACGCTGCCAATGGTCTCGTAGCCGACCCCCCACACGGGCGGAAACACGCCCTCCCGGTAGCCGTACAGGCCGGCGACGCCTACCAATACGCCGCCCAACGCCGGCTTCACGTACTCCTTCAGGGGCACACGGTCGAAAAGGTCCTCGAGCCAGTATAGGCACCGCGTGAAGGCCACGCCCACCAGACAGCCCAGGACCCCAAGCAGCGCGAAAAACGGCAGCTCGGCCGTGCTGGCCAGCGCGTACTTGGGCACTTGGAAGGCCGGGGTGTTGCCCCAGACGCTCCAGCCCACCGCCGAGGCGCCCACCGCAGCGACCACTACGGCGCCGAATGACTCCACGGTAAACTCGCCGAAAAGGACCTCAAGCGCGAAGAACGCCCCGGCCAGGGGAGCATTGAAGGTGGCGGCGATGCCGCCAGCCGCGCCGCAGGCGACCAGGTTGCGAATGCGAGCATCGGAGAGACGAAATAGCTGCCCAACGGTGGACCCCAGGCTGGAGCCGATCTGCACGATCGGCCCCTCCCGGCCAACCGAGCCCCCTGAGCCGATGCAGATCGAGGAGGCCAGGGATTTGATCACTGCCACCCGGGGGCGGATGATGCCACCGCGCAGTGCCACCGCCTCCATCACCTCGGGCACCCCGTGTCCCTTGGCCTCACGGGCGAGGAAGTAGACCAAGAGGCCCACGATGAGGCCACCGAGAGCCGGGATGGCGATCAGGCCGTATTTGCCCAGGAAGCCGAGCCACTGAGAGCCCTGGTCAAAGAAGAGCCACTGGCACTGGCGGATGAGCCAACGGAAGAATGCCGCCCCCGCGCCCGCGCTCAGGCCCACCACCAGGGCCAGGCCCATGAGGACCGACTGCTCGGATATGCCCGAGCGATCCAGCGCGTGTCGCACCCGGCGCGAAAGCTGGAACACCCAGTTGCCGCGCCGCGCCCGGCGCTGCTGCGGCGACACCTCGGCCAAGCAAGCCCATCCTCTCGGCCAAGCGACGAGACTCGGCCGCTGGCGAGGATAGCCCTGCCGGGCCGCAGTGTCAACCCAACGGAGGACCACGACCCTCGCTCACCGAAATGAAGGCGTCCCCACGGCCTGCGCAGCCCGTGAGGTGGGGAAGAGGCCCATGCGCGGCGCAAAGCTAGAGCGGAAGCTGGAGGCCGACGAGCCCGTCTTCGGGCCCTTCGTGATGCTGCCGGCGCCGGGGCTCGTAGAGATAGCAGGGCTTGCGGCCTTCGACTTCGTGCTCCTGGACATGGAGCACGGTCCGCACGGCATCGAGACCATCGAGCACATGGTGCGCGCCGCCGACGCGGTGGATCTGCCGACCATAGTGCGCGTGCCTGAGAACAGCGCCGGCCACATCACCCGCGCGCTCGACACCGGCGCCTCCGGGGTCTGTGTGCCGCACGTCAGCACGGCTGCGGCCGCGGAGATGGCCGTGCGCGCGGCCAAGTTCGCGCCCGCGGGCGAGCGCGGGGTCAACGCCGCCTCGCGCGCCGCGCGCTACGCCCGCCTGGACGCCGAGGAGTACTTCCGGCGTGCGAACGAAGAGGTTATGCTGGTAGGCCAGATAGAGGACCGCGAGGCAGTGGAGAACCTGGCCGAGATTCTCGAGGTGGAGGGCATGGACGTGGTCTTCATAGGGCCCTACGACCTGTCCCAATCCTATGGCAAGCTGGGCCAGGTAGAGGACCCAGAGCTCCAGGAGCTCATGCGCGGCGCGGTGCGCCAGTGCCGGGCCGTCGGGCTGGCCGTCGGCACCTTCGAGTCTGAGCCCGAGGCGATTGCCGTTTGGATGCAGGAGGGCGTTCGGCTGTTCACCGTGGGCACGGACGTCAACCTGTTCGGGGATGCGTGCAGGGAGAAAGTGAGCAACATCCAGAAGGCAATTGAGGGGCGAGCATGACCGACATCGCGCAGGTCTTCGAGCAGCAGTTCGGCCACCCGCCCGCCGTGGTCGGCCGCGCGCCGGGGCGGGTGGACCTCATGGGCGGCCATACCGACTACAACGACGGTTTCGTCTTTCCCATCGCCCTGGCGCAGCACATCGCCATCGCCGCCTCGCCGCGCGAGGACCGCACTCTCCGCGTTTACTCGCAGAACTTCGACGAGTGGGCCGAGGTCAGCCTGGACGACCTTCGGCGCCTGGACGAGACGCGCTGGGTCAACTACATGAGCGGCGTGGCTCACTTCCTCCAGGAGGAGGGCATTGAGCTGCGGGGCCTGGATGGCGCGGTGTGGGGCGACGTGCCCATCGGCTCGGGGCTATCCAGCTCCGCGGCCATGGAGGTGGCCTCGGCGGTCACCTTCCAGGCCCTCAACGGCTTCGAGATGGAGCCGGTGAAGATGGCCCTGCTCTGCCAGAGGGCCGAGAACGACTTCGTGGGCATGAACTGCGGCATCATGGACCAGTTCATCAGCCTCCTCGGCCGGGCCGACCACGCCCTGCTGATTGACTGCCGCAGTCTGGACCACGAGGCCGTGCGCATCCCCGCCGAGGGCTACAAGTTCCTGGTGTGCGACACGGCCGTGCCGCGGCAGCTCGTGGACTCGGAGTACAACACCCGCCGCGCTCAGTGCGAGCAGGCCGTGGAACTGCTACAGCAAGCGCTGCCCGACATCAAGGCCCTGCGCGACGTGACCTTGGAGCAGCTCGATGACCACAGGGATCTGCTCCCCGAGGTCGTCTACCGCAGGGCTCGACACGTGGTCACCGAGAACGGGCGCGTGCTGGCGGCCGCCGAGGCCATGAGACGCGGCGATATCGAGGCGCTGGGGCCGCTCTTCTCGGCCTCGCACGACAGCCACCGCTACGACTACGAGGTGACTATCCCCGCCCTCGACATCATCAGCCAGACGGCCGTGGACGTGCCCGGCGCCCACGGCGCCCGCATGACCGGCGCGGGCTTCGGCGGCTGCTCCGTGTGCCTGTGCGAGGAGGAGGCCATCGAGGCCTACACGGAGGAGTTGACGCGGCGCTATCTGGAGCAGATCGGCCATGAGCCGAAGGTGTACGTGTGCCAGGCCGAGGACGGGGCGACAGTAGAGCGTCTGTGATGCCGCCAGCACGGAGGACTGCGATGAAGGAGCTAGCCCAGAAAGCTAGAGACAAGTGCGCGCAGATGGGCGCGGAGTTCGCCGACGTGCGCGCCGTGCGCAGTGTGGGCAGCAACGTGCTGCTTCAGGACGGACGCGCCGACAAGGTCAATACCTCCTCCGGCAGCGGCCTGGGCGTGCGCGTGCTGGTTGATGGAGCCTGGGGCTTTGCCAGCATGACCGCGGCCCGCCAGGACGAGATGGACGAGTGCATCGAGGCAGCCTTCGCTATGGCCAAGGCCAGCAGGCAGCGCCTCGGTGAGATGAGCGCCCTGGCCGAGGCCGAGGCCGTGGAGGACAAGGTGACGGCGGAGTACGAGAAGGACCCCAGCTCGGTCCCCATCGGAGAGAAGATGAACATTCTGCGGGGCTACGAGCAGGCGGCCATCGGCAAACACAAGGGCAAGCTGGTCAACACCAGCGTCTCCTACAGCGAGACGACCGAGCGCATGGTGCTCTGCAACACCCGGGGCACCCTCATCGACAGCGAGAGCATGCGCGTCATGGTGGGCGCCAACGTGACGGCCCAGGAGGGGGAGGTGCGGCAGCGCGGCCACGAGCACAAGGGCAAGCAGTGCGGGTTCGAGCTGATTGAGGGCCTCACCGCGGAGGAGCTGTCGGTCAAGGCCGCCGACCGTGCCGTGGCTCTGCTGTCCGCCCGCCGCGCCCCCGCCGGCAAGTTCCCGGTGGTCTTTGCTCCCTCCATTGCCGGGCTCTTCGTCCACGAGGCCCTGGGGCACAACGCCGAGGCCGACCTCGTGCTGGCCGGCGAGTCCATCCTGGAGGGCAAGCTGGGCGAGAAGATCGCCGCCGACTGCGTCAACGTGGTGGACGACGGCACCATACCGCAGTCTTGGGGCAGCTACAAGTACGACTCGGAGGGCGTGCCTGCCCAGCGCCGCCAGATCATCAAGGACGGCGTGCTGGTCGGCTTCATGCAGAGCCTGCAAACGGCCGCGAAGCTGGGCGCCGCCCCCAACGGGAGCGCCCGTGCGCAGAGCTACCAGCACCGCCCCGTTGTGCGCATGAGCAACACCTTCATCGTCCCGGGCCAGCAGAGCTTCGAGGAGCTGATCAAGGACATCGCCGAGGGTATTTACATGAGCGGCGGCCATTGGGGCTACGTCATGTGTGAGAAGGGCCAGTACACCTGCCACGCCGGCGAGGGCTGGATGATCCGCAACGGCGAGCTGGCCGAGCACATCCGCGACGTGTCCATCTCCGGCATGGTCCTGGACACGCTGATGAACGTGGAGGGCGTCAGCGACGCCTTCGAGATGGAGATGCCCGGCAACTGCGGCAAGAGCGGCCAGAGCATGCCTGTCAACGGCGGCGGGCCGCACGTGCGCGTCCAGGAAGTGGTCGTGGGCGGGCAGGAGTGAGGGCGACTCCCGACGCTACCTGAACTACAGGGAAGGGGCGCAAACATGGCTGAAGACCTAGTGGCACTGGCGCAGATGGCCTGCGAGGTGGCCGTCAAGGAGGGCGCCCAGCAGGCAGACGCCTCGGCCTGGCGCGGCCACAACCTCGAGGTTGAGATCGAGCGCGACGCCATCAAGAGCAGCGACGCCAGCTGGGGCTCCGGCGTGTCGGTGCGCGCCCTCTACAAGGGCGGCACGGGCTGGGCCAGCGCCTCCGGCCTGGACGAGGACCTGGTGCGTGAGACGGCCGCCAAGGCCGCCGAGATGTCCAAGGTGGCCGAGCCCGACCCCGACTTCGTCTCCCTGCCCGAGCCGGCCGAGTACCAGCAGGTGGAGGGCCTCTACGACCCCAAGGTGGCCGACCTGGGCATCGAGCAGGTGATTGGCTGGGCCCTGGCCGGCGTGGACGAAGCCAAGGCCGTGGACGGCAATATGATCGTCGCCGGCGGGGCCGGGGTCAGCTCCTGGGAGCGCGCCCTGGTCAACTCGCTGGGGGTCGAGACCTACCTGCGCGCCTCGTCGGTGGGCATGAGCCTCTTTGCCATCATCAAGCGCGGCGACGACGTCGGCTCCTACTACGACTTCGACAATGGCCGGGTCCTGTCGGACTTCGCCGTCGAGGGCCTGGGCACGAAGGTGGCCGAGCAGGCGCTCTCCTTCCTGGGCGCGCGCCTGGTGCCCACCGCCACCTTGCCTGTGGTCTTTGGCCCGCTGTCCAGCTACTCGCTGATTCGGTCCCTGTGCAGCAACGCCAACGCCGAGGACATCCAGCGCAAGCGCTCGTACCTGGTCGGCATGAAGGGCAAGCGCGTCGCCTCATCGCTGCTGACCATCACCGACGAGCCCTTCATCCCGCGCGGCTTCGGCTCCGGCCCGCACGACAGCGAGGGCTTCCCTCACCGGCCCCTGACCATCGTCGAGGAGGGCGTGCTCAAGACGTATCTGCACAACTCCTACACGGCCGGCAAGGCCAAGGAGCCCAACACTGGCCATAGTACGCGCGGCGGCATCAGCCCCACCAATACCATCCCCAAGCTGGGCACGGCCACGTCCGAAGAGATCATCGCCGACACCGATGACGGCATCTACCTGAACATGGGCAGCGTCTCGCCCAACCCCGTCACCGGCGAGATCAGCGCCACCGTGGACTTCGGCTTCAAGATCGAGAACGGCAAGCTGGCCTACCCCGTCAAGAGCACCATGCTGGGCATCAACATGCTCGAGCTGCTCCAGAATGTGGACGCCATCAGCTCCGACTACCGCGAGGAGCCGGGCATGGTCATGCCCACCATGCGCGCCCAGGGCGTCAAGGTGGCCGGAGGGGCT
The DNA here is from genome assembly GCA_046760465.1 of Armatimonadota bacterium. Taxonomy (GTDB): domain Bacteria; phylum Armatimonadota; class Zipacnadia; order JAUWAU01; family JBHIEF01; genus JBHIEF01. The sequence continues at coordinate 3,816 of JBHIEF010000096.1, read as the reverse complement.
TGACGGCGCCAGCGGCAGCAACGCACTTCCCGCACGAAAGGGGGCGCACTACCAGCTCGGGGGCTTGTGGAAAGTGCCCTGGGCGTCACTCATCGTCTCTGGGAATTGGCTTGCTCGCAGGACACCCCGCCGGACGTTCTTGCAGAAATCTACCTCGCTCGCGAGCTCTGCACTGACACGCTTTTGGGGACAGAGCAGCCCGATCTTCTTGTGCAGATCGTGTCGAGCCATTCGTATCGCCGGTATGAGGTCAGTGTCATTGGAGATGATAGCCGCTGTGTCATACTTGCCCAGGTGGGCATCATGTAGAAGATGCGTTGCCAGGGCCACGTCGGCGCCCTTCTCCTCTGTCCTGATCACCTCCGCGAATCCCGGGCCCTCCGCCAGGGGCATCCACACCTTGTGAGAGAGGAACTTGCCATAGAAGATGTCGAGGTTCGCAATCGTGGTCAAGGCGCGCAGGTATACGCGCTGTCGGTTGGGCTGATCTGGGTCTCTCGGCAGTGCCTTCACGATGGCAGTGAAGTACTTGATCCGCTCGATCTGATCTTCGGGGAGGAGAAGCTGGCACAGCTTTGACAGGTCGAGCCACCGGTAAGGCGTGTTCTTCAGCGCCCGGTAGTAGAGGTTGAAGCCGTCAACGTACACTCTGGTCGCCATCGAAGCGTCCCGGAGAACGCAGAAGGCCTGGCCGAAGCCAGGCCTTCGCTTCCCCTTCGCCGAAGCTCCGGGGTGGTTGTCGTTAGCATACCCGATATGCTTGCGGAAGTCAACCGGGATTCGCCGCAGAGCGTTGCCGTTGTTGCCCAGGTGTCGGAGTCCGTTTCGTCTGGCACGCGCGCTGCCCACGAGCAGAACGCAGTAACCCCCGCTGCCTTGCGCAGCGGGGGTCATGTGCTTGAGAAACGCGGCCGTTGCTACTGAATGACCTTGACGTTCTCGGCGCGCGGGCCCTTGGCGTCCTGGGTGATGTCGAACTCGACCTGGTCGCCCTCGTTCAGCTCACGGTAGCCCTCGCCGACGATGGCGGAGAAGTGCACGAACACGTCGTCGCCGCCCTCGACCTCGATGAAGCCGTAGCCCTTGCTGCCGTTGAACCACTTGACCGTGCCTGTGGCCATGAGACGCACCTCCTTTGCTCGCACTCGCTAGCCGGTCGCAGGTCAGCTCATTTCGGAGGTACGTCTACGGAACAAGCTGGCGAACGACAGCCCTAGCCTCGAGCCCAACGCTTCGGAGAGCGTGTGATGGCCCGAGTGACTGTAGTCTAGCACACATACCTCGGGAATGTCAATCCCGCCCGCCAACACCGGAGGGTAGGTGAGAGGCCGCCCCGCGTCGAAGGGGAGACAAGCAGCGATGATCGTCCTACCGGCGGCCGGGCTGGCCCCCCGTTGGCGGGGGCGAGATGGTCATCGTCGGCCCATCGCGGAAGGGAGCCCCCTTGGCAATGACCCCATCGTGCCTGCGTAGTGTGGTGGAGGCTGACCTTTGAGACTACTGGTGGTCTCACCCTCGTGGATGCCGGCGTTCTGGAACGGCGGCAAGACGCTCATGCCTCCCATGTCTCTACCCGTCCTCGCCTCTCTGACGCCGCCGGGCGTCGAGATCCACCTCGTGGACGAGAACGTCGAGCCCGTGGATCTTGCGGAAGCCGCCGATCTGGTGGCCATTAGCTGCATGACGGCGTCCGCGCCGCGCGGCTACGAGATCGCCGACCACTTCCGCGCCCGTGGCGTGCCCGTGGTCATGGGGGGCATGCACCCCTCTGCCCTGCCCCAAGAGGCCGCCGAGCACGCGGACGCCGTGGTGGTCGGTGAGGCCGAGAGGCAGTGGCCGCGCGTCTTCGCCGACTTCGCCGCCGGCCGGCCGCGGCAATTCTACCGACCTGACCAGCGGCCTCAGCTCGACGACCTGCCCATCCCGCGCCGCGACCTGCTGCGCACCGAGGGATATCTGACCGTGAACGTCGTGCAGACCGCGCGCGGCTGCCCCCATGCCTGTAGCTTCTGCTCGGTGAGCCCCACCTTCGGCCGGCGCTACCGCTTCCGTCCCATTCCCGAAGTCGTGGAGGAGATCCGTTCCCTGCGCTCGCGCTGGGTGGGCTTCCTGGACGACAACATAGTGGCCAGCCCGGGGCGCGCCCGGGAGCTGTTCGAGGCCTTGCTGCCGCTCAAGCTGCATTGGGTGGGCCAGGGCGACCTGGCCATGGCCAAGGACGAAGAACTGCTCCAGCTCATGGCTCGCAGCGGCTGCATAGCGATGTTCGTCGGGCTGGAGTCGCTCTCCGCGGACAGCCTGGCCGCGGCCAACAAGCGACCCAACCTCGCGGTGGACTACGAGCGCGCCATCGCCACCATCCATCGGCATGGCATTGACATCATCGGCTCCTTCGTGTTGGGCCTGGACCCCGACCGGCCCAGCGTGTTTCGGGAGACGGTGGCCTTCGCCGAGCGCGTCAAGCTCAGCGCGGCGCAGTTCGCCGTGCTCACGCCCTTCCCGGGCACTGCGCTCTACGACCAGCTCAAGCGGGAGCAACGCATCACCGACTGGGATTGGTCGCGCTACACCATGAGCCACGTGGTCTACCGACCGCGGAACATGACCGCGGCCGAGCTGCGACAGGGCCGCCTCTATACTTACCGCCGCTTCTACTCCCGGCGGTCCATCCTGCGGCGCATGTTGGTCTGGCGCGGCGGTCTGAGCAGGGCGGCGTTGTACATGATCGTCAACCGCAGCTACCGGCGCCTGCACCGTGGGGGCAGGATCGCGCATACCATCCCGGGCGAGCGGTCCGTGGCGCCGGCGACCAGCCCCGCGCAGGCCTGAGGGGGAAGGAATCGAGTTGACCCGACAGGAGGAAGTTGCCGACAAACTGGCGCGTGTGCGCGCCTACATGAGCCAGAAGGGCCTGGACGCGGTCCTGCTGCGGACGCAGGCCAACTTCGCCTGGATCACGGCCGGCGGCCACAGCCACGTGGCCACGGCAACGGACGCCGGCGTCGCCGACGTGATCGTCACCCCCGAGAGTGCGCTCATCCTCACCAACAACATCGAAGCCTGCCGCCTGGAGGAGGAGGAAGTCGCCGATCTGGGCCTGGATATGCGCTCCTTCTCGTGGTGGGAGGACGCTGCCGCCGAGCTGGACGGCCTGCTGGCGGGCCGCGCGGTTGGCACCGACGCACTCGGGCCCGGTGACAACGTCGCGGCCGACCTCGCCCGCCTGCGCTGGGGCCTGACCCCCTCCGAGGTCGAGCGCTATCGCTACGCCGGCGAGGTAGTGGGCAGGGCGCTGGGCACTGTCGCCCGCGAGATCCGGCCCGGAGACACGGAGGGCCTCATCGCGGGCAAGCTCGCCCAGGAGCTGATGGCGGGCGGGCTGATCCCCGGCGTGGTGCTGGTGGCCACCGACGAGCGCGCCTTCAAGTGGCGCCATCCCATCCCCAGGCGGACCAAGACCCTCGAGAAGTACGCCATGCTCGTCGTCTGTGGCCGCTGGCAGGGCCTGTGGGCCTGCGCCACGCGCCTGGTGCACTTCGGCGAGCCCGGCGACGATTTGCGCGCCAAGCTGCTGGCCTGCGCCACCGTGGATGCCACCTTCATCGCCAACACCACGCCCGGCGCTCAAGTCAAGGAGGTCTGGGAGAAGGCCTTGGCCGCCTACGCGGACGGCGGCTGGCCGCAGGAGTGGCAGTACCACCACCAGGGCGGCGCCTGCGGCTACGCGCCACGGGACTACCGCGCTACCCCTACCCTCGACGAAACGGTCCTGGAGAACCAGGCCTTCGCCTGGAACCCCACGCTCCAGGGCACCAA